>NZ_WPCA01000007.1 GCF_009741825.1 Halapricum sp. CBA1109
GCGGGAGGACGAACACGAACGCGAGCACCAGCGACTGGAAGGAAACGGCGGGGAGATGTCCGAGGGCGACCCGCTCTGGGTGCCGCTGCCGGCGAGACCGGCGAAGCCGCCGAGGCCGCCACCGCCGCTACCGCCACCGCCGCCGGACCCACCGCCTGCGGCGCCGCTACCGCCGTCGCCGCTCGACCCGCCACCGCCGGGGGTTCCGTCCCCGCCGCCACCGCCGGACCCGTCGGTGTCGTTGGTGTCGGTATCGTTTGGCCCGCTCCCGTCGCCGAGCGTGACGGTCACGTCGCGTTCGACGTACTGGAGCGTCACCGTCACCGGGAACGCGGCGGACTGGTTCCCCTCCCCGGTCATCACCGCGTCGTTGTACGCGCCGATGCTGTCGCGTAGCTCCGTCAGCGCCGCCCGCCCCTTGTCGGAGTTCGCGGTGTCGACGGCCACGCGCCTGCCGGGGCCGTCCCTGACGACGAGGTCGGCGCCCGCGCCGAGTTCGGTCCCGTCCGCTGCGACGGCGAACGTCGAGTCGTTCTCGACGACGTCGTACAGCGGGCTGTCCTCGTCGACGTCGACCCGGTAGATGCCGTCGTCCAGCGCGACGCCCTGACTGGCGACCGCCGGCGCGACGAGTGCGACGACGGCGGCCGTCGCGAGAACGATGGCGACGGTCTTGCGGTCGAGGCTCCCGGCGTTTTTCAGGACCTCCCAGCGCGCGATGCGGAGTATCTTGCGCGGCCGCACGCTCAGGCCTCCGGTTCGGGCTGTGGCGTCTGCTCCGCCGCGGCCGCCCGTTGGTCCTCGGCGACGTTGAGGAACACCTCCTCCAGACTCGACTCCTCGGTCCTGATGTCGACGACCTTCCCGCCGGCGGCCTCGGCCGCCTCGCGGGTCCGGTCGACGGCGTCCATCGACTCGACGACCCGGTGATAGCGGCCGTTCTTGGCGACGCTGTCTTCGAGTTCGACGGTCGTGTAGACGTGGTAGGTCGTCTCGCCGTGTTCGGCCTGTAACTGTTCGAGGTCGCCCGAAGCGACTATCTCGCCGTCGTTCATAATCGCCACGCGGTCACAGATGGTCTCGACGTGGTAGAGGTTGTGCGCGCTGAAGACGATGGTCTTGCCCTCCTCGCTCAGGCGATTCGTGAACTCGATGATGTAGTTCGTCGTCAACGGGTCAAGCCCCGAGGCCGGTTCGTCGTAGATCAGCACGTCCGGATCGTTGATCAGCGACCGGGCGATGGCGACCTTCCGTTTCATCCCTTTGGACATATCGCCGATGCGCCGCTCGCGGTGTTCGAGGTCGAGTTCGTCCAGCGTCTCGTCGATGCGACGCTGGGCCGTCTCGTCGTCGACGTCGTACAGGTCCGCGAAGAAGTGGAGGTACGTCTGAGCGGTCATCTCCTCGTAGAGGGGAGACTCCTCGGGCAGAAACCCCAACCGGTAGCGCATCTCCGTCTCGCCGGCGTCGTAGCCGGCGACGGAGACGCTCCCCTCGGTCGGTTCGATCAGCCCCGCGAGCATCTTCAGCGTCGTCGTCTTGCCCGCGCCGTTCGGGCCGACGATGCCGAATACCTCGCCCTGCTCGACCGAGAAGGTGCTCCCCTCGACTGCCGCGAAGTCGCCGTATTCCTTCCGGAGGTCACGGGCCTCTATCATTCGTCCCGGTCTACTGTCTGGGTGACCGTATAGTTTGCACCCGCCTATCAATCGCGAGAACAGCGACCGAGGAGACGCCTACCGGAACCGCGAACACACCGCCGAACAGTGGCCGTCAGGCCTCGATACGAGCGTCCGATACGCGGTGGATATCGTCGCCGATATCCGTACCGTCACAGTCGGCTGTGGGGCATCGATACGTCCAGCCGTCGCGTGTCGCCGCCTCCTCGGTGAACCGCTCACCGCAGGCCGAACAGTAGAGTTGCCCCGCCGAGCAGGTGTCCCGGTGGAGTTCCAGTTCCAGTTCCGTTCCGAACGTCCGTTTGCAGTTCCGGCAGGTGTGCGTCATAATCTGAAGTTCGACACCGACCCATATAGAAACACCGGAACGTTCACAGCCGCTGGGAACGGCACACACGGGCCGGAGAAACCGAGAGACGGACGGCCGGTAGGGTCTCAGACAGTGGCCAACCCCGAGAGGCGGACCCGCGTGCCGCCGCCGTCGCTCTCGGCGACCGAGAGGTCCCAACCGTGGGCGTCGGCGATCCACTGGGCGATGGCGAGGCCGAACCCCGTCCGGTCGGTGTCGGTCGTGTACCCCGCCTCGAACACGCGGTCGCGCTCTCCCTCGGGAATGGGGTCGCCGTCGTCGGCGACGACGATGGCGTCCCCCTCGACCGTGACGCGGACGGCCGTCCCCTCGCCGCCGTGGACGACGGGGTTCGACAGCAGTTCGGCGACCAACCGTTCGATCCGGTCGGCGTCGGCCTCGACCGCCGGAAGGTCGTCGCCGACGGTCAGCGTCGCTCCGTCGGTGTCGAGGTCCGACCAGACCGCCTCGACGACCGCCGCCGTCTCGACGATCCCGGCCTCGTGGACCGGGACACCGGCGCTGGCGAGGTCGCGCATATCCTCCAGTAGCGTCTCCATACTGTCGACCGACCGCTCGATGGCGTCGAAGTGCATATCCTCGCCCGTCTCGCGTGCCAAGTCGATCCGGCCGGCGATCACGTTCAGCGGGTTCCGGAGGTCGTGGGCGACGATGCTTGCGTACTCCTCGAGTCGCTGTTCCTGTCGGTGGCGCTCGGTCACGTCCCGGACCGAGCCGAGGACGGCGTACTCGCCCTCGTAGGTGATCTGTCGGACGCTGAACTCCAAGTGGCGCACCTCGCCGTCCTCGCGTGTGATACGAGCCTGATACCGCTGGGGCGCGTCCTCGCCGGCCCGGCGGCGCGCGGCTATCTCCCCGACCCGGTCGCGGTCGTCGGGATGGAGCAACTCGAAGGCGTCTACCCCCAGCAGCGACTCGCGGTCGTAGCCCGTTATCTCACACACGCGGTCGTTGAGAAAGACGAACGACCGGTCCGACATAATGTAGATGCCGTCGTGGCTCTGCTCGACGAGGGTCCGGTAGCGCTGTTCGCTCTCCTCTAGGGCCGTCTCCGTCCGCTGGTGTTCGACCGCGTTCCGGATAGTGTTGGCCAACAGCGTGTACTGGTCGGTGCCGGTCTCTTTCTGCATATAGTCGGTGACGCCGGCCGAGATAGCCTCGCTGGCTATCTCCTCGCTCCCGTGACCGGTGTAGAGCACGAAGGGTATCTCCGGGTGGGCCTCCCGGACCGCTTCGAGGAAGGCGAGGCCGTCCATCTCCGGCATCCGGTAGTCGCTGACGACGCAGTCGATGTCGTCGGCCTCGATCCGGTCGACCCCGTCGGCGGCGGTATCCTCGGTGAACACCGTGAGGTCCTCGTCCTCGTTCTCCAGATACGTAGCGACTACCTCCAGAAAACTCGGGTCGTCGTCGACGTGCAACACGCGGATGCCCCTGCCGGTGTCGGTCATTGGGGCTACCTTGTGGAGTCGTGGTAATCAAAGTTCGCTCGGAGACGGGCCGCGAGCGACCTACAGGATGTCCTCGACGTGGTCGGCGACTTCCTCGGGCGTGTCGCCGACCGGCACGCCGTTGTTCTCCAAGGCGGTGATCTTGCTCTCGGCGGTCCCCGTCCCGGACCCGGAGACGATGGCGCCGGCGTGGCCCATCCGCTTGCCCGGCGGCGCCGTCCGGCCGGCGATGAAGCCAGCGACCGGCGTGTCCATATGCTCACCGATGAAGCGAGCGGCCGCCTCCTCGTCCTCGCCGCCGATCTCGCCGCACATCACGACGGCGTGGGTGTCGGGATCGGCCTCGAACAGCTCTAAGGCGTCGATGAAGTCCGTCCCGATGATGGGGTCGCCGCCGATACCGATGGCGGTCGTCTGCCCCAGCCCGCGGTCGGTGAGATTATCGACTACCTGATATGTCAGCGTCCCCGACCGCGAGACGAGCCCGACGTTGCCCGACGAGAAGATGTTCCCCGGGAGGATGCCGAGTTTGGCGACGCCCGGCGTGATGACGCCCGGACAGTTCGGTCCGACGAGGTGGGTGTCGGTCTCGCGCAGTTTTCGGTAGACCCGACTCATATCCTGTGTCGGGATGCCCTCGGTGATGGCGACGACGAGGTCCAGTCCCTTCGCGTCCAGCGCTTCGAAGCAGGCGTCGCCGGCGAACGCCGGCGGGACGAAGACGACCGAGGCGTTGGCGTCCTCCTCGCGGGCGGCCTGCTGGACGGTGTCGTACACCGGGACGCCGGCGACTTCCTGTCCGCCTTTGCCCGGCACCGCGCCGGCGACGACGTTGGTCCCGTATTCGAGCATCTGCTCGGTGTGGAACTTCCCCTCGCCGCCGGTGATTCCCTGTACCACGACGCGCGTGTTCTCGTCGACTAGGACACTCATTCGAACCACCCCGTGGTGAGAATGAAGTTATCAGTCGCAGTGCTACGAACGTCGTGAGTAGTGAATCGTCTGATAGAACTCATTGTTCTGCCTCCGCTTCATCCGCGTACTGGACGGCACGCTGGACGGCGTCCTCCAGTGTGTGTTCGACGGTCACGAGGTCCTCGTTCAGAATCTCCATCCCCTCCTCGGCGTTGGTACCGGCGAGGCGGACGACGACCTGCTTGGGTATCTCGTCGAACTGTTCGAGCGCTTGATTGATGCCGTTCGCCACCTCGTCGCCGCGGGTGATGCCGCCGAAGATGTTGAAGACGACGGCGTCGACGTTCTCGTCGGAGAACACCATATCCAGGGCGTTGGCGATGCGGTCGGCCTTGGCGCCGCCGCCGACGTCCAAGAAGTTCGCGGGCGACCCGCCGTAGTGGTCGACGAGGTCGAGCGTCGTCATCACGAGGCCGGCACCGTTGCCGATGATGCCCGTGTTGCCCGACAGGCGGACGTAGTCGAAGCCGTACTCCTCGGCCTTGGCTTCGAGGCTGTCGTCGTCGGCCACGTCGTCCTCCATCTCGGCCAGTTCGGGTTGGCGAAACAGGGCGTCGTCGTCGATGTTCATCACCGCGTCGGCGGCGACGACCTCACCCTCGCTGGTGACCATCAGCGGGTTGATCTCGGCGTCTGCGCCGTCGCGGTCGTCCCACAACTGGTAGAGCGTCCGCAGGATCGAGGCCACGTCGTTTGCGACCTCGCGGTCGACGCCAGCCTCGTAGACGACCTTCCGGGCCTGATAGGGGTGCATCCCGAAGGCGGGGTCGATGTGCTCGCGCGCGATGGCCTCGGGGTCCTCTTCGGCGACCTCCTCGATGTTGACGCCGCCGCGCGTCGAGACCATCGCCACGGGTTCGCCCTCGCCGCGGTCCATCGTCACGCCCACGTACAGTTCGTCGACGAAGTCGACGGCGCCCTCGACGAGGACGCGGTCGACGTGGATGCCCTTGAGGTCCATCCCGATGATGTCCTCGGCGGCCTCCCGGGCCTCCTCGGCGTCGTCGACGAGTTTGATACCGCCGGCCTTCCCGCGGCCGCCCACCTGTACCTGTGCCTTGATCGCCACCGGGTAGCCGATCTCCTCGGCCGCCGCGACCGCCTCGTCGGCAGTCCGGGCGAGCTGTGACGGGGGTGTCGGAATCCCCGCCTCGGAGAAGACCTGCTTGGCCTGATATTCGTGAAGCTTCATCACACGAACCCCGGACTGGCGCGTGCTTAAATCCCGGTCTTTCGACCTGCGACCGACCCACACACGGTCGACGGGCGGTCATCTTCGGGCCCAAAAACGGGACGGGCGGTCAAAAGTATCGGCGTCGGGCGGTTACGGAGAATCGAGGAGAAAGCCCCGCCCTTCAGGGCGGGGAGGATGTCAAAGCAGCAGCCCCTTCGACGGGAGATAAGTGTCCTGACACGACTGGCAGGTGATCATATCGAAGCGGTCGAAACAGCGCCGCTGGTTGCCGCATATCTCACACACCCGAATCTCGCCGGGCGCGGTCCCAGGGCTGTCAGTCGTTCTATACGGCGACGGTAGCTTCTCGCCGTCGTCGCGTGATCGATCGAGCATCAGTTGACGGAGTTTAGGATTCTATACGTATAAGCACATTTTACCACGATAATTGCCGACCTCCAGTAACTATACGTTATAAAATGCTAGAGATACGAGAGCGAAGACGGCCAAACCGGCGGGCGGCACGCCACCGGAGTCGACTTCCTGCCCCGGGACCTACGACCGGGTATGGACGAGGTGCTCGACGCACTGGCGGCGGAAATACGGAGCGCCGACGGGACAGTTGCGCTCACCGGGGCCGGCGTCTCCGCGCCCTCGGGCGTGCCGACGTTCCGCGGCGAGGACGGTATCTGGGAGCGGTTCGACCAGCGGGACTTCCATTTCCGTCGGTTCCAGGCCGACCCGGCCGGGTTCTGGGCCGACCGGGTCGACCTCCGGGCGGCGATGCTCGGCGACGGCGACGTCTCCCCGAACGCCGCCCACGAGGCGCTGGCGGCGATGGAGACGACCGGCCACGTAGACGGCGTCGTCACCCAGAACGTCGACGGCCTCCACCAGCGGGCCGGCACGGAGCGCGTGGTCGAACTCCACGGGAGCAACCGCGAGGTGGAGTGTGTCGACTGCGAGGCGCGGCAGCCGGCCGGTCCGGTCGTCGAACGCGCCCGCGGGGGCGAGCGGCCGCCGACCTGTGACTGCGGCGGCGTCCTCAAGCCGGCGGTGGTCCTGTTCGGGGAGTCGATGCCCGACGACCCGCTACTGGAGGCCTACGACCTGCTGGGCGGGGCGGACGTGGTGCTGGCGGTGGGGTCGTCGCTGACGGTACAGCCGGCGGCCGGGTTGCCAAAGCGGGCACAGCAGTCCGGCGCGGCGCTCGCGGTGATCAATCTCGAATCGACGCCAGTCTCGGGCCGCGCCGAGTACGACATCCGCGCGGACGTGACGGAGGCGCTCCCGGCGCTTGCCGACCGGGTGTGATCACAGTTCGACGCTGCCGGGGATGAGGCTGGCCGACCGGTCGAGACTGCCGTCGCTGTCGTAGACGAGAAGGGTCTGTTTCTCGGCGACGAGAGGGTCGTCGTCGCCGGGTTCGATACTGAGTCGGTAGTACGGGTCGTCCCCGTCGGTCGCCGTCGCCTGCGTGACGAGGGTGGCTATCGCGTCCGCCTCGGCGGTGGCCTCGAAGACGAACGCGCCGGTCAGCCGGTCGGTCACGCCGACGACGCCGTCGTGGTCGGCTTCCTCGGGCGTTCGGCGGTAGGCGACGTCGAGGTCGGTCGCGTCGCGGGCCTCGCCGTCGTCCGCGAGGCGTGCCCGGAACGATTCGGCCGCGCCCGTACAGGTGACGCGCAGCGTCGGGGGAGTGCCGTCTTCTATCGTGACGGTGAGATCTTCGCGCCTCATTCGATGATGGTTCGTACGGCGTCTGTTCGGAAGAACGTAACGCCGACAGCGACAGCTTTAGGCCGCCGGCCCGCACGTTCACGGGTAATGGCTTGGGTCAAATCGGAGTACGCCGGCGAACTCGCAGTCGTGTCGGCGTGGCTCTCGATGGTACTCCCGTGGAACGTCGTCTACCACCCGTCGGTCCCGACACAGCCCCTAGAGAGCACGATAACCATCGTCCGTCTGTCGCTGTTCGAACTCCAGTTCCGGGCCCCCGTCGTCCTCGAGATAGACGGCCGCCGGACCAGCCCCGACGGCGTGATGGACCAGCTGTACCCCGGGACGAACGTCCTCGCGGACGTCTACGTCGCGACGCCGCTGGGCGCCGTCTCGACGTACGACGGGTTCATGCTACTGGGGAGCGTCGCGTGGCTCGTCGCCGCGGGTGCGCTGCTGGTCGCGCTCGCCGTCAGCATCGCGCTCTACCGCGACGAGGAGGGGTTCACCGAGCGGAGTTCGGTCGACCCGGTCCGGCTGGTCGGCGGCCTCCTCGGCGCGGCCGCGGTGGCCGGCGCCGCCGCTCGGCGCTGTACGTTCTCGACCGTGACCTCGGCGGCATCCCTATCCCCGTCGCGTCCTGATCATCGGCGCGCTGTCGGTCGCGTTGCTCCGCGTCGAACGGACGTGACCGAGCGCCCGACGGGGGTTGCCAATTTAAGTAGTTGGGGGCGGTATCCCTGTGACAACGACGCTCGGGGACCCACCCCCGACCCCCCATCATGGCAGATTCCGAGTCGACCATCGACCGCGGACCGCTCGGGAGTCTCCGCTCGTGGCTGGGTCGAACCGCCCGCGCTATCACCGGTTCGACCGTCGACGTCGAGCGGTACGACCCCAACCGGCACCAGCCACTGGTGAGTTTCGACGGCCGAGCAGGGATGGAAGAGGTCGACCGCTACTGGGTCAACGCCCCCTTCGCCTTCGTCTCGATCAACCTCGACCGCGAGGAGAACGAGTACCACTACCAAGTCGTCGAGCCGACGCTGTCGGAACTCGAACGGGACCTGCTGGAACGGCTGTTCGAGGACATCCGCGACCCGCTTCTGTATCGCGAGGACCTCAGCGACGACCCCGAGTCGGCGCTGGCCGAGGAGCTACAGACCCGACTGGAGGAGTACGGCGTCGACGTCGACGTCGAGACGTTCTACCGCCTGTTCTACTACCTCTACCGGCAGTTCCAGGGGTACGGGAAGATAGACCCGCTGATGCACGACCCCGCCATCGAGGACATCTCCTGTGACGGGGCCGACCTGCCCATCTTCGTCTACCACGACGAGTACACCGACATCGGCACCTCGGTCACCTTCGACGAACGGGACCTCCAGAACTTCGTCATCCAGTTGGCCCAGCGCTCTGGCCGGCACATCTCCGTCTCGGACCCCGTCGTCTCGACGACGCTGCCCGACGGCTCCCGTATCGAACTCGCGCTCGGCAAGGAGGTCACGCCGCGCGGGTCGGCCTTTACCATCCGGAAGTACGCCGACGAACCGTTCACGCCGGTCGACCTGCTGAACTACGGCACCGTCGACCGCCGGATGCTGGCGTTTCTGTGGCTGGCCATCGAGTCCAACAAGTCGCTCATCTTCGCCGGCGGGACCGCCGCGGGCAAGACCACGAGTATGAACGCCGTCTCGATGTTCATCCCGCCGCGCGCGAAGGTACTGACAATCGAGGACACCCGCGAACTGTCGCTGTATCACGACAACTGGCTGTCCTCGGTCACCCGCGAACGGTTCGACGAGACGGACATCACGATGTACGACCTGCTGCGGTCGGCGCTGCGCCACCGACCAGAGTACATCATCGTCGGCGAGGTCCGCGGGGAGGAGGCCGTGACGCTGTTCCAGGCGATGAACACCGGCCACACCACCTACTCGACGATGCACGCCGACTCGGTCCAGACGGTCATCAACAGGCTGGAGAACGACCCCATCAACGTCCCACGGCCGATGGTCGCCAGCCTCGATTTGCTCTGCGTGCAGGTGTTGACCCGCCACGACGACGAGCGAGTCCGTCGGATCCAGACGCTGGCCGAGATAGAGGGCATCGACCAGCGGACCGGCGAACTCGACTACTCCCAGACGTTCTCGTGGGAGGCCGACGACGACAGCTTCCGTCAGCGCAACTCCGACCTGCTGGAGGAGATAGCCGACGACCGCGGGTGGACTCGCTCGCAACTGCTGAGCGAACTCCGTGACCGCCGCCGGGTGTTGGCGTACCTCCAGGAGCAGGACATCACCGACTACCGGCGGTTCACGTCGATGGTCAACTACTACTACGCCGACAAGGACGGACTGATGGACGAGATAGCCGAGAGCGACGTCGAGACAGACGTGCAGGAGTAGCATGGCCGTCACCAGCTACCTCCCGCTGGCGGTCGCGGCCGCCCTCGCGGGACTGCTCTCGCTGGCTGCGGTCGTCCCCGCGTTCGACCGGGTCCTCTCCCGACTGGCCAGCCTCTGGTTCGGGCGGTTCGTCACCGACTCCGTCGAGCGCCGCCGGACCCTACAGGCCGCCTACTCGGAGACGACCTACCGCGTCTACACCGCCAAGACGCTTTTGTACACCGTCGTCGTCGGCGGGATATTCGGTATCGTCGGGGTGTACCTCATCGCTGGCGTCCTGATCGTCCTCCCGGCGGTCACCGCACTGCTGGCACAGCTTCCCTCGGTGATGGGAGAGGTGCTGGGCAACCCGAACCTCGAAATCGTCCTCTCGACGGAGGCCCGGGCGGCGCTGTACGTCGTCTCCGGGCTCGTGCTGGGCGGCCTCGGCGCGACCGGGACCTACGTGATGCGGTGGCAACTGCCCAAAAGCACCGCCGAGGTCCGCCGGCGCTCGATCAACGAGGCCCTGCCCCGGACGGTCGCCTTTATGTACGCGCTCTCTCGTGGCGGGACGGCCTTCCCGACGGTGATGCGGACGCTCGGTGACAACACCAGCATCTACGGCGAGGCCGCCGCGGAGGTCAACGTCGGCGTCCGGGAGATGACGCTTTTCAACACTGACATCATCACCGCCGTCCGCCGGGTGAGCTACCGGACGCCCAGCGAGAAGTGGAAGACCTTCACCGAGAACCTAGCGTCGGTGCTCCAGAGCGGCCAGAGCCTCCCGGCGTTCCTCGAACAGCAGTACGACCGCTTCCAGGAGGACGCCGAGGAACGGCAGGAGGAGATTCTCGAACTACTGGCGACCATCGCCGAGGCGTACGTGACGACGCTGGTCGCCGGGTCGCTGTTCCTCATCACCATCCTGCTGGTGTTCGGGCTGACGACCACCGACACCCTGCTTTTCATCCAGTTGCTGGTCTACCTCATCATCCCCCTCGCCAACGCCGGGTTCGTCGTCTTCCTGATGCAGAAACTCGAACAACTCGGCGTCGCCCGGGAGTCCGGCGTCTCCGAACTGGAGACGGACAGTCCCAGCACGACGGCCCCGGAGACGGACGCGACCGGTCGCGACCCGAGCCTGACGGCCCCGGACACCAAGACGACCAGCCCCGACGGCGGGACCACCGCCGGCATCCAGCAGAACCTCGCCCAACTGGCGCTGTACGACCGACTCCGACGGGTCAAACGCATCCTCGGCCAGCCGTTACAGACGGTGCTGTGGCACCCGACGCGCATCCTCTACGTGACGGTCCCGCTGGCGCTTCTGTGGGTCGTCCTCCGGGGTCCGGCGGCCCTCGCCAGCGAGGGAGTCAGCATCCGAGTCCTCGACGACGTGCTCATCCAAGCGCTTTTGTTCCTGCTGGGCACCTTCGCCGTCGTCAGACAACTGTACAAGCGCCGCATCGACCGCATCGAGGCCGCGACCCCGGAGATGCTCGAACGCCTCGCCAGCCTCAACGACGCCGGGATGTCCATCGTCGAGAGCCTCGACCGGATCCGGGACACCGACCTCGGCGTCCTCACGAGCGAGATAGAGCGCATCTGGGCGGACGTGACGATGGGCGCCAACACCGACGAGGCGCTGGTCCGGTTCGGTCGTCGGGTCCGGACGACCTCTATCGCCCGCGTCGTGACGCTGGTGACCAACGCGATGCGGGCAAGCGGGAGCCTCGGGCCGGTGTTGCGCATCGCCTCCGAACAGGCCCGCTCGGACATGCGACTGCGCCGCCAGCGCCGCCAGCAGATGTTCACTTACCTCGTGGTCATCTACATCTCCTTCGCCGTCTTCCTCGTCATCATCGTCGCGGTCAAGGAGGTGCTGGTGCCGAGCCTCCCCAACACCGTCCCGACGCCGGACAGCACCAACCGACTGGGCGTCAACGTCGAGCAGTTCGCCCGGATCGGATCGGTCGACAAGGCCGCCTACACGCTCGTCTTTTTCCACGCCGCGATGATACAGGCCATCTGTTCGGGGTTCATCGCCGGGCAACTCGGCGACGGGACGGTCAAAGACGGCGCGAAACACGCCGCCGCGATGCTGGGCATCGCCTACGTCGCGTTCCTATTGCTCTCCTCGCCCGTCGCGTCGATGGACTTCGTCGACCAGACGACCGCCGGGGAGGAGATGACCGTCCAGTCGGCCTCGCTCTCTGACGGCGGCTTCGTCGTCCTCCGGCAGGGCGGGACCGACGGCGAGATGCTCGGCCACTCGGAGTACCTCCCGGCGGGCACGCACACCGACGTGCGGATCCAACTCGACCGCCCGCCGTCCCGCGACCTGGTGACGGTCTACGCCGTCCCCCACTTGGACGAAAACGACAACGAGGCCTTCGACGGCAACGCCACCGACGGTGCCTACCCCGAGGCCGGCTTCCAGGTGTCGGTGTCCGCCGAAGTGACCTACACCCCGGAGACGGACGACGGAGCGGACGACGCGCCGTCGACCGACGGAGCGAGTACGACGACGGCCGACAACGGGACGACGCCCGCCGACCGTCTCCCGCCCGCCGCGATACGGGCACGTCCCGTGCGGTAGGGGAGACACTTTACCGACGGCCCGCCATCCTCCGTGTATGACCATCGTCCACGACGAACTCAGTATCGAGTGGCTCGGCTACGCGACCGTTCGACTCGAACACGAGGACGTCGTCGCCTACCTCGACCCCGGCCGCTACGGCGTCCTGACCGGCGAGTGGGAGCCGGACACGCCCGGTATCGCCCACCCGCCGAGCCGTGACTACCGTCCCGAGGACGGCGACATCGTCTGTGTCACGCACGTCCACCACTACGACGACGACGCCATCGACCGCGTCGCCGACGACGACGCCACCGTCGTCGTCTTCGAGGGCGTCAACCGACGCGACACCGACCGAGACGTGCGCCGCCCGGTCGAGTTGGACTACGACCTGCGCCGGGTGAGCCAAGAGGAGGACCTCTCGGTCGACGGCGTCCCGATGTGGACCGTCCCGGCGTACAACGACCCCGACGGCGACCACGTCCGGCCGAGCGGCGACCCCTACCACCCTGAGGGCTTTGGCTGTGGATTCTTGCTCGCGCTGGGCGATTTGACGGTGTTCTGGCCGGGCGACACCGACGTGCTGGAAGGTCACGCCGAACTGGACGTCGACGTGTTGCTCCCGCCCATCGGCGGCAGTTTCACGATGGACCGCGAGCAGGCCGCCGGACTGGCGGCTGACCTCCGGCCCGAGTTGGTCGTCCCGATACACTACAACACCTTCGAGGCGCTGGAGACCGATTCGGGCGCGTTCGCCACCGACGTTGCGCGGGCGGGCGTCCCGGTCGCGTTAGACGAGAGCGGGTGACCGCCAGCCTCAGCCACCGCCGCGGCCAGCGTTGACCGACACACGTTCCGTTATCGTCTCGACCGCCCCGTCGCCGTCGGTCACGGTGAGCGTGACGGTGTACTGTCCCGGACTCGGGAAGGTGTGGCTGACCGTCTCGCCGGTCGCCGTCGTCCCGTCGCCAAAGTCCCACTCGTAGGAGACGATGGAGCCGTCGGGGTCGGTCGAACCGCTCGCGTCGAACTCGGTCGGCGAGCGAGTCGTGGGCCGCGAGGGCGAGTAGGCGATGCTCGGCGTCGGGGCCGCGTTCGCCCCGGTCGTCGTGTTGTCGACCGTGATCACCATCTCGTCGGCGTCGCCGCCGCCGACCGCGTAGACCGACACCGGCCCGTCGTCGGCGGCCTCGAAGGTGACCGAGTCACGGCCGTCGGGCCCGGTCGTCCCCGACTCCGGCGCGACGGTGCCCACGCTCTCGTTGTCGACGAGATAGGAGACGTCCATCCCGGCGACGAGCGGTTCGCTTTCGACCGTCAGCGTCGCCGTCCCGTCGTTCGCCCCGGCGTCGAAGGTGTAGCGGTCGTCCGTGCCGTTGCTCGGCGCGACCCACTCGACGCCGAGGGACGCGTTGGCGCCCGTGGTCCCATCGCCGCCCGGAATCCCTCCGCTCGTCGTGAGCGACACCGACGCGGTCCGCATCGGGTCCGTGTCGTTGTCAAAGCTGGCCGTGACCGTCGCCGCTCCGGGGTCGGTCCCCTCGTAGCGGAACACCGCCCGACCGTCGGAGTCCGTGACGGGGTCGACGGCC
Organism: Halapricum sp. CBA1109; assembly: GCF_009741825.1. GTDB lineage: Archaea > Halobacteriota > Halobacteria > Halobacteriales > Haloarculaceae > Halapricum. The sequence goes on from NZ_WPCA01000007.1 coordinate 13,929, forward strand.
GTGAGGTTCCCAACCGCGCCCGGAGGCTTCGAGGCGTCGACGGGCACGCCGCTGACGGGGTTGTTGTAGCGGTCACGGACGACGAAGGTGAGACGCTCGGCCGCGCCCGGGGTGACCTGTCGCTCGGCCGGCCCCTCGGCCGTGATGTAGTGGGCGTCGGGTTCGTCCAGCCGCGACCCGACGCCAATCTTGGCCATCCGGAGGTCGTACGTCCCGGGGACCAGCGTCAGCGTCAGCATATCGTAGGGGTCCCCGGGCGTCACGGACAGCGAGTCGGCGTCGACGCGGCCGTCGTTGGTGTCAAGTTCCGCCGCCAGCAGGTCACGCCACGTCGATTCCGAGAGCCGCGTCGGCACCGACAGTTCGAGGTCGCCGTTCGAGCGGACGGTCGTCACTGTCTCGGAGGTGCTCAGCGGGACCGCCTCCAGGTCGTAGGTGCCGGACCCGCCGCGGTCGAGCGTGCCGTTGAGCGCCACGACCGTGATGTCGTCACCCCTGACGAGACGCTCTGGCGTGATCGGGAGAGAGCGCTCGTCGAAGCGGTTGTACAGCACCGAGTTCTCGAAGACGGTCGTCGGGGCCGTCCCGTACTCGTTGTAGTCCGGACTGTACGCGAGGTGGCGCGTGGTGAACGTCCGCGGCGTGCCGTTCCAGTAGGCCCCCGCGTCGCCGGTGGCGTTCGCGCCGGCGACGGTGATCGTTCCGGGCGCGGTCGTCCGAACGGTTCCGGACGGGTCCGGCGGGTTGATCAGGAACGGCCGGGTCGGGTAGCGGGTGCCGAGTTCGACCGATTCGGAGGTGAGACGACCGGTATCGGCCGTCCGGAAGAGGCCGTCACGATACTGTTCGAGGCTGTCCTGGACCCGCTCGTTGTGGTCGAACTCCTCGCCCTGATTCCACGTCGGGACGGCAGTGACCTGCAGGACGACCAACAGCAACAGGACGATACTGAACATGAGGACGAAGCCGATAGCGGCGGACTGCCCGCGTCGGTCGGCCGCCCTGTCCGCCGCCCGCCGGAGTGTGAGTCCGTACATCATATCACCGTAAACGCCGCGACCGTGAGGACGACCAACAGCAGGCTGTACTTCAGGCCGGCCAGAACCGACCCGCGCGAGAGCTTCCCGGTCACGAGGCCGACACACAGGCCTTGGACGAGCGCCGAGTGGAAGAAGGCCAGTTCGAACCCTTCGACGTCGATACTCGAGAGGGTCGCCGGGAGCTCCGGGCCCTCGGTCGGGGCGGCTTGGCTGACGGCCACGGCCTCCTGAAAGTAGAACTGATCGACGATCAGGACGACGCCCAGAAAGACCAGAAACGAGACGGCCGACGCGACGGTGTAGGACGACAGCTCCCGGACGCGTTCCCGGACGAGTTCCCGCTGGGTCCGGGCGTCCCGCGAGGCGACGCTCAGCGTCTCCGAGAGGTTCCCGCTGGCGTCGTTGCTGTCGGCGATCAGCCGGAGCGTCCGCACCTCGATGCCAGTCTTGGCACGGTTTGCGGCCCGGCGGAACGCGACCCCGAGTTCACTGAACCAACCGATCTCGTTGTTGAGCGACGAGAGGTCCCGCGCGAGGACGTCGTCGGTCCGCTCGGTCGTGTTGTCGATGGCCTCCGTCAGCCTGATTCCCATCCGGTTGGCGCTTGACAGCGACGACAAAAGGTCCGGATACCGCCGGTGGATAGCGTCGAGGCGGCGCTGTCTGCGCTCGTGGAACGCGGCCAGCGGTGCCGTGGCGACGACGAACGGAACCACGAACAGCAGTGTCGTCACGGCGACCGGCGAGTCGTACAGCGCGGTCACCGTCGGCTCGACGGCTCCCGTCCAGACCAGCGCGGCCGCGACAGCCAGCGCCGCCGGGACGGTGAGATACAGGACGGCCGTCGGGCGCGAGCGGAACGTCCGGAACGGATGCCGGACCGCTTCGATGCGGGCGTACCGGCGCTTCCGACGGGCGTACGAAGCGGCGTCCGGGTCGTCCGGCCGGTCGGGTCGCTCCGGGCCGATGTCCGTCCGGGTCGCCCGGAACTGCGAGAACGGCCCCCGGAGCAGGTCCAGCGCGAGGATAGCGACCAGCGAGACGGCGGGGATACCGGCGTAGACGAGGGCGTTCACTATCGACAGCGTCGGCGACCCGAGGATGCCGATGACCATCAGCAGGATCAGGCCCAGCAACACCCCCGCGACCGCGACCGTGACGTAGACTTCCGCGAACAGGGACATGTTCTCCAGATAGGAGTCCTGTGCGTTTCGGGCCTCCTGTATGGCCTCCTCGCGTTTTTCCAGGAGGAACGACTCGACGTCCCCGCCGGACTCGACGACGCTCAGCAGGTCCTCGAAGAAGTCGGATAGCGCGGTGCTGGGCGTCACCTCGGCGGTCTCCCGGAGCGCTTGCATGAAGTCCGCGCCGAGATACTCCGTGTGGTTGACGACCATCCCCATCTCCCGGGCCACCTCGCCGTAGGTCGGTTCCGAGTCGGCGAGCCGTTCGATGGCCGTCCCGATGTCGACGCCGCCGCGGGACAGCGCGTACAGGTACGTGACCGCGTGGGGGAGCATCAGGTCTATCGTTCGCGCTCGGGCCCGGGCGCGTCGTCGCGGAATCGAATACCGCAGCCACCAGACGCCGAGGCCGAACGCGGACGCGAGCACGACCGGCAACGCGACCGTGACCACTACGAACCGGTACTGGCCGACGAACGCCCCGACGCCGCCCGTCCAGTCCGGGCCGGTCAGTCCGGCGAGGACGCCGGTCCGAGCGAGGACGACGGCCGCGAGCAGGCCGGTGACGGCACCCGCCACGGCCGCGAGGATGGCGAACACCGCCGACCGGGCGAGATAGCCGCTGAGCGTGGCCGGCACCCGGGCGCTGTTGAGCGACGTCCGGAGGCCCTGGTGGCGACCCTCCCTGTCGGCAAACCAGCGGCGAAGCGGCTCGTAGAGCCACCCGGTACGGCGGATCAGCCACGAGTTCGTCCGGTCGATCATGTATCGAGGAGGCGGTCGACGTCATCGTCGTCCAGCGCCGCCATCACCTTCCGGGAGTCGCTGGCGTACTGCCAGACGAGCCGTCGGAACGACTCGTAGTCCGAGATGTCGTGCTCGACGAGGTACCGAAGGAGTCGTTCGCGCTGTCTGAGTTCGTCTTCGAGGCGTTCGGGACCCCAGCCGTTCATATACATTATCTCTCGGAGCTGCCGCGAGCGGTTGGTCGCTTGGATGCTGTCGGTGTCGGGACTCCACTCGTAGACCTGGTTCGTGTCGACGCCGCCGCCTTCGGCGCGGTCTATCTCGACCAGTTCGGTGTTTCGCCGGACCCGCTTGTCGCCGACGAATATCTGGCGCTGGATGGCGACGATGTCCAGTTCGCGGATCATCTGGCGGGGGACGTTCAACGGCTCGTTCTCCAACCGCGAGAGCACCGTCTCCGGGGAGTCGGCGTGCATCGTGGTGTAGGCCGCGTGGCCGGTCGCCATCGCCTGGAAGAAGGCGAGCGCGACCTGCTGTTCGGTCCGTATCTCGCCGACCAGCAGATACTCCGGACGCTGTCGCAGCGCCGCCTGCAGGAGGTCGTACATCGAGACGGTGCCGCTGTCGGCGGTCCGGCCCTCCCGGGTGACGCTCTGGATCCAGTTGTCGTGGGGGAGGGTTATCTCCCGGGTGTCCTCGATGGAGATGATCTTGTTCTTGCGGGGGATGAACATCGAGACGGCGTTCATGCTCGTGGTCTTCCCGGAGGCCGTTCCGCCCGCGAACAGCAGCGAGAGGTTGTTCTCGATAGCCAGCCAGAGGTACGTCATCGTCTCGACGGAGAAGGTTCCCCACTGGATCAGGTCGATGGGCGTCAGCGGCACGTCCGAGAACTGCCGGATGGTGAAGTTCGACCCGCGCGTGCTCACCTCCCGGCCCAGCGTCAACTGGACGCGCGAGCCGTTGGGGAGGCTGGCGTCGACCATCGGGTCGGCGACGGAGATGTGCTTGTCGCTGCGCTGGGCCAGCCGCACGACCAGCGAGTTCAGCCGCTGCTCGCCGAAGGCGACGCCGGTCTCCATATCCCGGTAGTCACGGTGGTAGACGTACACCGGCACGTCCACGCCGTCACAGGAGATGTCCTCCAGCCGCCGGTCCCTGACCATCGGGTCGATACGGTCGTAGCCAAGCAGGTCCCGCTGGATGTAGTACCTGATCTTGTACAGCGACCCCGCCGGAGCGTCGTGGGCGTACCGGCCCATCAGCGTCTTCAGCTCGCTCGTGAGGCGCTCTCTGGTGTCGGTGTCGGGGTCGACGTGCATCAACACGTCCCGGAGGTCGGCCATGATGTCCTCCCGGACGTAGCGCTCGTACTCCGAGAGCGTCGGCTCGACGGCGTGATACCGGTGGTCGTCGGTGTCTTCGTCGTACAGGACCGCGACGTAGGCGTAGGGCTCGTTCACCCAGTAGCGCTCGACCTCGCGGACGCCCTCGCGGTAGTCGAAGTCGAAAAAGTCCGACTCCAGAAACGATCGGTCGGGCGTCGTGGCGAACTCGCTCTCGTGGTCGTCGAAGTACGCCACCACGTCTTCGATGACCGACTCCTCGGGCGGCGGGAGGTCGGACCCGTCGTCGGTGAGGACGACCGGATCCTCCTCGCCGATCTGTGCGTCCGACTCCGAGTCCGCCGGACCGCCGTCGTCGATCCGGTCCTCCCACGCGGTTTCTGGCTCGACCTGTCCGTCGGACCATCCCGAGTCTGCCATATGATACCAACCAATCGCGGCTATCCGACCAAAGAAGTTGTGCCTCTCGGCGTGACACCACCGATGGCCGCGACTCAGAGGACGCCCATCTCGTCGAGTCGTTCCGGCAGGTAGGTGTCGGTGACGAAGTCCAGCCCGTAGGAGGCAAGCGCCTGCTGTTCGGACTTTTTCTCGATGTCGAGTTGAAGCTCTATCTCCTCTTCCCAGTAGTCGGTCTGGAAGCGCGGGTCCTCCAGTTCCGACTCTAAGGCGTTGACGTCTGAGTCGCTAAGCGGGTCCGTCGGGAGGTTGTACTCCACGATATCGGACGGTTGGACGCCAACGAACTGAGCCTGTGGCGTCGCCAGATACTCCGAGAGGTGGGCGGACTTGATCGACCCGTAGGCGACCGACCCGTAGATGCGGTAGGACCACGGGTCACCGTCAGTGAACACCGTGACCGGCAGGTCCAGTTCGTCGTGGAGGCGCTTGGTGATCCGGCGGGTCGCCCGGGCCGGTTGGCCCTTGAGGTGGACGATGAGGGCGTTGTACTCCTCGTCGAAGCCGTTCTCGACCAGTCGGTCGCGCATCCCGCCGGTCTCCACCGCGAGGACGAAGTCGGCGTCGTTGTCCAGAAACTCGATCTGGTCGGGGTTGTTCGGAATCTGGTAGCCGCCCTCGCCGACGTCCTCCTGACAGTGGATCTCACGCTCGCCGCGGCGGGTCTGCTCGCGGAGCAACAACGGCCCCATCAGCGTCGCCCCGGACTCCTCGGGGCGCATGTGGAAGTCCTCGCGGGTCACGCCCGAGACGATCTCGAGGTCCTCGATCATCTGGTTGGACTCGTCCTGACTGGAGAACTGCGCCTCGTCTACGTCCCACGACTCGCTGAGGTAGTACAACTCACGCAGCGTCGAGGAGCGTCCCTCCTCCAGTTGGTTGGCGAGGAACTCGATGGTGTACACCGATTTGAGAAGCTTCTGGGCGCCGCTGATGGACTTGGCGCTGCGGGTGGAGGTGCGGTCGCCGTACACCCAGACGTGGCTGTCCTCGTCGTACTCGATGTTGCTCTTGGTCCGGGTCGGCAGCGTCATCCGCGGGACGTCGCCGTCCTCGAACTGGTCGTAGAACTCCGCCGCCAGCGCGAGCAACCGCTCGCGCGCGTCCGCCTGTTGTGGTGTGTCCGTGCTCATGACTGAACCGTCAGTTTCTGCTCGTCGATCCCTTCGACGACGATCTCCGTGTCGGCGTCGGTCCCGTACTCCAGCGTGGCCGTCTCGCCGCTACCCACCGTCGGCGACCACTTGATGTAGTACTCCTCGTCCATATCCAGCACCGTCGCGTCCGTGACCTCACCGGGGTCCTCGGCGACGATGGCCGTGATCTCAGCGTCGGCGTTGGTGTCGGTGTTGTTCTCGACCGAGAGGGTCGCCGTCTCCGACTCGACGGTTCGTTCGACGAGGACGTTGTTCATAATCCGGGCTATCGAGTCGTCGATATCCAAGGCCGGGCGACCGGTCACCTCCGCGAGTTTCTCGGCCATCTCCGGGAGGATGGTCGCCAGTTTGTCCTGTTTCTCCCGGCGCTGTTGCATCGAGCGGCGCTTGTTGAGGTAGCTCTTGAGGTCCCGGGCGGCCTCCCGGATGGCGAGTTCGATCTCGCTCTCTATCTCGGGAATGTTGGCCACGGCGTCTTTGGACTCGCTGGTGAACGGCACGTTCGTCGAGGCGACGTGGACCATGATCACCGCCGGGCCGTTGGGGATACCGCTGCCGCCCGGTTGGTCCAGCCCGTAGTTGCGCCAGTTGATGTTCTTGATCACGTCCGTCGTCGCACACGCCCCGCGCTGGTAGACAAGGGCACGCGGTTGGCAAACCGCATCACGTCGACCGCGCCGCCGTCTTCGAGGTCGCCGCCGTAGGCGATGCCCGCCTCGACGATGAACGGGTCGCCGCCGTGGACCGCCGCGTCGCGGGTCGCCGCCGCGAAGAAGTCCGCGTCGAACTCCTTTTTCAGGCCCGACAGCACCAGGTCCTCGGTGATGGGTGCCAGACACCCCGTCGGCGGCGCGATGATGTCCGTCGCCCGCATCGCCTCCAGCAACTCCGAGGCGGCGTCGCGGTCGGCCGCGATGTCCGAGACGTTCGGCACGTCGTCCGGGACGGTCACCATCGCCGACCACAGCGCCTCGACGACGTTCTCGCGGGCAGTCTCACCGAAGGTCACGTCGTCGTACTCCTCGGTGTTGTCGGCGGCCCGGTCGACCACGTCCTGCAGGTCGGCGTGCGTGTAGCGGTGGCGGCGGTCCTCCGCCCGGGCGAACGCCGACGCCAAGCGGCCGGCGACCCCCTCGACGGTTGCGTCGTCTTTCCGCGTCGAGGTGGCCGCATCGACGAGGCCGTACAGGTCCGCCGAGAGCCGGTCGCGGACCGCCTCGTCGTCCTCGCCGCCCAGCAACGCGGTCCAGCCCGCGTCGAGGGCCTTCTCGCGGACGGTCGACCCGAACGTCGTCCCGAACTCCGACTCGACGTCGTCGGCCGCCGCCGCGACGATGTCCCGGAGTTCGCTGTGGGCCACGCGGTCTCCGTCGGCGACGACCTCGGCCACCGCCGACGAGAAGGCCTTTGTCGCCTCCTTGCCCTTGTTGGCGACGGCCGCCCTGACCGCGGCCTCGACGTCGACGTCCTCGTGGACCTGCGGCGGCCGCCACGCCATCTCGCGGCCGAAATAGCGGTCGCGGAAACTGTCGAGGACGCCGTCGGCTGTCTTCTGTCCGACCCGAGTGAACTCCTCCTGGAGAAAGCCCGACACCGAGTACGAATCGGTCGCGTCGAGCATCTTCAACAGCGTCCCGAGTTCGACACCGTGGGGGTGGGGTCGAATCTCCTCGGTCTCGGCGGGGAGTTGGGCGTCATCGGCGCGTTCGAACTTCAGCGGTTCGTCCAGACTGGGTTCGACGAACTCGATGCGGGCGTGGGGGTTGACGACCGCCGTCTGGGAGATGTACTCGTGGAGGCTCTTGCGGGCCCGCATGTTCGCCTCCATCTCTATCTCGATGCGGGTGCCGTGGGGACGGTCCCACGTGGTCGTCTCGTCGACGCTTATCTCCGGTTCGTTCGTGTCGGTGTCGATGATCAACTCGAAGTACTGGGCGTCCTCCCGACCGCGGGCCCGCGAGGTGATCTTCGCGGGCTTGCCGCTGGTGAGTTGGGAGTACAGCACCGCCGCGGAGATTCCGATCCCCTGCTGACCGCGCGACTGCTCCCGCTTGTGAAAACGAGATCCATACAGTAATTTTCCAAATACTTTCGGGATCTGTTCTTTGGTAATACCGGGACCGTTGTCCTCTATAACGAGTCGGTAGTAGTCTCCTTTATCCGATATTTCGACGAATATATCAGGAAGTATATCAGCCTCCTCGCAGGCGTCTAAGGAGTTGTCGACTCCCTCTTTGACCGCCGTCACGAGCGCCCGGGCCTCCGAGTCGAACCCGAGCATATGCTTGTTCTTCTCGAAGAACTCGGCGATGGAGATCTGTCGCTGGCTCTCGGCCAGTTCCTCGGCGATCCCCTGGTCGCCGAGCGTCGACTGCATCGGTGTCATTGTCGATACCCTGCCACCCCTGACGTAAAGAGTGTTCGGTGCCGGGGTGAAAGTGAAAACCGACGGTAGCGGACTCAGCGAAGGATCGTCCGTTCGACGTCGCGGGCGGTCGCCCGGCGGACGATGCCGGCGATGGGGTCAACGACGTTTTTCAGTTCCATCGACGTGTCGAAGACCGTCAACCGGGCGCGTTTGCCCTCCTCTATCGACCCGATCCGGTCGGCACGCTTCGAGAGGCGCGCGCCGTTGATCGTCGCCATCTTGAGTACTTCCGTCGGCGTGACGTCGAACAGTTTGCTGGTGAACTCCATCTCCCTGAGCATCGACGCGGCGTTGAGCATCACGTTGTCCGTCCCCAGTGCGACAGTCGTCGCCTCGTGGAGGCGTTCCAGCGGCGGGAGTTCGTCGAGGATGACGAGGTTCGACCGCGGGAGCGCGACCACGCCGATGTCGTCGTTCGAGAGCGTCTCGTAGTCCTGCTCGCGGGCGTGGACCATATGTGAGGTGTAGTCGGGGTTCAGCGCCAGACTGGCGTCGATGTCGTCGGCGTCCGGTTCGCCAGAGTGGAGCGCGAACACTTTGTCGAGGTCGTCGCATATCTCGCGGGCCCGTTCGGCCTGTTCTCCGTAGGGTGCGTACGTGTTGTACCCGTCGGCCTTCTCTATCTCGGCTTCGAGGTCCGCGTCCTCGTCGATGGCTCCCGTTAGGAGACCGACCGCGTCGACAGCGGTTCCCTCGTCGACCATGTTCAGGTCCTCGATGCCGGGGATGCCCTCCTCTTTGAAGTCGACGAACGTCCCCGTCCCGGAGGCCCGCATAAACTGCATCGTCTGTGCCATCGCCGTACGCTTCTGTTCACGGGTGGCGGCGTCGTTGATCTCGCTTTTCAGGCCGGGATCGATGAACAGTTCGAACCACGAGAAGTTCCGGGCGCGTTCACCGTCTTTGGCGGTCGCGTCCGTGATGTGCGTGTGCGGGTTGACGAAGGCCGGGGCGATCAGTCGGTCGCTGTCGACCCCTTCCTCGGTGATCGATTCGATCTGTCCGTCCTCGATCCGGATACGGCCCTCGGTCACGTCCATCTCCTCGCCGAGGACGAGCGTCCCCTCGACGACTGTCGCGTCGGCAGCGTCGCTGTCCGCCGTGGCCGTCGTCACCGACTCGTCGGTTGTCGTCGTGGAGCCGGATGGCGACGCCGGCCCCGCCGTGGACGTCGACGCGTCGGAGGACGAACACCCGGCGAGTATCCCGGCTGCGGCGGCACCACCGAGCGCTTGCAAGAACCGCCGCCGGCCGCCGAGTTCTTCCGGGGCGTAGACGCGCTCGAACCGCTCACGCATCGCCGGCGTCAGCCGTTTCGACCGCGATCCACAGCAGCCGTCGTGGTCGTCGTGTCCGCTCACGAACTGTCTCCCTCCCGTAGACGGCCTATTATCAATCGTTTTCTTCTACACCGTATTCTGCATATTCCGTCGGCCATTGTAGCATATGGCGTGACGAAAAGAGATCAAAAGACGCTTATCCTTTAATTATACGTACTCGGAGGTAGTCTTCCGAACAGTACGGAAGACGCTCAGTCGCCGTGGTCCAGCGTCACCTTGCGGGCCTCGTAGTCCTCGAGGAACGAGTCGGGGCCGCCGACGGTGACGCGTTCGCCGTCCAGTTCCATGACCAGCGAGTGCTGGATCGGGATGGTGTTGGTCGCGGGTTCGACCAGTCCCTGATGGGTGTCGACGACGGTCCCGGAGATGGTCCGGAACTCCTCGTCCTCGCCGACGCGTTGGGCGGTCGCCCGGGCGTAGACGGTCGCCTCGGCGCGGTCGTGCAACGTCGCCTGGAGGACTGCGTGGCGGAAACTTCCGTAATCCTGTGGCAACGCGACCGGATCGGCGACGTACAGTTCCTCGGCGAACGGCCAGTAGTTCGCCAGGAACGACCCGCCGATGATCGGGACGATCTGTCCTTGCACGAGGGCGATGGCGCGGTCGTCGCTGTTCGAGCGTGTGACCATCTCGGCAGGCGAGGCGATGCCCATCTGTTCGTCCGCCGCGACCAGTATCGGCAGGCCGCGACTCCACGCGCGGACGACGCTTGAGACCTGTCGGTCCTGCCCGTCGAGGATCGACGCCGGTTCGTCGACGTCGCTGATCAACAACAGAACCATCACGCCGCGTTCGCGGGCGTCCGCGAGTTCGTCGGCGACTTCCGGGAGGTACCCCTCCGGGATGGCGACCATAATCTCCTGTTCGGCGCTCTCGATGTACTCCCGGACGCGCTTGATCACCGTGACGCGGGACTTGATCACGTCGAAACGCTGTTTCCGGGCCGCCGTCTCCGAGAAGCGCTGATCAAGTGCGGGTTCGATCTCCTCTAAGCGACTCGACAGCAACTCGATGACCTCCTCGGGCGGTCGTGCGCTGATCATCGTCGGCACGACGTGGTCGTTGACATCGACGAACCCGCGGTCCTCCAGTTTCTCGCAGATACTGTAGACGTAGCGCTTGGAGACGCCGGTGTCGTCGGCGATGGTGCTCGCTTTGGCTTCCCCGTTCTCCAAGATGGTCAGGTAGGTCTTTATTTCCTTCTCGGAGAGGCCGAACTGCTTCAGACGGCTCTCTAGTGTGGCTTCGTTCATCGCCACACGCTCCCCGACAGCGTGACCCGACGGCCGACTCCCCGGACGCGTCCCGCCGGCCGACAGTTACTGAACAGTACGGATACCCACATTACACCTACTACTGACACCCTCCGAATACATATATTGTTTGTAATCTTTCCTCATCCCTGCGGGCCGAACGGATCCAAACCGGCTACTTTCAAGTCCCGCCTCAACGAAGCCCGTTAGTACGGATGGACTTCGAAAGACAGAGCGGACTCTTCTTGCACATCGCGTCGCTGCCGGGCCCGGACGGGATCGGAACCCTCGGAGCACCGGCCAGAACGTTCGTCGACTACCTGGCCGAGTCCGGCCAGTCGCTGTGGCAGTTTTGCCCCCTCGGACCGACGATTCCCCTCCACGACAACTCCCCATATCAGTCGTACTCGGCGTTCGCCGGCAACCCGCTTTTCATCGACCTCGACGAGTTGGCGGCCGACGGCTACCTCGACGACATCGACCGCCCCGACTTCGACCCCGAGACGGTCGAGTACGGCCCGGTCCGGGAGTTCAAGGAGGACCGTCTGGAGACGGCCTTCGAGAACTTCGAGGCCGACGCCAGCGAGGCCGACCGCGAGGCATTCGAGGCGTTCAAGGAGAAGTCCGGCGCGTGGCTCGACGAGTACGCGCTGTTCCGAGCGCTGCGGTCGCACTTCGACGGGAAGGGCTGGCTCGAATGGCCCGAGGAGTGCAAGATGCGCGACTCCGACACCCTCGCGGAGTACCGCGAGGAACTAGCAGACACCATCGAGTACCGACGGTTCCTTCAGTGGCAGTTCGACAAGCAGTGGAGCGCGCTGAAGGCGTACGCCAACGACCGCGGCGTCGGCTTCGTCGGCGACATGCCCATCTACGTCGACTTAGACAGCGCCGACGTGTGGGCCAACCCCGAGAGCTTCAAACTCGACGAGGAGCGCGAACCCAAGTACGTCTCCGGTGTCCCCCCGGACGAGTTCTCCGACGACGGCCAGTTGTGGGGGATGCCCGTCTACGACTGGGACAGCATCGCCGAGAACGACTACGACTGGTGGGTCTCGCGGTTCGAGCGCCTGCTCGAACGGGTCGACGTCTTCCGCATCGACCACTTCAAAGGCTTCGAGAGCTACTGGGAGATTCCCGCCGGCGCCGAGACGGCCCGCGAGGGCGAGTGGGTCGACGGCCCCCACGAGGACGTCTTCCACGCCGTCCGCGATGAGCTGGGCGAGTTGCCCATCATCGTCGAGGACCTCGGCGAGGTCACCGACGAGATGGACCGCATCCGGACGGAGTTGGGCTTCCCCGGGATGAACGTCGCGCCCTTCGCCGACTGGTGTGACCCCGAGAGCCGCTATCATCCGGCCTCCTACGACGAGAACTCCGTGGCCTACACCTCCACCCACGACACGGACACCGTCAACGCTGGTACGAGAACCTCGACGATGAACAGCAGGACTGTCTGGACTACGCCGTCGACTACGAGGGCGGCGACATCAACTGGGACATCCTCGGCGCTATCTGGGACTCGAACTCGGTCATCTCGCTGGCACAGCTACAGGACATCCTCGGGCTCGGCAGCGAGGCGCGGTTCAACGTGCCCGGCACCGAGGAGGACAACTGGAACTGGCGGGTCCGGGAGGAGCAACTGACCGACGACACCGCCCAGCAGTTGTACGCGTTGACCGACGAGACCGACCGGCTGACCGAATAACGCGGCGATCCGTCTCTTTTCGCGGCACAAACGGCGAAGAAACGAGGGCGGCGACCGATCAGTTCGCGGCCGGCAGGACGACGGCGTCCTCGACGGTGACGCCGTCCTCGGCGGCGACGTTCTCGCCGGTGATCTGGTCGACGGCGTCGACCTCCTCGTCGAGGCCGACGACCTCGGCCTCGCCCGAGAAGTTCAGGACGACAACGTAGCGGCCGTCCTCGCCGTCGCGGGCGAAGGCGGTGACGCTGTCGTTGTCGCTCTCGTAGTCGATGGCCTCGAAGTCGGCCTGTACCTTCAGGGCGTCAATCTCGTTCCACGTGCGGGCGAGGTCACGGTGGAAGTCCTGCAGGCCCTCGTTGGTGTACTCCCAGTGGGTGTGCCCGCGGCGCTGGCGTTCGCCGATCTCCTGACCGGCGTAGACCATCGGGATGCCCGGCAGCGTCCACGAGGCGGTCGCGGCCGCGCGGACGGCGTCCTCGCCGCACTGCTCGATGTAGCGGGTCTCGTCGTGGTTCTCGATGTAGGTGAGGAAGCCGGCGTGGTTCGGGAAGCCCACGGAGTAGCGGTTCTGGATGGAGTCGAAGATCTGATCGGCCGGCTGGTCGCCCGTGCCGATCTGGACCAGATCGAAGTACAGCCCCGCGTCGAAGTGGACGTCGAAACAGAGGTTGTGGAAGTCCGCGACGTAGGGGATGGTCTCGTCCATCAGGAGGAACTCGCCGTCTTGGGCCTTCGTGAGGTCGCGGATCTCCTGCCAGAAGGGGCGCGGCACGGCCCACGCCATGTCACAGCGGAAGCCATCGACGTGTTCGGCCCACTTCTCGACGGCGTCCAGCAGGTGACGACGGACCGCGAGAGTGTCGTAGTTGAAGTTCGCGATGTACGGCCAGTCGAAGTAGGTGCCGGGGACGTCGTTGTCCTCGTCTTCCCACTCGTACCACTCGCGGTACTCGGGGTCGCCGTCCTCGGCTCGCTGGTAGAACTCGTGTTCGCGGGCCGAGTGGTTGAGGACGAGGTCGAACAGGACCTTCATCCCGCGGTCGTGGGCCGCCTCGACGAGTTCCATAAACTGCTCCTCGCCGCCCAGGTCGTCGGCGATGGAGTAGAAGTCCGTGATGTTGTAGCCGTGGTCGAAGTCGTCGTTCTGGAGGACGGGCGTGAACCACAGCGTGTTCAGACCGAGGTCCTGAATGTAGTCGAGTCGCTCGGTGATCGCCTCGAACACCGTCTGGTCGTCCTCGGGTTCAACGAACCCGCGGACGTACAGTTCATAACAGGACATCCCGTCGGTCCACTCCGGGGGTTCGTTGAGGCGGTCGACGCCGCCGTCTGCGTACAGTTCGGCGGTGTCGGGGACGCTGTACTGGTTGCCGACGGCGACGGCGTGGACGCGGACGGAGCCGTCGATGTCCGCGAGGGAGACGCGGGCCTCGTGGCCCTCACTCTCGAAGTTCTCGAGGTCGTCGCGGTCGTCGACGTAGAACTCGACGGCGAGGTCCTCGTCGGGCGCGCCCGGGGCGGTGTCGGTCTCGGCGGTGAGGACGATTTCGTCACCGACCTGTTCGCCGTGGAGGGTGATCCGGGGACGGCCCGGTTGGCCGTCTCTCGAGCCGAGACCGGAGCCGGCGCCGCTCCCGCTCCCGCTGAGTCCGGAGACGCCGGAGCCGCTGACGCCGCTGTAGCCGCTGTAACCGCTGTATCCGCTACGGCCCGGGCGCTGGGTGATCGCCTTCTCGCCGGGGTAGACGCGGGCGGTCAGTTCGTGGCTGCCGTCCGGAGCCTCCAGCCCGACCGTGTAGAGGCCGGCGGCGTCCGGAGCGAACGTCTCGACGTCCCCGTCACCGAGGACGAGGTCGCTGTCCTCGGGGGCATCGAGGATCGACCAGTCGTAGGACGCCTCGGGATCGGGGTCCCGGGGTGCGAGTTCTTGGGCTTCTCCGACTGCCATAAACCGTGGCGGACCTGGATGGTGCATATGTGTGAAAGGTTAACCGCATACTCAATGAATGTTCCGGGATGGCGCAATCAATACTGCAGGATAGCGGGGTCTCTGCCACAAATCCAACCCGAAAGACCCTTACAGACACGCGAGAGACAGTAGCCAAAGAGCATCAGTGAGGAGCAGTACCACGGATCGGGCGAGGTCGACACCTATAGCAGCCCCGGGAGATGTGTGCCGCCGTCTCGCACACTATTTTCGGCATATCTGTACGCAGAGGCCCTCTTGCACAGTTTTATCATTGTTGTAATAAAACAACAAGGGTTTTAGGGAGGACTGTACTTAGCTTCACGAAGAGGTCGCATATGGTGTCGGCATCCAATCTGGACGGACGGATCGCGTATTACACGATGGAAATCGGTATCGAGAACGACGTCAAGACCTACAGCGGCGGTCTGGGCGTGCTGGCCGGAGACACGATCCGGTCGTTCGCGGACATGGAGCTTCCGGCAGTCTGTGTCTCACAGCTCAACGAGCGTGGGTACTGCAAGCAGACGCTGGAGGACGACGGGTCACAGATCAGCGAGGAGGACCCGTGGCCGGTCGAGGAGTACTGTGAGAAGCTGGACGTCGAGGTCACGGTCCCGGTCTACGGGCGCGACGTGACAGTGACGGCCTGGCGCTACGACGTCGAGTCCGAGAAGACCGACCACACGGTCCCGATCATCTTCGTTGATACGAACGTCGAGGCCAACGACCCCGACGCACAGGAGTACACCAAGCGCCTGTACGGTCCGGGTCACGGCGACGACTTCCAGCTCGCTCAGGAGATCGTCCTCGGCATCGGCGGGACGAAGATTCTGGACGAACTCGGCTACGAGGTCGACACGTACCACATGAACGAGGGCCACGCCGCCCTCCTGACGCTGGAGCTGCTCAAACAGAACGACCTCGACCCCGAGGCCGTTCGTGAGCAGTGCGTGTTCACGACGCACACGCCGGTCGAGGCCGGCCACGACGAGTTCAGCTGGGAGATGGTCAACGAGGTCCTCGGCGAGTTCGTCCCCGAGGAGACCCTGCGGGAGTACAGCCACGAGGAGAACCTCAACATGAGCCTCCTCGCGCTGAACCTCTCGCGGTACGCCAACAGCGTCGCCAAGAAACACCAGGAGGTCTCGCGGAACATGTTCCCGGGGTACGACATCGACGCGATCACCAACGGGATCCACGTGCCCTTCTGGATCGGCGAGGACTACATCGACCTGTACGACGAGTATCTGGAGGGCTGGCAGGAGAACCCCTACAAGCTCAAACACGCGATGGTCATCCCCGACGAGGAACTGTGGGAGACCCACATGGACCAGAAACGGGAGACCATCGAGTTCGTCAACGAGCGGACGGGCTCGGATCTGGACCCCGAGACGTTCACGCTCGGGTTCGCCCGGCGGGCGACGGCCTACAAGCGCGCCGACCTGCTGTTCTACAACCACGAGCGCCTACGCCACATCGCCGAGGAGGTCGGCGACCTGCAGATCATCTTCGCCGGGAAAGCCTTCCCCGGCGACACCGACGGCGAGAGCCTCATCCAGCAGATTTTCCACAACGCGTGGGAACTGGACGACGTCATCGACGTGGTCTACGTCGAGGACTACGATATGGAGGTCGGCGGGAAGCTGACCCAAGGCGTCGACGTGTGGCTCAACAACCCGCGACGGCCGCTGGAAGCCTGTGGCACCTCCGGGATGAAGGCTGCCTGTAACGGCATCCCCCAGCTCGGCACGCTCGACGCTGGTGGGTCGAGGGCCACATCGAGAACGAGACCGGCTGGAAAATCGGACCCGAGCCCGAGGAGAGTGAACCCGACGAGACGGCCGCCGAGGACGAGGACCGCACGGACGCGATGGATCTCTACGACCAGCTAGAGAACACCGTCGTCCCGATGTACTACAACGACCGCGAGAAGTGGACGACGATCATGAAAAACACCATCTCGTTCAACGGCCCCTACTACCACACCCGACGGATGGCCCGCGAGTACGTGCTCGACGCCTACACGAGCTAGCGCGGCCACCGCGGCCAGGGATTTTTTCGAGCGACGAACCGATAGCCGTCGGTATCCGACCGGCAACACTCCGGGGTCTGATATCGACCTGACGCCAGTCTTAAGACAGTCTCTACCGGACCAACCAGCATGACGCTCCGTAGCGCGATAGACGACTACAAGCGGCGACGCGACAGCGCCCGGGAGTTCCCGGGCGAGCGCCGGTCGGTCGAGGGCACCTTCTCCGGACTCGACGAACGCCTCGTCTACGTCTCCCGTGAGGGGTGGCATCGGGACTACTCCTACCCCGTCTCGGGCCTCGCCGGTGTCGAACGCTCCCGGTTCGGCGTCGAGACGCTGGACGGTCGCGCGTGGTTCGACGACATCGAGACGACGACACAGCGGTACGTCGGCGACACCGCGATGGTCGAGACGGTCCACGACGGCGGCCGCTTCACCGTCACCCAGACGGACCTCACCGTCGGCGCACTCCACTACACCCACTTCGAGGTCGACGGGGAGTTCCCACAGACTCCGAGCCTGCAGGCGTTCTTCGATCTCACGCCCGAACAGCAGGAGAGCCGCCTCGGCAAACTCGAACACGAGGACGCCGTCGAGGTCCACCACGACCGCCAGCACAACTTCGTCACCGCGAGCACGGGCGTCGACGCCGTCTACGGCCAGTTGCCCGAGCAGTTCGACGAGCTCGCGGCCTTCTCCGAGACGGTCACCTACCCACGCTCCCAAACCGGCGGCGAGAAGTACGAGGACGCCCTGCTCAACGGGACCGTCGTCCTCGACGTACCCCTCGACGTAGAGGACGGGACGGCCTCGACCACCGTCGTCTCGCTGTTGGTCGACACCGAGGACGACGCCCGGAGCGACGCCCTCGACCGGGTCAGGGCGGCCGCGGCGGAGCACGGCGACCGCGACTCGCTCGCATCACTCGCCCGGGAGCACGCGGTCGCAGTCCCCGAGAGCGTCCCACGCCGTGACCTCGCGGTCGCGGACCTCCGCGTGCTGGAGTTGCTCTCGGCCGAAACCGGTGCCCACATCGCCGGCCCGGATATGGATCCCTTCTACGTCTACACCGGCGGATACGGCTACACGTGGTTCCGCGACGACTCCGAGATAGCCCGCTTCCTGCTGGAAGCGACGACCACCTCGGGGTCGGACTGGACGCACAGTTGGCCGACAGCGCGGCCTTCTACCTCGACACCCAACTCGATGACGGCTCCTGGCCCCACCGCGTGTGGGCGCACAACGGCAACGTCGCGCCCGGGTGGGCCCACGCCCGACTGGAGGCCGGCGACGACGTCGACTATCAGGCCGACCAGACCGGCAGCGTCGCCTCCTTCCTCGGGGCGTACCTCCGCATCGGCGACCCCGAACGGGCCGACGACGTGGCGTCGGCGCTCGCCCTCGCCGTCGACAGCCTCGACGGAACCGTCGAGGACGACGGCCTCCCCATCGAGTGTCAGAACGCGTGGGAGAACATGACCGGACGGTTCGTCCACACCGCGGCGACGTTCCTGCAGGGGTACGCCTCTGTGGCCCGTGCCCCTATCGGTGACGCCCTCCGAGAGCAGGCCCGAGAAGGGGCCGAGACCGTCTACGAGGGCCTCGACGAGTTGTGGGTTCCCGAGGAGGGCATCTTCGCACTCCGGGAGCGGCCAGACGGGACTCTCGACGCACGACTCGATTCGGGGTCGCTTGCGCTGGCGGAGGCTCACCGGGAGTACGCCGCCGTCGCCGACGTTGACGACCGACGGCTGGAGCGACTGGTTACTCACTTCGAGAACTCGCTGTCGGGGCTCCACCGCGAGACGGACGCTATCAGCGGACTCTACCGGTTCGAGGGTGACGAGTGGCGACGGCGCGTCCAGGACGACGAGAAAGTCTGGACCGTCTCGACGGCGTGGGGGGCAAACGCCTGTGCACAGTTGGGCGAACTACTGGAGACTCTCGGCGACGACCGGGCGAGCGAGTACTACGACCGGTCGCGGTCGCTGTTCGCCGCGGTCGACGACGACGGGTCGCTGGTGCTTGACAACGGCTACCTTCCGGAACAGGTGTTCGACGACGGGACGCCCGACTGTGCGACGCCACTGGGGTGGCCCCACGCCATCCGCATAGCGACGGTGGCACAGCTAGACAGACTCGGACAGCGAAAGGAGTAGAGGCTCAGTCGTCGGCCGCGCCGGACTTGGTCGCGACGCCGCCTGTCTTGCCCTGGTTCTTGTCGTAGAGGACCGACTCGCCGGTCGCCGGATCGAAGAGGTGGAGGTCCGGGTCGGAGAAGGTTATCTCGACGTGGTCACCGATTTCCGGTTCGAAGTCCGTGTCCACGCGCGCGATGAAGTCCGGTTCGTCCTCGTCGCGGGTGATTCCCTCGTCCAGTTCGCCGGAGAGGTCGAGGTAGAGGTAGTTGTCGCTGCCGATAGGCTCGACGACTTCCACCAGCGCGTCGACAGTGTTCTGGTCGGTCGGTTCGGCCGGGAACACGTCCTCGGGTCGGATGCCGAGGATGTACTCGCCGCCGCTCTGGAGGACGCCGAAGTTGTCGATAGCGTCGGGACCGATGTTGTACCGGAACTCGTCGTCCGTGCCCGCGAGGATCATCCCGTCGTCGGTCTGCTCGATGACGACGTCGATGAAGTTCATACTCGGCGAGCCGATGAAGCCACCGACGAACTCGTTGGCCGGGTTGTTGTACACTTCCTTGGGCGCACCGATCTGCTGTTTCTTGCCGTCCCGGAGGATGAGAATCCGGTCGCCCATCGTCATCGCCTCCTCCTGGTCGTGTGTGACGTAGATAGACGTGACGCCGAGTTCGTTCTGGAGGCGCTGGACCTCGGTCCGCATCAGCGTCCGAAGCTTGGCGTCCAGATTCGAGAGCGGTTCGTCGAACAGGAACACTTCGGGGTCACGGACGATCGCACGCCCGAGCGCGACCCGCTGTTTCTGCCCGCCGGAGAGTTCGTCGGGCGTGTCCTCGAGCAGGCTCTCGATGCCCATCATCTCGGCCGCCCAGCGGACCTTCTCCTTGCGTTCTTCCTCGGTGAGGTCCGTGCTCATCCGGAGCCCGAACTCCATGTTGTCCATAACGGTCTTGTGGGGGTACAGCGCGTAGTTCTGGAAGACCATCGCGATGTCCCGGTTTTTCGCGTGGATGTCGGTGACGTCCTCGTCACCGATGATGACCGAGCCACTGGTCGGTCGCTCGAGGCCCGCGACCATCCGGAGCGTCGTCGTCTTTCCACACCCGGACGGGCCGACGACGGTGATGAACTCCTCGTCCTCTATTTCGACGCTGACGTCGTCGACGGCGACGATGGTTCCCCTGTCGAACTCCTTTCGGAGGTTCTTGAGCTCGACGCGTGCCATTACCTAGGTGCAACATAGTCTATGATATAACTCTTGCCCTAGCGGTGCGCACGGCCGCCGGCCGACGATAGCCCCGACGGTTTATAACCCCGGCACCCTCGTGATATATAGGCATACCGGCAGCCCGTGATTCGAAGCAGGACTCAGATTTTAAGAACACCCGTAATTAATACATAGAACCGCGTATCGCCCGATAGAGGGGCTACAGCGGCCCCTGATCTGTTCGTAATCATTAAATAGGTGAAGACATAACCCTTCGTCTGTTCACACCATGGCATACGATCGTCGAACACTATTGAAGGCAATGGCCGGGACGTCGGCCGCTGGCCTACTGGCAGGGTGCGGTGGAGATGGGAGCGGGAACACGACCGAGGAAGGCGGGGACGACCCGACGACGCTCAGTCTCGGCGGCGATACCTCGGACCTCCCGTGTGACCTCGAAGACTACGGCACCATCCAGCCGGACGAGGGCTCCGGCGAGGTCACGCTGTGGCACGCCCGAACGGACGGCGGGACGAGCCTCCTCGAGGACGCCAAGAGCTCCTGGCAGAACAACACCGACAGCTCGCTGACGCTGTCACGGATTCCCCAGTCGAACTTCCAGGCGAAGCTCCAGTCCTCGATTCCGAGCGGCGACGGTCCGTACCTCTTCGAGTGGGCCCACGACCGCGCCGGCAACTACGACGCCAACGGCTTCCTTTCAGACCAAGCGGGCAACATCGACATCCCGAACTGTATGCTGACCGAGGTGGCTCTCGAGGCGTCGGCGTACGACGGCAAGCGCATCGGTGTCCCGTGGGCCGCCGAGACGGTCACGCTAATGTACAACAAGGAGATGGTCGACGAACCGCCCGAGACCCTCTCGGATATGAAGTCGATCATGGAGGAGTACCACGACCCCGAAAACGGTACGTACGGGCTCGGGTACGCGATCAACCCGTACAACGTCAGCGGGTTCGCACAGGCCTACGGCGAAGAGGTCTATAACGGCGAGGAGGACACTCTCGGCCTCACCACCGACGAGGTCATCAAGGGCCTCCGCATCGTGATCGACGACCTCGCGCCGTACATGCCCAACGACCCCGGCGGAGACGCGCAGCTCTCGGTCTTCCAGGAGGGCAACGCGCCGCTTTACATCAGTGGTCCGTGGGACGTCGCCGGTCTGCAGGACTCCAATGCCGTCGACCTCGGCCTGACGACGATGCCGAGCCTCCCCGAAGGCGGGCAGTTCCGCCCGTACACTGGGGTCAAGCTCATGTACTTCGCCAGCAAGATGGACAACGGCAGCGCCGCCGGCGCGGCGCGTGACTACGCCGAGTGGTTCGCCTCCAACGAGACCGAACTGCTCCGCCACGCCAACGAGGGTAACTTCGTCCCGGTCCACACGAAACTCGCCGGTCAGGACCAGCTCCCCGAAGCGGTCAAGACGTTCGCACTGCAGGTCCAGAACGGGTATCCGATGCCGAAAAACCCCAAGATGGACCAGGTCTGGGGGCCGTACGGCGACGCCGTCACGTCGACGTTCAACGGCAACGGCAACCTCGAGGACAACCTCGAGACAGCCGCGGAGAACATCCGCGAGTCGTGGAGTAGCTGACCACGACAGACCGGACGCACAACCCTTAACTAACACCGATTAATTGGTATTAATAGGACCCATGAGTACCGTCTCTGACGTAGCACAGCGTTTCAGGAATAGCGACCTCCAGTCTAAACTCTCGGAGAACCAGGCGATATTCATGGTTCTCCCGGGGCTGTTCATGTGGTCGGCGTTCATGCTCATCCCGATGGGATACGTGTTCTTGTTGTCGATGACGAACGCCCAGCCCAGCAACCTGTTCAGTGGAGGGAACCGAATACTCGGGCTCGTCCCGATAGGGGAAGCGGAGTTCGTATACTTCACGAACTACTTCGAGTTGCTGTTCAGTCAAGAGGCGCTCAACGGAGGAGTGTTCGACCTCCTGATGAGCAATCCGATAGCACTGTTCAACGGCACGTTCTGGAACTCGTTTTTGGTGACGTGGCTGTTCGTCATCCTGAGCGTCGCCATGAAGGTGGCTATCGGCATCGGTATCTCGCTCGTGATGACCGGGAACCGCGTCCGCGGGAAGCGGATGATGCGCGGGATCATCATCATGCCGATGGGGATTCCGCCCATCTTCGCGATCACCGTCTGGCGGTCGGTGTTCAGCCCGGCCCGGTTCGGGCTCGCGAATCAGTTGCTGTCGGCGCTGGGGCTCGGGACGGTCTCGTGGCTCAACCAGCGGTGGCCGGCCTTCTTCGGGTATCTCGTCACCGAGATGTGGCTGGCGTACCCCTTCATGGTGTTGATTACGGTCAGTGCACTCCAGAACGTCAACGGTGACCTCCTAGACGCCGCGGAGGTCGACGGAGCCGGGTTCTTCTCCCGGCTTCGGCACGTCATCCTGCCGGCGATCAAGCGGCCCGTGATGTTCGGGACCATCCTGACGGCGGCGGCGTCCTTCCAGCAGTTCCTCATCCCGTGGGTGTTCAACGAGGGCGGACCGAACAACTCCGCCGGTGACGGTGTCAACGAGATTCTGATGGTGTACGCCTACAAGGAGGCGTTCCGTGAGAACCTCTACGGCGTCGGTGGGGCGATCAGTCTGACCGCCGTGTTCTTCATGGGCATATTCATGTTCATCGCGGTCAAGAAAGGCAAACTCGCAGAGGAGGCTAACGAATGAGTATCGCAAGCGGCATCGTAAAGAGCGTGTACCAAGACATCAGGAACGGGGTCACCGCGCCGGTGCGGTTGGCCAAAGAGATACGGTACACGATAAACGGGCTCCAAGAGGGGAAGATTCCGCCCAAATGGGTCGCGTGGACGCTCATCTCGACGGCCGGCGCGGCAGCGTTGGTCATCGCGCTGATGTTCCCGATCTACTGGATCGCGACGATGGCGTTCAACCCGAACGCGTCGCTGTTCTCGACCGACGGGGCGGGCATCATCCCGACGGTGATCGCCATCGAGAACTTCGCGTGGGCGATAGGAAATATAACCGTCCCACAGACAATCGTCGTCAACGCGCCGCTGATCGGGGAGTTGTTCCAGTTCCCCGTTCCCGCTATCGGCGGTGAGATGGTCTTCAACGGCAAGGCGATTGCCGGCGGCGAGCAGTCGGACTTCCTCGGCTACTTCCAGAACAGCCTGTACGTCTCCTTCTGGACGGTCACCGTCGCGATGTCCGTCGTCATTCCGGGGGCGTACGCGATGTCCCGTCGGAGCTTCGTCGGGCGGAAGAAGATGCTGTACCTGTACATCCTCCTGACGCAGATCGGTGGCGGCCTCGGTATCGCCGTCCTGATCGCGCTGTACGCCATCTTCTCGGGGATGGGCTGGTACAACAACAAACTCGCGCTGTCGTTTTACTACGCGGCGACGACGGTGCCGTTCAACACCTGGCTGTTGAAGACCTACATGGACGGGATACCCACCTCCTACGAGGAGGCCGCAATCGTCGACGGTGCGCCGTCCTGGCGGATCGTCTACGAGATCATCATCCCGCTGTCGAAAGCCGGGCTCGCGACGGTGTTCATCTTCATCTTCCTCGCCGGGTGGATGGACTACATCGTCGCGGCGACGCTGCTTGAAGCCGAGAACTTCACGCTCCCGGTCGGACTGTTCGCACTCATCGACGAGTTCGGCGTCCCGTGGGGGCGGTTCTCGGCATTCGCGCTGATGTTCGGGATGCCCATCATGCTGGTGTACTTCTTCGCACAGCGGTACATCGAGCAGGGGCTCTCGTTCGGCGGAATGTCCGGCTAACACCGGCGACCTCTTCTCCGGACGACGCGCTTTTTTTGACCACCCGCAGAGGGGCAGTACGAACAGCCTTACAATTGTCATCCCACGCGCGCGCACGTGGGATTTAAGACTCGGGGGAGTGAACACCGGGTATGAGCAACGAGAGCGACTACGGGGCGGACTCCATACAAGCCCTCGAAGGGCTGGAGGCGGTCCGCAAGCGGCCGGCGATGTACATCGGGACGACCGGTACACGCGGGCTCCACCACCTCGTCTACGAGGTAGTCGACAACGCTATCGACGAGGCGCTGGCGGGGCACTGTGACAGCATCGACGTGACGATTCACGACGACGGGTCGGTGACGGTCACCGACGACGGCCGCGGTATCCCCGTCGACGAACAGGAGGAGTACGAGCTCCCCGCGGTCGAAGTCGTGATGACCGTCCTCCACGCCGGCGGGAAGTTCGACAACAAGTCCTATCAGGTCTCGGGCGGCCTCCACGGCGTCGGCGTCTCCGTGGTCAACGCGCTATCGGAACGGCTGGACGTGACGGTCCGGCGCGACGGCGGCGTCTTCGAACAGTCCTACGAGGCCGGCGAGCCACAGGGCGAACTACAACGGGTCGGTGACCTCGGTCCCGGCGAGGACACCGGGACCGAGATTCGGTTCTGGCCAGACACCGGCATCTTCGAGACGACGGACTTCGAGTTCTCGACGCTCGAGGGACGGCTCCGGGAGTTGGCGTTCCTGAACTCCGGGGTCGAAATCATCATCGAGGACGAACGCGACGACGCCGACCAGCGGTTCTACTACGAGGGCGGGATCAAGGAGTTCGTCGAGTACCTCAACGAGACGAAAGAACCACTCCACCGCGACGTGGTGTACTTCGAGGACGCCGAGGAGGACATCCACGTCGAAGTGGCGATGCAGGCGACGGACGAACTACAGGGGTCGATCCACGCCTTCGCCAACAACATCAACACCCGCGAGGTGGGACACACCTCACGGGGATTCAAGACGGCGCTGACGCGCATCGTCAACGACTACGCGACCGACAACAGCCTCCTGAAAGACTTAGACGACACGCTGAAAGGCGAGGACATCCGGGAGGGGCTGACGGCCGTCATCTCGGTCAAACACCCCGACCCGCAGTTCGAGGGCCAGACGAAGACGAAACTCGGCAACAGCGAGGTCCGAGGCATCGTCGAGTCGGCCGTCCACGAGCATCTGGGGACGTACTTCGAGGAACACCCCGATACGGCCGAGGCCATCGTCGCCAAGGCCGTCGAGGCCGCAAAGGCCCGGAAGGCAGCCAAGAAGGCCGAGGAGTTGACCCGCCGCAAGAGCGCTCTGGAGTCGACAGCACTACCGGGAAAACTGGCCGACTGCCAGACCAAAGACCCCGACAGGGCCGAGCTGTTCATCGCGGAGGGGGACAGCGCCGGCGGGAGCGCAAAGCAGGCCCGGAATCCGGACTTTCAGGCAGTGTTACCCATCCGCGGGAAGATACTCAACGTCGAGAAACACCGCCTCGACCGCATCCTCGAGAACGACCAGATCAGGAACATCATCACGGCGCTGGGGACGGGCGTCGGCGACGAGTTCGACGTCGACGACCTCCGGTACGGGAAGGTGATATTCGCCACCGACGCCGACGTCGACGGCGCACACATCAGGACGCTGCTGCTAACCTTCTTCTATCGACATATGCGGCCGCTGCTTGAGGGCGGCCACATCTACGCCGCGCGGCCGCCGCTGTACCGGATTCGCTACAACGGCAACACCTACGACGCGATGACCGACGCCGAACGCGACGAGATAGTCGCCGAGAAGTGCAACGGCAACCCGAGTCAGGTCCAGCGGTTCAAGGGCCTCGGTGAGATGAACCCCCAGCAGCTATGGGACACGACGATGGACCCGGAGAACCGGTTTCTCAAACAGATCACCATCGAAGACGCCGCCGCGGCCGACAAGATGTTCTCGGTGTTGATGGGTGACGCCGTCGAACCGCGCAAGGAGTTCATCAAGGAGAACAGCCCCGAAGCGGAGTGGGTGGACATATGAGTTCGGACGTACCCGACCCGGGGCCCGACGAGGATGTGGCCGCACGCGTCGAACGGGTCCGCATCGAGGACGAGATGGAGCAGAGCTACATCGACTACGCGATGAGCGTCATCGCGGGCCGGGCGCTGCCGGACGTCCGCGACGGCCTCAAACCCGTCCACCGGCGTATCCTCTACGCGATGCACGAGATGGGCGTCTCCTCGGGGTCGTCCCACCGGAAGTCCTCCTCCATCGTCGGGGAGACGATGGGGGATTACCACCCCCACGGCGACAGCGCCATCTACGACACCCTCGTCGGGATGGCACAAGAGTTCTCGATGCGGTACCCCCTCGTCGACGGACAGGGGAACTTCGGATCGATGGACGGCGACCCGGCGGCGGCGATGCGATACACGGAGGCCCGAATGAGCCCCATCGCCGAGGAGTTGCTGGCCGACATCGGGAAGGACACGGTCGACTTCTCGCCGAACTACGACGACCGCTTGACGGAACCGGAGGTCCTCCCATCGTCGTTCCCGAACCTGCTGGTCAACGGCTCGACCGGTATCGCCGTCGGGATGTCGACGAAGATTCCGCCGCACAACTTACAGGAGGTCATCGACGCGACGGTCCACCTCATCGACAACCCCGACGCCGAGGTGGCCGACCTGATGGAGTACATCAAGGGACCGGACTTCCCGACGGGCGCGAACGTCGTCGGCAAGGACGCTATCTACTCGGCCTACGCCACCGGCCGGGGTCGCCTGACCGTCCGCGCGGAGTTCGAAGTCGAGGAACGCGAGAGCGGCGGCGACCGCATCGTCGTCACCGAACTCCCCTATCAGGAGAACAAGGCACGCGTCGTCGAGCGAATCGCCGACGACGTCAACGAGGGGATCATCGAGGGCGTCGCGGACCTCCGCGACGAGTCAGACCGCAACGGCGTCCGCGTCGTCGTCGAGTGCAAACGCGGCGCGAACGTCGAGGTGGTCAAAAACCAACTGCTCGAACACCACCTCGAATCGACCTTCGGGATGATCAACCTCGCGCTGGTCGACGGCCAGCCACAGGTGCTGACGCTGAAAGAGACCTTGGCGGAGTACATCGACCACCGAAAGGAGGTCGTCCGGCGGCGCTCTGAGTACGACCTCGCGGAGGCCGAGGACCGCGCACACATCCTCGAAGGTCGGCTGAAAGCGCTGGAGAACGCCGAGGACGTGGTGGAGTTGATCCGCGACGCCGAGGACCGCGACGGCGCGAAAGAGGCACTACGGGAGGCCTACGGCTTCTCGGTCGATCAGGCCGACCACATCGTCCGGATGCAACTGGGGTCGCTGACCTCGATGGAGGCCGCCGAGATAGAGTCCGAGTACGAGTCGGTTCAGGCCGAGATAGAGCGATTAGAGACCATCCTCGACAGCGAGTCGGAGTTGCTCTCGGTCATCAAAGACGAACTCCGGGACATCGCCGAGACCTACGGCGACGACCGCAAGACCTCCATCCTCGAGGACGAGGGGACGGTCACCCGCGAGGACCTCATCCCCGAGGAGGACGTGGTCGTGGCGATGACCGCCGACGACTACATCAAGCGGATGCCGGCCGCACAGTTCGACCCCCAGCGACGGGGCGGCAAGGGGATCATCGGCGGCGACCCCAAAGACGAGGACCGGATCACGACGGTCTTCCGGGCCAACACCCACGACTACCTCCTGTGTTTCACCAACCGGGGGCAGGTCTACCGGCTCAAGACCTACGAGATACCGGAGATGTCCCGCACCGCCCGCGGGAAGTCGGCGGTGAACCTGCTCGATCTGGACGACGGCGAGCAACTGACGGCCGTCGTCCCGACGGACGACCTCGACGCCGAGGAGTGTATCACGATGGTCACCCGGCACGGCTACGTCAAGCGGACGTGTGCCGCCGAGTTCGAGAACATCCTCTCGACGGGGATCATCGCCGCGAAACTCGAAGACAACGACGAACTCGTCGACGTCGAGGTGACCGACGGGAGTATGGACCTCGTCGTCGCCACCGAGGGCGGGATGACCATCCGCTTCGACGAGGACGAGGTCCGACAGATGGGCCGGAGTGCGCGCGGCGTCCGCGGCATCGACCTACAGGACGGCGACGCGGTCGCGGGACTGGTGGCGACCAGCGACGACGACGAGCGGTCGCTGTTGACCGTCACCGCCAACGGCTACGGCAAGCGGACGCCCCTCTCGGAGTATCGCCGCCAGTCCCGCTACGGCAAGGGACTGATCGACATCAAGACCGACGAGCGCAACGGCCCAGTCAGGTCCGTCAAGGCCGTCTCCGAGGACGACCACATCGTCGTGATGAGCGACCGGGGCCAGATTATGCGCTGTCCGGTCGCGGATATCTCGACGGTCGGCCGCAACACCAAGGGCGTCGTCATCATGACAGTCGAGGAGGGCGACAGCGTCGCCAGCGTGGACGTGCTTCCCTCGGACAGCGGTACCGCGGACTGACGGTCCCGCGTGCGGTGCGGTTTTCCCCACGTTTTGGCCGGGGTGAGCGGAGCGAACCCCGGGAAAAAGTGGGATGGCGTCGCCAGCGTGGACGTACTCCCGGCTGACGGGACGACGGAGTGACCGACGGGAAACACTACCACGGGTGCCGTCCAAGCGGGAGTATGGACGTGTCGCGGCATATGAGCCAGCACGAACGCGCCGAGTCGATGCGGTTGGTGACCGACGACGGGACGGTCACGCTGGTCGAAGCGATGGACGAGAGCCGCAACGACGAGATACTCGCCGCCGTCCGCGACCAGTTGTCCCGGTCGGTCGGCGACCCGTCGTGGCTGAGGGCCGTCGACTCGGGGGCGGACTACGAGTGGGGACGGCTCTACGAGCGACTCAGAGAGGCCGACGCCAGTCAAGAGCGCATCGACGCCATCCGGACGCTGGCCGAGCGATTCGAGCGACCGTACCCCTCCCTGACCCGGGTTCGGGTCGCCGTCGACCCGCCCATCGACTTCGTTCCGGGGCAGTACGTAACGCTGCGGGCTCACGGGACACCGCGGGCGTACTCCATCGCGAACTCCCCCAGCGAGGACGAACTCGAACTGTGCATCCGGCGGGTCCCCGGCGGGCGACTGACGAGCGAACTGTTCGTCCACTCGAAGTCGGGGGACTCGGTAGTCGTCCGCGGCCCGAACGGCGAGATGGTGCTGGACGACCCCTCGGAGAAGGATATGGTCTTTCTCGCCACCTCGACGGGCGTCGCGCCGTTCAAGAGTATGATCGACTACACCTTCGAGCAGGGGTGGGACACCGTCGACGGCGACCCGCGGGACATCTGGCTATTTTTGGGATGTGGCTGGGAGGACGACCTGCCGTACGACGCGCAGTTCAGGGCCTACGACCGCGAGTACGACCACTTCCACTACGTCCCGACGCTGAGCCGCGAGCGACTGCTGACGGAGTGGGACGGCGAGACCAACTACGTCCAGCAGGTGTTGTTGGCGTACATAGAGTCGGACGCCATCGCGGACGTCGAGTTGCCGTCGTCGCTGTCGGCCTACCGGTCGGCGCGGCCGCGGCAGGATGTCGACGCGCGCATCGACCCCGCCGAGTCCGAACTGTACGCCTGCGGAATGAGCGCGATGGTGCGGGTGCTGGTCAGAGCCGGGCGGGCCGTCGGATTCGAGGACGCCGAGATGCAGTACGAGGGGTTCGGGTAGGGTTTAGGCCCGCGGAGCACCTACTGGAGGACGTGTGTACTATCGTCTTCGCGTGGCAGGCGTTCCCGGACACGCCAGTCGCCGTCGCGGCCAACCGCGACGAGGCCCTCGACCGACCCAGCGAGCCACCGTCTATCGTCGACTCGGACCCGCGGGTACTCGCGCCGACGGACGGCGAGGCCGGCGGGACGTGGATCGGATACAACGAGGCCGACGTGGTCGTCGCCGTCACGAACCGCTGGACCGACAGCGACCTGCCGGGCGAGCGCTCGCGTGGGTTGCTGGTCAGGGACGCGCTACGCTACCAGAGCGCCGAGGCGGCCGTCCGCCACGTCGAGGAGGAACTCGACCGGCGGACCTACGAGGCGTTCAACCTCGTCGTCGCGGACCCGACAGCAGCGCTGTTCGTGGAGTACGACGGCGGCGTTCGGATACGGAATCTCGACCCCGGCGTCCACGTCGTCGGCAACACCGGGGCGGACGGACAGTACGCGATTCCACGACGGCGCCGGGAACACGCCGAAGAGCAGGCGGCGAACCTCGATACGCTCCGGGCGGCGCTGGCGCCCGACCCCGGCGAGTCGGCGGGCGCGTGGCTCGACCGTGCGGGAGCGGCACTTAGCGACCACTCCTACGGCGTCTGTATCCACGGCGAGGGCTTCGGGACGCGGTCGTCGTCGCTGCTCTCGATAGGGTCCGAGGGGGCGAGCTATCGGTTCGCGGACGGGCCGCCCTGCGAGACGGCCTACCGGCCCGTCGAGAGCCAAATTTAAGCGAGTGCGACTGCGAGGGGAGTGTATGAGTGCGACACCGTCCGAGGAGGACCTCTCGGAGGACGAGTTGCGCGGACTGGCCCTCGTCCGCGAGAGCGGCGGCATCCACCAGAGCGAGTTCTGGAAGGAACTGGACGTCAGTTCCCGCAAGGGGAGCCGCATCGTCGAGTCGCTGGTCGAAAAGGAGATGATCGACCGCGAGGAGACGGTCTACGAGGGGCACAACACCTACTACCTCTCCCCGACCGCCAAGGATCTGGACTTCTCGCTTCTGATGGCCGGGGATCAGCTCTCGCCGTACATCGGCGACGAGGAGGTCGACCCACACAGCGACACGTTCACGCAGTGGGTTATGAACCTCGCCTATCAGGAGTAACGCGGCTGTTTTTCGCGGGTAGACGGCACTGAGTGGAGTACTCGAACGAACGCGAGTGAGAAGACGGCGCCGCGCGTCAGTCTTCCAGTGCGTCGGCGACGCGGTCGACCGACCGCCGGAGGTCGTGGACCTCGTCCCGGAGCTTTCGGAGTTCGCGGACGACTTCCTCGTTGTCCTCGCCGCCTTCCTCGCGGCCGCGGCCGCCCGGGCCGGGGCCGCCGGGGCCGCCGC
>NZ_WPCA01000266.1 GCF_009741825.1 Halapricum sp. CBA1109
CGGCGTTCGCCTCTGGCTGGTGGTCCGGGGAGCGAAGCGGGTCGTTCGCCGTAGGCCCGAGGTACTCAGCGAGGTACGTACCGAGGTTGCCGATGCGTCCTCGTGTTCGATGCCTTCGGCGGCTGCGTGCTGGCCTCGGCGGTCGAGGCGACGCGGTTTATCGAGATCGTGCCGTCGTCGCTGGGGTCGTGGGCCTCGTGGGTTGCGAGGTCGCAGTTGCGAACGTGCGCCTCGACGACAGGCGCGAGGTCCGACTCAGAGACGACGCCGTCCACGAACACCGCGATGTGGATGTGCAGGTAGCCGCTCTTGTGCGGTTCGAGGATTGCGAGGTACTCCCATCGGCGGCCGTCCAGTTGACGGGATAGCTCGCGACGGACCGCTTCCCAAGAACTGTCGAGGTCGAGGAGGTGATCGACGGGCGGAAGGGGGTCGCCGTCAGGGTACCACGACGCCGTTAGCGAGAGCATCGCCGTGTGGAGCCGCTTCCCGTAGTCGCTCCGTAGGCCGCGTTCGAGGTCCTTGAGCTTCGCGTACTGCTTGTTCGAGTAGTCCGGGTCGAAGCGATGGGGGCTGCTTCCACTGGCGTACTCGCCGGTTTCGGCGTTCTGGAACACTGTATCCGTGTCTTCACTGTCCTCGATGTAGTCGCGCCATTCGTGGGTCGCCTCTCTCCAAGAGAGAGGGCGGTCGCCGTGGATCGCGCCAAGGTCGCGCACGTCTTCTCGTAGGGGAACGCCGTCCCGTTCGGTGAGGGGGCGTGATAGGGCATCGCCGCGAGAGGGTCGTTCACGGTGGTTTGTGGAGTCTGCACGGTCGCTCTTGGAGGGCCGAGAGTTCGAGCGACCGTGCTCATCAGCGAGGTCTTCCCAGTACTGTTCTCTGCGTGCGTCGGTGCTCACGCCGACCACCTCGACACCGCACAGCACCGCACAGCGACACGAGGGTCGGCCTTCGGCCTCCCTGAACGCTCACCCTTCCGGGTCGAGGGCAAGCCCTCGCTTCCGGCTGGTCGCTTGCGTGCGGCCGCCTCGGGGCACTCGGCGGCCGTTC
>NZ_WPCA01000157.1 GCF_009741825.1 Halapricum sp. CBA1109
CGAACGCGCCGCCGAACTGCTGACTGACGTGGGCCTCGGTGACCGACTCGACCACCGGCCCAACGAACTGTCCGGCGGCCAGCGCCAGCGGGTCGCCATCGCCCGGCGCTGGCGAACGACCCCGCCCTCCTGCTGGCGGACGAACCGACCGGGAACTTAGACAGCGAAACCGGCGAGCGGATTATGGATCTGTTCGAGGACCTCTCCGAACGGGGCAACACCATCCTGATGGTCACCCACGAGCGGCCCATCGCCGAACACGCCGAGCGTATCGTCCACTTGCTCGACGGCGAGATAGAGGACGTCGAAGAGCTGGGCGAGGTGGGTCGATGAACGTCATCGAGAGCTTCCGCATCGCGTGGCGCTCGATCAAGGGCCACAAGCTCCGGTCGACGCTGACGACGCTTGGCGTCATCATCGGCATCGCGGCGGTGATCACCTTCGTCACGCTGGGGACCGGCGTCCAGGAAGGGGTGCTGGGCGACGTCAGCCCAGACGACCGGAGCAACGTCTACATCTGGGCGGCGCCGGCCGACAACGCCAATCAGGGGCCGCTGTCGGGGGCACAGCCGGTGTTCACCCAGCGCGACGCCGAGGAACTCGACGAGCGGTCGGCGATAGAGGCGGCGTACGTGTTCAACCCAGTCCCCGCACAGTCTATCGGGTATCGGGGGCAGACGGTACCCAGACAGGACGGCATCTCCGCGACGGGCCGGGAGTATCTCGACCCCGAGGACATGGGCGAGGGGAGGCGGTTCCGGATGGGAGAGCGAGAGGCCGTGATCAACCCGGCGATGGCCGGCCTCTTCGAGGAGGAGATAACGACGAACAGTACCATCAACATCACCGCCGTCGGTGGGATCAGGCTGAACGCGACGGTCGTCGGCATCACGAACGACTCCTCGTCGAAGAGTCCCTTCGGTGGGTTCGGGCCGTCGCCACGGATCTACCTCCCGAGTGACCCCTACTACGAGCAGTTCAACCGCGGCGGCGGCGACCTCGTCCGGTACATCGCGGTGATAGCCGAGGCCGAGAGCGCCGACACCGACGACGTCCAAGCCGCAAAAGCCGACGCCGAGGCCTACCTCAACAGCAGCGACTCCGACGCCAACTCCCGCACCGAGAACGCCAGCCTCCGGTACTTCAAAAAGACCAGCACGGAACTGCTGAGCCAACTGGAGGACGTGTTCAACCTCCTGCAGAACTTCATCGTCGGCATCGCGGGCATCTCGCTTCTGGTCGGCTCTATCGGCATCGCCAACATCATGCTGGTGTCGGTGACCGAGCGGACCCGCGAGATAGGGATTATGAAGGCCGTCGGCGCACAGCGACGGGACATCCTCGGCCTCTTTCTGGTCGAGGCGATCATCCTCGGGGTGATCGGAGCGGTGTTCGGGACGCTGCTCGGACTCGGGGCCGGGTTCGCCCTCGCGGAGTTCGTGGGCGTCCCCTACGTCTTCCCGACGACGTGGGCCGCCGTCGCCGTCGTCGTCGGCATCCTCGTCGGCGTCCTCGCGGGCCTGTACCCCGCCTGGAGCGCCTCGCGGACCGACCCAATCGACGCCCTCCGCTACGAGTAACCCACTCCTTTTTGCCGCCGGCGCGCGCCGCTTCGGTATGTTCGGAACGAGCGGTATCCGCGGACCGGTGGGCGAGACGGTCACCGCCGACCTCGCGCTGTCGGTCGGTCGTGCGCTTGGTGTCGACAGCGACCGCGTGGTCGTCGGACGGGACCCACGCGAGAGCGGCGAACTGCTGGTCGACGCCCTCGCGGCGGGCCTCCGGGAGTCCGGGACCGACGTGGTGGAGTTGGGGGCAGCCGCGACGCCGACTGTCGCCCGCGCCGTCGCGTGGGCGGACGCCGACGCCGGCGTCGCAGTCACGGCCAGCCACAACCCCGCGCCCGACAACGGCCTCAAACTCTGGCAACCCTCGGGACAGGCCTTCGACGACCCGATGCAGGTCGAGATAACCGAGCGCATCGAGAGCGGCGAAACCGACCTCGCGGCGTGGGACGGCCTCGGAACCCGCGAGCGAGGGGACTAC
Organism: Halapricum sp. CBA1109; assembly: GCF_009741825.1. Lineage (GTDB taxonomy): Archaea > Halobacteriota > Halobacteria > Halobacteriales > Haloarculaceae > Halapricum. The sequence goes on from NZ_WPCA01000157.1 coordinate 2,047, forward strand.
CGGCAGCGCCACGTCGAGGCGTTGGTCGAGTCCGTCGATATCGAGAACCCGCCATCGGTGGTCGTCGACATCGGCAACGGGGCCGGCGGCATCGTCGTCGACGCCCTACAGGAACTGGGCTGTCACGTCGAGACGCTGAACGCCCAACCGGACGGCGCGTTCCCGGGTCGACCCAGCGAACCGACCGCCGAGAACTGCCGGTCGCTGGCGACGCTGGTCGGTGAGGGCGACGCCGAGTTGGGCATCGCCCACGACGGCGACGGAGACCGGATGCGGGCAGCGACCGGCGACGGCGAGTTCGTCTCCGGGGACGTCCTGTTGGCGATACTGGCCCGCGCGGCGGCCGACCCGGGCCAGCGCATCGCCGCCCCCGTCGACACGAGCATGGCTGTCGACGACTACCTCGGCGAGAACGACGTGACCGTCACGCGGACCCGCGTCGGCGACGTCTACGTGGCCGAACGCGTCACCGACGCGGACGTGGCCTTCGGCGGCGAGCCATCGGGAGCGTGGATATGGCCCGAGGCGACGCTGTGTCCGGACGGACCGCTGGCGGCCGTGAAACTGGTCGCGCTGGCCGCAAAGCGACCGCTCGCCGACCGGGTCGCCGACGTGAACACCTACCCGATCCGCCGGGACAGCGTCGAGGTCACCGACAAGGCGGCCGTCATGGAGCGCATCGCCGACCGCGTCGAGGCCGATTTCGAGGACGTGACGACCTTAGACGGCGTCCGAGTCGGCCTCGAGGACGGCTGGTTCCTGTTGCGGGCCAGCGGGACCCAACCGCTGGTTCGGATCACGGCCGAAGCGCGGGAGGCAGAGCGGGCGGCGGCGCTGTTCGAGCGTGCGAGCGAAATCCTCGAAGACGAACGCTGAGAACTACAGCGGGGGAGTTGTGCGCCTATCCACGCCGCGTCGAGCGCGCTTCGCGGACGTCGGCACCGTCGCGGATCTTGTCCTCACACTGGGGGCAGACCCGGGGGTTCTCGACACCGTTGGGTGTGAAGACGCGCGCGTACGCAGCCGTAACAAATGAGTTACAGTTCTGGCACTTCGGCATACGTCCGAACCGTTCGTCTCTACGCTCTTAACGATTGGCGATGGGAACGTGTGACACACACCCTCAAAAGTCGGTGCTGACGGTGCCGTCGGCGTCGAGGTCGACGACGCCGTCGAACAACTCGCGGTAGCCCCCGACGACGTCGTCGTCGTGGACGCCCTCGGCGAGATGGAACAGGCCGACGGCGTCGTGGTCGGCCAGTAGGTCGAGGATGGCCTCGACGGCCTCGCGGGTGCGGTCCTCGTCGGCGTAGTAGGCCATCTCGGTGATGGAATCGACGCTCACGCGGCGTTTGCCGTCGTTTTCCGCGAGGAACTGCCGAGTCTGTTCGACGATGGCGTCTAAGTCGTCCGGCGCGGAGACGTACTTGACGTTCTCGCTCTGTCGGCGGGTGTAGCCGCGTTCGACCGACAGCGTGTCGAGGATGGTCGCCCTCGATTCGTCGACCTCGTAGTGTTCGAGTTTCTGTTCGACCTCGCGGGCGGTGGTGCGGGTCGAGACGATCAGCATGTGGTCGGTGTCCGACGAGAGGAAGTCGGTGTCGATGCGGTCTGTCTCGCCTGTACTGGGGTGGACGAGCAGGATACCGGTCCCGGCGGGGACCGAGTCCGGCGCGTTCTCTATCGACAGCGTGTACTCCATCGTATGCAGGATGGGGGGTGTACGCGGGCTTAAGTGTAGGTGGTTCAGGGCCGCTCAGAAGACGCTCTGAACGAGTTCAAGCGCCTGCTCGCGGTCGTCCCACGGGACGAACACCGAGACGGAGGTCGCGGAGGTGATCACGTCGTAGATGTCGATGTGGGCGTCGGCGATGGGGTCGATGACCTCGTTGACGGTCCCGGACTGGTTGGGGAGGTCACCGCCGGTGACGCGGACGACGGCGATGTCGTCCTCGACGGTGATCGAGGAAAGTGTGTCGTCCGAGACGACGGCGTCGTGCAACAGCGCCTCGACCTCGTCGGCCTCTGCGGCGTCGACGTAGAACGTCAGCGAGTCCATCCCCGAGGAGTTGGCCTCGATGTTGATGTCCTCGTCGCCCAGCATCGTCGCCAAGTCACCGAGGATGCCGGGGCTGTTTCGGATGGCCCGCCCGGCGATGGTGACACAGGCCAGTCGGGTCTCCTCTAGGTCGATGAGTTTCTCGAACTGGCCCTCGATTGAGGTCCCGCCGCCCAGCAGGTCGCCGTGCTGGTAGTGGACGACCCGGACCCCGAGGTCGTCGGCCTTGTAGCTCAGCGCCGAGGGAGCGACGACCTCCGCGCCGCGGAAGGACAGCGAGCGGAGTTCGTCGACGCTGATCTCGCCGACGTTGCGCGCGCCCTCGACGACGCGCGGGTCGCCGGTCATAACGCCCTCGACGTCGGTGACGATGACGACCTCGTCGGCGTCCATATACTTACCGAGCATGACGGCGGACGTGTCGCTGCCGCCGCGGCCCAGCGTCGTGACGTTGCCTTCGTGGTCCTGTGCGAGGAAACCGGTGATGACCGGGACGACGTCTTTCAGTTGGCCGGCCAGCGCGTGAGCGCGCTTGGTCGTCTCCTCGACGTCGACCTCGCCGTACTCGTCGGTGATGATCGGCCACTCCTCGCTGCCGGGTTCGAGGAAGATAGCGTCGACGCCGCGGGCCGAGAGCGCGCCCTTCAGCATTCGGACGGAGGTGCGCTCGCCCATACTGACGATCTGTGCCCGGTCTTCCTCGTCGACGTCGTACTCGATCTCCTCTAGGAGTTCGTCGGTCGTGTTGCCCATCGCGGAGGCGACGACCGTCACCTCGTGGCCCTGTTCGATCGCGGTGGCGATGGAGTCGGCGGCGCGGTTGATCCGCTCGCCGTTGCCGAGACTCGTCCCGCCGAACTTCGCTACGACGCGCATCCGACCACCCCGTGACTGTCTGTGTCGGTCATTACCCCGGCCGTTTCCGCTCGGGGGGAATAACTGTGTCCATTCACCGCAGTGGGCGGCACAAGAGGTAATTACGTGGCCGCCGGAGACCACCCTATGGACGTACGGGACGCGGTCGAGGCGGACGCGGGGCGGTTGGCCGAACTGGCCGGGGCCCCGAGCGACGTGATGCGAAACCTCGTCCACGACCGAACGGTACGGGTGGGCGAACGGGGCGAGGAGATAGTGGGGTTCGTGAGCTTCGACGCCCGGGCCGAGACGGTCCACGTCACACAGATAGACGGGGACGACGACGCCTGCGAGCGCCTGCTGTCGGAGCCGGTCCGGTTCGCCGAGCGGGAGGGGATGGCCGTCGAACTGCTGGTCCCCGAGTCAGACGACACGGTCGAAGCCGCCGTCCAAGCGGCGGGCTTTGAGGCTGGCGGCCCCGGTCCGACCTTCGAGGGCGTCCCGACGGTGCGGTACCGACTGGAACCGAAAGGGTGACGATTGGACACGGCGAGCCAGCGTCGATTCAATACACTGGCTCGGCTGTCTACGATGACTGTTTGTGACGTCGGTAGCTGCATTTCGCGGTTCTATCTGTAATTACTCTGGCGGCGGTGGCCGGGGACGGCCCTCCTCGTGGGCGTCCCCCGGGAGACTCCGTCTCCCGAGCCTCGCGGTGCAACCGCGAGACCCCGGGGAAGGGCAGGCCTGCTGTGCCGTTGCGGTGCCGCGCCGTGTTGTTGCGGTGCTGTGGTCACAGGGGTTCTACCGCGAGCGCTCTACCGAGCGCGAGCGGCCTTTTT
>NZ_WPCA01000047.1 GCF_009741825.1 Halapricum sp. CBA1109
GCGATCCGTGTCATACCGGCCTATCCACGCGCAGGCAGAGAACCGTTTCCGGCGGTCAGGCCGACTCGACCGTGACGCCTCCGTCGGCGGTGACGGTCACCTCGTGGCCGCCGCCGGTCAGGACGATACCGGTGTCCGGGGACTCGACCGTCCGCGACCGCTGGTACCCGGTCACCGACGCGTCACAGGCCGACGGCGGCGTCGTCGGCGCGGTGTCGTCGTGGAACACCTGCTCGACGCCGTCGGCGTCGATACTCCCGGTGGCCCCGTAGGCGACGAAGACGTCCTCGGGGGTGTCCAGCAGGGCGTCGCCGTGGACGCCGTCGACGTAGCCGTCTTCGATGTCGCCGGCGACGCGTTTCTCGGGGTCGACGTCGACCGACGCCTCGATTGGCGTCGCCGAGAACACCCACTCGGCGTTTCTGATTTCGAGTCCCCCGTCGACGCTCTCGGACCTGACGAAGACGTCCTCGGGGTCCTCGATAGCGACGGGCGTTCGCTGTTCTCCGTCCAGTGTCACGTCACCGCTGTACTCGTCGTTCATGGGTTTCAGTGGTCGTTACCGTGGTCGTCGTCCGCAACGCGAGGTCGTACTCCGGGTACGTGTGGTAGGTCTCGTACCCCCGCCCGGAGAGGTCGACGGTCGTGTAGGCGTCCGGGCCGAATCGATAGGCCACGTCGGCGGCCTCGGGGCCCGGGAACGCCGACAGCGGCCGCCCCTCGACGGTGGTGGTCGCCGTCGCCGCGCCGGCGTCCGTCTCGAAGCGGCGGTCGGTCCCGACGGTCAGCGGCACGTCGACGACGGACGGCCCCTCGACCGGTTCACACGAGCAGAGTTCGTGATAGTCCAAATCCGGCGAACCGAGGTAGTGCGAACTCCCGATGACGGCGACGGTCCACTCGGCGCCGAGCAGCGACCGCGTCTCGCTGTGTTTGATGTCGAGTCCGTTCAGGTCGGGCCGTTCGGACCGCTGGCTGAGGTGGAGGGTCTCGTCGCTCATGTGTCTATCAGGATGTCGTAGTTCGGGTCGAAGCGGCCGTTGACGGCCGCCCCGCGGTGTCTGGTGATCGGTTCCCACTGCGCGTCGGCGTAGTCGCTCCCGTATCGGTCGACGTACGCCCCGCCTTCCGCCGGGTCGAGCGAGGGCGTGGCCTCGGGCGAGAACAACTTGAACCGCTCGACGCGTTCGGTCCGGTCGTCGCCGTCGATGTCGCCGTGGGCCCAGTACTCCAGCGCGTGCGTGAACCCGGCCGCGCGGACGGTGTTGGCGTACGCCGCGTGGTGGTCGCCGTAGGCCGCCTGTGAGTAGGTCCACGTGCCGACGAGGCCGCCGTCCGTGAGGTGTCGCCGGAGTTGCTCGTAGAACTGCACGGAGTACAGTCCCAGCAGGTCGTCGTCCGTCGCGCCCGGCAGGTCCAGCAGGATCAGGTCGTAGCGTTCGTCGCTGTCGGTCAGGTAGTCGTAGGCGTCGCCGACGCTCACGTTCAGGCGGTCGTAGCGGTAGGCGTGGTCGTGGTACTGCGCCAGCCACTCGCTGTCTCTCGCCATCGACATAAACTCGCCGTCGATATCGACGAGGTCCACGTCGACACCGTACTCCCGGAGGTGGTCGACGGCCACGAAGTCGCCGCCGCCGACGACCAACACGTCCGTCTCAGAGCCGTTCTCGAACAGCGTCATCGGCACGTCCGCGAGGCCGTGGTGGTACGGCCGCGCCCAGCTATCACAGAGCTGTACCGCGGTGTCCAGCCGAAGACAGCGCTCGGTATCGCCCTCGAAGTAGGGGTTCTCCCGGTCGCCGGTCCACGTCCGGGTGTACTCTGTGACCCGCTGGTACTGGGTCGTCTGTACGTCCGTCACCGTCGCGTCGACGTTCCCGCCGGGGTATTCGGCCTCTATCGTCGCCTCCATATAGGCGCTCGTCAACTCCTCGTCGACGGTCCGGTAGTTGGCGGCCAGTCCGCCGTAGACCAGCGCGACGACCAGACAGACGGCGACCAGCGTCGGCCGGAGCGAGCGGCCGGGCGACCGCTCGCGGGAGAAGCCGCCGAACCCGGCCGCGAACGCCAGCGCCGCGAGGCCGTTGAGCAACCCGAGGACGAACACCGTCGCCAGCAGGCCGACCCGCGGGTAGAGGACGAACACGTACACCAGCGACCCGGCGAGGCCGCCGAGGTAGTCCATCCCGAGGACCAGCGAGTAGCTGTCGACGTCGTTGCCGTCAGTCGAGACGGAAAAGACCAGTCCGACCAGCCCGTAGACGGCCCCCGAGAGCCGTCGGCCGACGGTCGAGACGAGGCCGTCGCCGTCGGACGCGGTGTCCGCGACAAGCGCCGTCAACAGCGGGAGTTCGAACCCAGAGAGCAGGCCGACCAGTACGACCGGAAGCCGCGCCGCCCACTCCAGCGCGCTCGGCGGGAGCCACTGCGGCGGCACGACGGTCCCGAGCGCGAGGATGTACAGCACGCCCGCGGGGGCGACGACGGCCAACAGCAGTTCCGTCCGGAAGAAGTTCGAGGGCCGGTCGTGGTCGAGCGTCCGCGCGAGGAACGAGCCGACGCCGAGCGAGAAGAAAAACAGCCCGACCGTCAGGCCGTACTGGGTGACCGTCCCGCCGTAGACGACGGTCAGAAGCTCCGAGTACACCAGCTCGTACGCGAAGCTACACAGCGCGACCACGAAGGTCAGCGCGTACAGCGTGCGGCGGCCTGTCCCCGTCTCGAGCCCCATCGACCTAGAGTCTCGGCGAGAGCTTCCAGTGTTGGCCGACGCTCATCTCCTCGGCGCCCTCGACCTCGACGTCGAGATACGACCAGCCGAAGTCGTGGTCGACGCTATCACCGGTCAGCTTCGCCCCTGTTCGGTACCAGCCGGCACCCTGGTCTATCGGATGGGTGACCGCGTCGCCGGCGCTGGCGTCGTACTCTGTCAACTCGTCCGGGTCGAAGTCGCCGTACGCCTCGAGGTCGTCCTCGTCGTCGCCCGGGTCGCCGATGCGGGCCACCCCGACTGTGGCGATGCTGGCGTCGTACCGCTCTATGTCGTCGTCGTGGTCGTCGCGGTAGTCGTTGCCGTAGGCGCCGGCTCCGTACATCGCGTGGCCGTGGTTGCCGTGTCTCGGCGCGTCGCTGTAGCTCCCACTCTTCCCGCGGCCGCTGGCGCCTCTCCCCGCGCCGCCGCCTTTCGCGGCCGCCGCCCGGCCGACGAAGCCTATCGGGACCAGTCCCGCCTCGACGTCCTCGCGGGACTCGACTCTCGGTTGTGGATCTAGCTGTACCTCGAGGCGTCCGTCGGTGACGCGTTGGTTTTCGAACACCTGTGACCGCCGTGGAGGGGCTGTCTCGTCGTCCGAACACCCGGCCATCGCGAGGACACCCACTGTCGCACTCGTAGCGAGGAACCGTCGTCGGTTCATCGTGTCACTGGGGCTTCAATCCTCCCGAAAATATACTTTTTGGACGAGCCGTACCCTTTTGATTCCGGGTAGCCAAGGGAGATGTATGTACGTCCGGGACGCGAAAAACCGCGAGGAAGTCTGGTTGCTGGATCGCATCGAGGAGATGGGCCTGGACGAGACGGCCTTCCGGTCGCGGGACTACGTTATCGCCATCGACGAACAGCGCAACGAGAAGGCCGGGTTCGGCCGAATCAGGATCCACAAGCGCGAGGACGACCCGGACCGCTGTGAGTTGACGAGCATCGGCGTCCTCGAAGCGTGGCGCGGGCAGGGCGTCGGCGCGCACGTCGTCGAGCGGTTGGTCCGGACGGCCGAGGCCGAGGGCTTCGACACCGTCTACACTCTGACCGACCAACCGGAGTATCTCACTCAGTTCGGGTTCTCTCCGGTCGACCCCGACTCGCTCCCGGCGGTTCTCGCTGACAGACTGGCCACCAAACGCGAGGCGATACAGCCTGAGGCCGTCCCGATGACGCTGGCGGTCGAGGACTTCGAGATGCCCGCCAAGCGCCGGGAGGCGTTCAAGGCCGCCGAGGCCGACGACGGCGACGACGAACCCACCGAAAGCGCCGAGGACTTCGGTATCGACCCCGACGAGGCGACTTACAAGTACGACACGAGCTGAGTTCTCAGAGCAGGTCCGTCAGTTCTCCGGGGCGCTCGATGGTCGCGACCGGGTCGACGGGCGCGTCGGCGGGCGCGTCTCCGAGCAGGATGGCCGGCACGTCGGCCTCGGCAGCCCCGAGGATGTCCGTCTCGTAGTTGTTACCGACGTAGACGGTCCGCTCGGGTCGGACGCCGAGGTCCTCAAGGGCGACCACGAACGGGTCGGGGGCGGGCTTTGCGGGCACGTCGTGGCCGGCGTAGACGACCGTCTCGAAGCGTTCGCGGACGCCGATACCGTCGATTTTCGGGTCCTGCATCCCGGGGCCGCCGTTCGTGACGAGGCCGAGCGGATAGCGGTCGGCGAGGTGTGAGAGCGCCGTCTCGGCACCGTCGAGAAACCGGACGTTGCCGTGGTCCCGCGCCGCGGCGTAGGCGTCGGCGACCGCCCGGCCCACCGCGGGGTCGTGCCCGTTCTCGGCCGCGAGGTCCGCGAAACACAGCCGGCGGCGCTCTCCCATCGAGTCCGCGCGGTCGGCGTAGCTGTCGACGCGTTCGGCGTAGTCAGCCGCGGTGAACAGCGGGTCGACGCCCTCGCTCTCGAAGGCGGCCGCGAGCAGCTCCCGCTTCCCGCGGACGTACTCACAGAGGGTTCCGTCTAAGTCCAACAGGACGGCGTCGTAGTCGGACATCACGATCACGTAGCCCGACCGTCGGGAGATATCTTGCGGTCGCCGCCGGTCTTAAGCCCCGCGGTGCCGTGGCTGAGGTATGTTCGACCCGGACGACCTCGAACGCATCCGCGAGGGCAAACGGGAGTGGGAGGCCGAGACGGTCGCCCCGACCGTCGAGCGGTTCGGCGAGCGACGCGACGCCTTCGAGACCGACACCGGCGGCCGCGCGGTCGACCGCCTCTACACCCCGGCAGACGTCGCGGACCTCGACTACGAGTCGGACCTCGGATACCCGGGTCAGGAACCGTACACGCGCGGGGTCTACTCGACGATGTACCGCGGGCGGCTCTGGACGATGCGCCAGTACGCCGGGATGGGGACCGCGAGCGAGACCAACGAGCGGTTCAACTACCTGCTGGAGGAGGGCCAGACCGGGCTCTCGATGGCCTTCGACCTGCCCACCCAGATGGGATACGACTCGGACGCGGGGATGGCCGCCGGCGAGGTGGGGAAGGCCGGTGTCGCTATCGACTCGTTGCGGGATATGGAGACTGTCTTCGACGGCATCCCGCTCGGGGAGGTGTCGACGAGTATGACCATCAACGCGCCCGCCGCCGTCCTGCTGGCGATGTACGTCGCCGTCGGCGACCAGCAGGGTGTCCCCCGCGAGCAACTCCGCGGGACTATCCAGAACGACGTGCTGAAGGAGTACATCGCCCGCAACACCTACATCTACCCGCCCGAGCCCTCGATGCGGATCATCACCGATGTCTTCGCGTTCTGTGCCGAGGAGTTGCCGAAGTTCAACCCCATCTCCATCTCGGGGTACCACGTCCGGGAGGCCGGGTCGACGGCCGCACAGGAAGTCGCGTTCACGCTCGGTAACGGGCTTGCCTACGTCGAAGCGGCGCTGGAGGCGGGGCTGGATGTCGACGAGTTCGCCCCCCAGCTATCGTTCTTTTTCGCCTCCTACAACAACATCTTGGAGGAGGTGGCGAAGTTCCGCGCGGCGAGACGGCTGTGGGCGACACTGGTCGAGGAGCGATTCGATCCCGACGAGTCGGCGAGCAAGCAACTGAAGTTCCACACCCAGACCGCGGGCTCGACGCTGACCGCCCAGCAGATAGAGAACAACGTCGTCCGCGTGGCCTATCAGGCGTTAGCGGCAGTGCTCGGCGGCACGCAGAGCCTCCACACCAACGGCAAAGACGAGGCGCTGTCGCTGCCGACCGAGCAGAGCGTCCGGACGGCGCTGCGGACCCAGCAGATACTGGCTCACGAGTCGGGGGTGGCCGACACCATCGACCCGCTCGGCGGGAGTTACTACGTCGAGAGCCTGACCGACGACATCGAGGCCGAGGCCCGGGAGATACTCGACGCCGTCGACGACCGCGGCGGGATGCGCCCGGCTATCGAGTCCGGGTGGGTCCAGCGCCGGATACAGGACGTGGCCTACGAGCGTCAACAGGAGATAGAGGACGGCGACCGGGTCATCGTCGGCGTCAACGAGTACCGCGTCGAGGAGGACGCACAGGACGCCGACGTGGAGGAAGTCGCGGAGGAGGACGAACGCGCACAGACCGAGCGCCTCGACGAGGTCCGAGCGGAGCGCGATGACGCGGCCGTCGAGGCGGCGCTGGAAGACGTCCGGGCGGCCGCGGAGGGCGACGCGAACCTCGTCCCGCCGCTGATCGACGCCGTGAACGCCTACGCGACGACGGGCGAGATATGTGACGCGCTACGGGACGTCTTCGGCGAGCACCAGCCCGGGCTGTAGATTTTTGTAGCGGTCGCGTGGAGTGGTGACTATGCGCTTCGATCACGCGGGCGTCGCCACCGCGGACCTCGACAGCCTGCTGGAGTTCTACACCGAACTGCTCGATGTCACGGTGGCCCACGAGGAGACGATAGACGGCCTCCGGGTCGCCTTTCTCGACCTCGGCAACGGCTACGTCGAACTGCTGGAACCGGTCGGCGAGGACAACGCAATCGCCTCCTACCTCGACCGCAACGGCCCGGGCATCCACCACCTCGCGATGGGAACAGTGGACCTCGCCGGTGCGCTCGACCGCGCCCGCGAGATGGGCGTCGAGTTGATCGACGAGGAACCGCGGGAGGGCGCGTGGGGCCACGACGTGGCCTTCCTCCACCCCAAGTCGACCGGCGGCGTCCTCGTGGAGTTCGTCGGGCGGAGTCGAGAATAATATGCGGTCGCGTGCGGTGTCGAGCGGTGCGACCGGCGGTCAGGACGCCCGGGCGCGTCCCTGTGGCGCGCCCCGGGGAGGGGTGGGGAATAGTCGCGGGCCGGGCGCTCCGCGCCCGGAAACACGAGCGGCGATAGCCGCGAGCCGCAGTTCCGCGCGCGACTACAGGAAAGCGTCGGCGTCCTGGCGAGCGTAGCGAGCTAGGGCTCGGAAGACGAGCGAAGCGAGTCTTCCGGCGTAACCCAGAGCGCCGCGTCGCATCCGCGACGCGTGCGCCTGCGGGCCTTAGCGACCGAAGGTCGCGGCGGAAATGAAAAGGGCGAGAACGGCCTGCCAAGGCCGTTCGAGGGCTTTCAGGGCGGTCAGCCGAAGTTCTCGACCTTCGCCGCGTCGGCGTCGTAGTCCGCCGCCTCCAGTGCCGCCGTGGCGTCGTCGAGGAAGTCCGCGAAGCCGTAGACGAACACCTGCGGGTCCGCACCGACCGAATCGAGCGCGGCGGCGACGGTGTCGTCCAGCGACTCGTCGGGGGCGAGAATCTCCACGGAGACGCCGTCGTCCATCAGGACGCCGAGGCGGTCGGTGTGGACCGGGGCGTCGTCGCGGTAGACGACCGCGGCCTGCCCGCCGTCGGCGACGGCCCGTTCGGCGATGCCGACCGCCGGGCCGACGCCGGGGCCGCCGGCGAGGACGACGACGCTGTCCTCGTTCTCGTAGTAGGCGTCGCCGAAGGGGCCGGCGACGCGCACCTCGTCGCCGGCGGTCAACTCGGACAGCAGGGGGCCGACCTCGCCCTCGGGGTCTATCTCGACGGTTATCTCGAAGGTGTCCGCGACGTCGGGCGAGGAGATGGTGTAGAACCGCGAGATATCCTCGCCCTCGACCTCGAAGGTGAGTTTGACGAACTGACCGGGGGCGGCCCCAAACTCCGGCGGCGTCTCGAAGGTGATAGCGACCGAGTCGGGGCCGATAGCGTCGACGGCCGCGACGGCGAGCGGTGTCTGGTCCATACCCGAGTGGCCGGGCCGGCGTGGCATGGACTTTTCGGTCGGCCGTCACCGTAACCGATAGTGGCTTCGTACGGCGGGCGTCGATACCTTCCCCGATGTGGTGGACTGCCAACGGCGATGTGGGCGCTCGGACGACCGTAAGCGGCGGATACCGCTGTCCCGAGTGTCGAGCCACGGTCGGAATTTCCGTCGAAGGATTATTTACATTGTCGACGGGACAGTTGGTGGTATTTTTCCGGACGAGAGAGTATCCGGATGATCGTCCAGTATTCGGGCGTAATGGCCGTCGTCTGCGGGAGTCGAGCGGTCGGAGACTACTGCTTTCCGAAGCCTTTTCCTCGGGCGGGAGGTAGAAACTCGGTAGTATGCATGAGGATCTCAACTGGGCCATCGGCGGGGAGGCCGGCGATGGCATCGACTCGACGGGCAAGATATTCGCCCGGGCGCTGTCGCGGGCGGGGCGACACGTCTACACGTCCAAGGACTTCGCCTCGCGGATCCGCGGCGGGTACACGGCCTACAAGATCCGGACCTCCGTCGACCGGGTCGAGAGCGTCGTCGACCGCCTGGACATCCTGATCGCGCTGACCGAACGGACCATCGACGAGAACCTCGACGAACTCCACGAGGGCAGCGTCATCATCTACGACGGCGAGCAGACGACGATGCAGGACGTCGAGATTCCCGAGGGGATGATCGGTCTGCCGGTTCCGCTGAAGGATCTGGGCGAGGAGGCCGGCGGCGCCATTATGCGAAACGTCGTCGCGCTCGGGGCCGCCTGTGAGGTGTCGAACTTCCCCATCGAGAACTTAGACGAGGCCTTAGAGAAGCGCTTTGGCGACAAGGGCCAGGCCATCGTCGACAACAACAAGGAGGCCGCGCGACTCGGACAGGAGTACGTCCGTGAGGAGTTCGACGCCGAGACCGACTACGACTTAGAGTGCACTGACGAGGACTACGTCCTGCTCAACGGCGACGAGGCCATCGGGATGGGCGCTATCGCGGCCGGCTGTCGCTTCTACGCCGGCTACCCGATCACACCGGCGACGGACGTGATGGAGTACCTGACAGGCCGCATCGAGGAGTACGGCGGCGCGGTCGTTCAGGCCGAGGACGAACTGTCGGCGATCAACCTCGCGCTGGGCGGCGCGCGGGCCGGTGCGCGTGCGATGACGGCCACGTCCGGCCCGGGCATCGACCTGATGACCGAGACGTTCGGCCTCATCGCCACGACGGAGACCCCGCTGGTCATCGCCAACGTGATGCGCTCCGGGCCTTCCACTGGGATGCCCACCAAACAGGAACAGGGCGACTTAGAACAGATGCTCTACGGCGGCCACGGGGAGATTCCGCGGTTCGTCCTCGCGCCGACGACCGTCGCCGAGTGTTTCCACAAGACCGTCGAGGCGTTCAATCTCGCCGAGAAGTACCAGATCCCGGTGTATCTCACCGCGGACTTGGCGATGGCGGTCACCGAGCAGACCTACGACCCCGACGAGTTCGATATGGATGCCGTCGAGGTCGACCGCGGGAAGGTCGTCGACGAGGCCGAGGTCGACGAGTGGCTGGACGAGAAGGGCCGCTTCCGGCCCCACGCCGCCACCGAGGACGGTATCAGCCCCCGGGCGTTCCCCGGGACTATCGACGGCGCTCACATGACGACCGGGTTGGAACACGACGAACTCGGTCGCCGGACCGAGGAAGAAGACGTCCGCGTCGATCAGGTGGACAAGCGCCAGCGAAAAGTCGAGACCGCACAGGAGCGTGAGGAGTGGGACTACCGGGAGTTCGGCGACCCCGACGCAGACACGTTGGTCATCTCGTGGGGCTCGAACGAGGGCGCGATGCGGGAGGCCATCGAGTTCCTCGAGGCGGACGGCCCGGACGTGCGGTTCATCTCGGTACCGTACATCTTCCCGCGGCCGGACCTGACCGAGGAAGTCGCGGCCGCCGAAGAGGTCATAGTCGTCGAGTGTAACGCGACGGGGCAGTTCGCCGACCTCGTCGAACACGACACGCTGACGCGGGTCCGGCGGGTCAACAAGTACACCGGCGTCCGGTACAAGGCGGACGAACTGGCCGAGGAGATTCGCAGTGCGGTCGCGGACATGGAGGCAACAGCATGAGCTCAGACGTTCGATTCACGGACTTCAAATCAGACAAGCAACCGACGTGGTGTCCCGGCTGCGGTGACTTCGGGACGATGAACGGGATGATGAAAGCGCTGGCCGAGACCGGCAACAACCCCGACGAGACGTTCATCGTCGCGGGCATCGGCTGTTCCGGCAAGATCGGCACCTACATGCACAGCTACGCGCTGCACGGTGTCCACGGCCGGGCGCTCCCGGTCGGCATCGGCGTGAAACTGGCCAATCAGGACCTCGAAGTGATGGTCGCCGGCGGCGACGGCGACGGCTACTCTATCGGTGCCGGCCACTTCATCCACGCCGTCCGCCGGAACGTCGACATGACCTACGTCGTGATGGACAACCGCATCTACGGCCTCACGAAGGGCCAGTTCTCGCCGACCTCACGCGAGGACTTCGAGACGTCGACCTCGCCGGAGGGAACCCACCAGCAACCGGTCAACCCGAAGGCGCTGGCGCTGAGCGCCGGGGCGACGTTCATCGCTCAGACGTTCTCCTCCGATTCCCAGCGACACACCGAACTCGTCAAGCAGGCCATCGAACACGACGGCTTCGGGTTCGTCAACGTCTACTCGCCGTGTGTCACGTTCAACGACGTCGACACCTACGACTACTTCCGGGACGCCATCGTCGACCTCGACGAGGAGGACCACGACCCCGGCAACTTCGATCAGGCCAAGGACAAGATTCTCGACTCCGAGAAGGAGTACATCGGCGTCCTCTATCAGGACGACGACTCCGTGCCCTACGGCGAGCGGATGGGGCTGGAGGGGTCGATGGCGGACATCCCCGACGGCGCGCCCGAGGACGCGACGGACCTCGTCCGCGAGTTCTACTGACCGCGCCACAGCGTATATTTTCCTCGCGCCCGGAGTTCGGATATGGTCGACTCGAACGTCGGCGGTCGTGATCGCCTGCTCAGAGCCATCGGTGCGGTCGTACTGTCAGTCGTCGCGGTCGGAGCGTTCAAACGCGGACAGCGCTCGCGGGGTCTGCTGGCGGCGCTCGGCGCGCTCGGACTCGGGTTCAACGCTACTACCTGTTTCTGTGGGCTGAACGAGGCGCTCGGCCTCGACACGACGAGCGAGTGAGAATCAGGCCAGCGGTCCCTCGGCGATGGTCGCCCGCAACTCGGCGAGTTCCTCGCCGTCGAGACCGTCGATAGCGCGGTCGATGACGGCACCGACCTCCTGTCGTGATATCTTCACGCCCTCAGTTCGGAGCACGTCGGCCGGGCGGGCCTCGACTTCCCGGAGGGTGCCGACGGCGAGCAGGAAGGGGATGGCCCACGCGGCGACGGTGTTGCCGTCGCGTTCGGGGACGTACTCGAGGTACCGCTGGGCCTGATCGAGACACTCGCGGGCGTCGGCGGCGGTGCGGCGGACGACGGCGACGACGCCGCTCTCGTTGTCGGGATCACAGATTGCCGACTGCTCGACGCCCTCGGCGCGGAGTTCATCGGCTGGGAGGTAAACGTTGTTCTCCTCGCGGAAGTCAGCGCCGACGTCCTTGCAGATGTTGACCAACTGGAGGGCGAGGCCGAACGGTTCGGCGGTCGCTTCGAGCACCGACCGGGTCTCCTCGGGCGTGTCCTCGTCGGTGACGAGGTTCGTGATGAGGTGGCCGACGGTGCCGGCGGCGTAGTGGCAGTACTCGTGGAGTTCCTCGCGGGTCTCGATGCGGAGGCCGCCGTCGTCGGCGTAGCGGTCGACGAACTCGGCCATCCCGGCGACCAGTTCCCGCGCGGGCGGTCGGATCGCCTCGCGGACGCGCTCCGGTTGGTGGTCGAACACCCGGAGGACGCGTTCGGTTTCGGCGACGAGGTCCCAGTCGGCCGACCGGTCGCCGTCCGGCACCCACTGCTCGACGGCCGTCGTGAACGCCTCGCCGGTCGTCTCGTCGTCCGGGTCGAGGACGGCGTCGTAGGTTTCGAGGAGGGCGACCTGCTCTTCGGGCGGGATGTGTCCGGCGTCCTCGACCGTGTCCGGGATCCGACAGAGGAGATACCCGACACAGATAGCGGAGGACATCGGTTCCTCGAGCACGTCGATGGTGATGGCGAACGTCCGGGAGACGTCCTGGACGACCTCGTGACACCAGGCGAGGTCCTCGCTCGGCCCGGCGGCGTCCGCACTGTCGAAGGTGGAACCCATCTGTTGGGTACCGCTTGGTGGGGGAGGCTCAAAAACCCGCCCCTCTCGGTCCGTCATTCCGTCCGGGGGAGGACAGCCGCGCCGGCGACGACGGCCGCCGCCGCCAGCACGACGAGCACCGCGAAATTCGAGAGCGGGTCCCCGCCCAGCACCGCCGACACCGGCGTCTCGCCGACGGCGCCCGCGTCGTAGGTCGCTCCCCTGACACCGCGGGAGAAGTACGTCAGCGGCGAGAGGTCGACCAGCGGCCGGAACCACGACGGCAGCAGCGACAGCGGGACGAACGTCTCCGAGAGAAAGAGCAGCGGGAGCGCAAGCGCGTTCGAGGCCGCGATGACGCCGTCCTGTGAGTCCGCCGTCGCGCCCAGCACCGCACCGATACCGCAGAACAGCGCGACGCCGACGGCGACGAACGCGACCAACAGCGGCGAGAACGTGATGGAAGCCCCGGTCACGACGACCAGCAACGCGAGCAACAACAGCGCCGCGAGGCCGATGACGGCGACGTTGACGAGCGTCTGTGCCAGCAGCCACTCGCTACGGGTCAGCGGCGTCGTCGCCAGCTTCTCGAAGCGGTTGTCCTCGCGGTGGCGGGCCACCTCGCTGCCGACCCGCGACAGCGGCGTAAAGAGGACCACGACGGCGAGATATCCCGGCACGTAGTAGCCTGCTGGCTCGGTGAACAGGCCGCCGCCGGTCGGCTGTGTCTGGACCAGCGCACCGAAGATGACGACGATGATGAGTGGGAACAGAAACGTGAAGAAGACGGCCGTCCGGCGGCGGAGAAAGGCCAGCGCGGCCGCCCGCGTCGACGCTCGGACGCGGCCGACCCGGCTCATCGCTCCCCTCCCGTCGGCCCGGCGACGGCTACCTCGCCGGGGTCGACCGCCTCGCCGGCGTGGTCGACGGCCCGCCCGGTCAGTTCGAGGTAGACGTCCTCTAGGTCGGGTTCGCGCCACGAGAGCGATCCGACGGCGACGCCGGCGGCGGCCAGTGCGTCGACCACGTCGCCGATGTCGACGGGAGCCACGTCGCGGACGACGATCCGGCCGTCGTAGCGCCGGTAGTCGTGGTCGATTTCGATTCGCTCCGGGAGCGTCCCGTCGACACCGACTTCCAGTCGGGTCTGGCCGCCGTACTCATCGATCAGTTCCGACGGCGAGGACAGGGCCACCAGTTCGCCGTCGGCCAGCAGGCCGACCCGGTCGGCCAGCCGCTGGGCCTCGGCCATCGAGTGGGTCGTCAGCAGGACGGTGGTGCCGCCGTCGGCAAGCGATTCGAGGAGGCTCCAGACCGCCCGCCGGCCCGCGGGGTCGATGCCCGTGGTCGGTTCGTCCAGCACCAGCAGGTCGGGGTCGTTGATCAGCGTCGCGCCGACGCAGACCCGACGCTGCTGGCCGCCAGAGAGGTTCTCGTAGTGCGTGTCGGCGCTGTCAGTGAGGCCCACGTCCTCGAGGACGGCCTCGACGCGTCGGGACTCGTCGTAGAGGCCGCCGTAATATTCGAGCGTCTCGTGGGCGGTCAGCCGCGCTGGCGGCGAGAAGGACTGGGGGAGCAGGCCCAACCGCGAGCGGTCGACCGACCGCGGGTCCTCGCCGAACAATGCCACGGACCCTTCGGCGTCGGTGGCCCCGAGGACGGCCCGGACGAGCGTCGTCTTGCCGGCACCGTTCGGACCGATCAGGCCCAGCACCTCGCCGGCGTCGACGGACAGCGAGACGCCGTCGAGCGCGACGGTTTCACCGTAGCGCTTGGCGACGTTCTCGGCGGCGACGACTGCAGTCATAGCTCCGTTTCGGTGGCGGCGACTCAAAGCCGGTTCGGTTCAGACCGTCGGCCGCCACGCGAGCAACGCGACGGTGACGACGAACACGACCGTCGAGATGCCGTAGGAGTAGCCGGTGGCCGCGACGGCGACGGCACTGGCCGACCCGAAGACGCCGGTCGCGACCGTCGCTAGGATGGGCCACGAACAGGAGACACACGACAGCAACCCGAGGACGCCGCCGATGGCCGAGGAGGCCGCGTCGACGACCGTCGCGTAGACGAGGTACGCGAGCGCGAGGTAACCGACGACGCGGTAGGGGAACAAAGACACCCGCAGCGGCGGGGCGCTGTAGGTCAGCGTCGGGCTGAACCCCGGCGGCAGCGACACCGACAGCGAGGGACCGAGCGCCCGCATCGCGCCGAAGTCGAACAGCCCGCCGGCGTAGGAGAGGACGAGGAGGTAGCCGACGGCGATGGCACCGGCGACTGCCTTCCGGCGAGGCGTCGTCTCGGCTGGATTGGCCCGCCACAGCGCCCACAGGCCGACGTTGATCCAGACGAAGGGGTATATCGCGCGCCGCCAGTCCAACAGCGTGACGAAGCGGTCGCCGCTGATCAGTGCGTACCCGAGCAACAGGCCGGCTTCGAGGTGGACGAGGAGGATGCCGGCCAGCAGCGTCCGCGGTTCGGGCCGAATCCGCTCGCGGAGAGAGTGACTCGCGGTCGCCATCTCACACCGCCAGCGTGTCGATGAGGATGGCGATCAGGATGGCTCCGAGGTAGGCGTTCGAGGCGTGGAACGCCCGGAACGCCGCCGATTCGGTCCGTTCGAGGTGGAGGCGGACGACCATCCACAGGAAGACGGCGCCGACGCCGACAGTAGCCAGCGCGAACAGCAGGCCGAGGTCGGTGACGGCGGTCATCGCGCCCGCGGCCAGCAGCGTCGCCGCGAGGTACCAGAGGATGTGCTTGCGGGTGGTCGCCTCGCCGCGGACGACGGGCATCATCGGGAAGCCGCCGGCCGCGTAGTCGTCCTTGTACGCCAGCGCGAGGTTGTAGAAGTGCGCGGGCGTCCACAGGAAGACTAGTCCCGCGAGCGCGAGGCCCGGCAGGCCGATGGTGCCCGTCGCGGCCGCGCCGCCGATGAGCGCCGGGAGCGCGCCGGCCGCGCCGCCGATGACGGTGTTCTGGACGGTGTTGGGCTTGAGCAACAGCGTGTAGACGACGCTGTAAAACAGGATGGCAGTCAGGCCAAGCGCCGCGGTCAGGAGGTTGACGGTCAGGAAGACGGCCATCGACGCCGCCGCGAGGACGAGGCCGAAGGCCACGGCGTTGCGCACCGGGACCTGCTTGGTGACAGTCGGCCTGTCGTTGGTCCGTTCCATCCGACGGTCGACGTCGCGTTCGAGGACGTGATTGAACGTCCCGGACGCGCCGATGGCGAGGACGCCGCCGCCGAGCGTGGCGAGTATCGTCGGGACGGTCAGCGACTGGCCGGCCGACAGCGCCATCCCGGCGGCCGCGACGAGACAGAGCAGCCACATCAGCCGCGGCTTCATCAGCCGGAAGTACGCGTACGCCGTCTCCCGGAGGCCGCTGGGCGGTTGCGGTTCGGGGAGGTCCTCGGGCATCGGGGCCGGTTCGGGGTCGGGCGAGACGGGCGTGTCGTCGCCGCCCTCAAGCGTCCACGCCAGCGCGACGACCAGTGTCGTGAAGATGGTCATCGCCACGGCGAGGTGTAGCCCTGGGAACGGCGCGGCCGCGCCGCTGGTGGCGACGAGCGCCCCCATCCCGATTTGGACGGGGAACAGCGCGAGGCCGGCCAGCAGTGCGAGTTTGACGCGTCGTTCCACGTCGGCCCGGAGGCCGGCGACGACGGTTGCGAGGACGAGCGCACCCACGACGAGGGCGAGGACCCGGTGGCCCCAGCCGATCAGCAGTTGCGTGTCGGCGAGCGACCCGGGCGTCCGACAGACCGGCCACGACGTGCACACGCGGGCGGCGTCGGCTATCGCGGCCGTCGCTCCCGCGATGATGAGGACGTAGACGCCGACGACGGTGGCGGTCAGCAGGGTTCCGAAACGGGACAGTTCACGCACGGGCAGTTCTAC
Source organism: Halapricum sp. CBA1109 (assembly GCF_009741825.1). Lineage (GTDB taxonomy): Archaea > Halobacteriota > Halobacteria > Halobacteriales > Haloarculaceae > Halapricum. The sequence continues at coordinate 16,125 of NZ_WPCA01000047.1, forward strand.
TCTAGACTTCGTCTGAGTCTACTTATGGCCCGCGCTTTCGTCCACCCGCGGCGGCCCCGAACGGCGGGTGGCGCGGAGACGACAGCTTATTTATAGCCCAATTCCTTAGGCCGAGATAGTATGACCCGTATCCGTGCCGGTCTCGTCGGGGTGTTCGGGACCGTCCTGCTGGGGGCCGCCAGCGGGACAGCGCTCGCCCAGTCCGCGGACTCGACGACCGAGGAGCTGATCGGCGGCCTCAACGCCGAACTGCTGGCTATCGCCATCCCGCTGACCCTGCTCGTCGAGGGTATCCTCTTCTACACTGTCTGGCGCTACCGCGCGAGCAACGTCGACGAGGCCAAGCCGACCAAGGAGAACCGCCGACTCGAGATCACGTGGACCATCGCGACGGCGCTGGTTCTGCTGTTCGTCGGCTTCGGCGCCTACAGCGTGATGGCACAGGGCGGCTACGACGAGGCCGACGCGGGCGAGGACGCGCTGAACGTCAGCGTCTACGGCAACACCTACTTCTGGCAGTTCGAGTACCCCGACGCGGGCGGGAACAACACCACCGTGATGGTCAACTCGAACCAGGGTGAACTCGTCCTGCCCAAGGGCCAAGAGATACGCCTCAACGTGACCTCCAACGACTGGTTGCACGCCTTCCACGCCCCGGAACTCGGGCTGAAGGCCGACGCCTTCCCCGGCCGGTCGAACTACATCACGACCACGCTCAACACCGAGGGCGACTACCAGTTATACTGCGCTGAGTACTGCGGGACTGGCCACTCCCAGATGATGGCGACCATCAACGTCACCGATCAAGAGACCTTCGACGCCTACGTCGAGAACCTCGCCGAGGAGGCGACCGAGGACACCGGTAACGAGACGGCCGCCGGCACCAACACCACGACGACCGACGGCAACACGACCGCCGCTGCTGTCGCCGATAGCTGACGACGACGCTTTTCTCCCGCCGGACCCACGTTCGGGTATGCGCCACTTCGAGGACTTCGAGCCCGGACAGACCCGTTCGTTCGGCGAGTACACCGTCTCCGAGTCGGAGATAATCGAGTTCGCCGAGCAGTTCGACCCGCAACCGTTCCACACCGACCCCGAGGCGGCCGCGGAGACGCCCTTCGGCGGCGTCGTCGCCAGCGGCTGGCACACCGCCAGCCTGACGATGCGGCTGCTCGTCGCGGAGTTCCTCTCGGAGACGGAGACCCACGGCGCACTCGGCGTCGACGAACTCCGGTGGCGCGACCCGCTTCGCCCGGGCGACACCATCAGCGTCCGCACGGAAGTCCTCGACACCGGCCCGTGGAGCGACGCGGCCGGGCTGGTCACGGTAGCCGTCGAGACACTGGTCGAGGAATCGCCGATCATGACGATGGAGTCGAAGGTACTGTTCGGTCGGCGAGAGCCGCTGTAATCCGTTCTCCCGCACTCGACGGTCAGTCGTCCGCGTCTGCGCTGGTCGTCACCGGCCGCTCGACGGCCGTTTCGACGGCGTCGACCACGCCCTCGGCGTCGGTCGTGACTGCCGCCGACCGGAGCCGTTCGTACTCCCTGCGGGTGTCCTCGCCGGCGTAGTTGCGCTCGTGGAGGGGGCGGCGCTCGACGCGACGGGCTGTCGCCGGCGGCCGCGACGGACAGCGCGAGGCCGTCCTC
>NZ_WPCA01000020.1 GCF_009741825.1 Halapricum sp. CBA1109
GGGGGCGAGCGTCGTTGCCGCGGACGTCAACGTCGAAGACGGCGAGCAACTCGTCGAAGACATCGAGGCCGCGGGCGGCGAGGTGACGTTCGTCGAGACGGACGTCAGCGACGAGGCGGATGTCGAGGCGATGGTCGAGACGGCCGTCGACACCTACGGCGGACTGGACGCGGCGTTCAACAACGCCGGCATCGAGGGAGAGACAGACTCCGCCGCCGAACAGCCGATGGACAACTGGGAGCGCGTCATCGACGTGAACCTCAAGGGCGTGTTCCTCTGTATGCGGGCGGAGATACCGGCGATGCTGGAGAGCGGCGGCGGTGGTTCCATCGTCAACACCGCGTCCATCGCCGGCGTCGTCGGCTTCCCGGGCCTGAGCCCCTACGTCGCCAGCAAACACGGCGTCATCGGGCTAACCAAGACCGCGGCCCTCGAGTTCGGGAGCGAGAACGTCCGGGTCAACGCCATCTGTCCGGGCGTCATCGACACGCCGATGGTCCAACGGTCCAGCGAGGCAAACCCCGAGTCGATGGAGCAAGTCACCGCCGCGACGCCGCTCGGCCGGCTCGGCGAGCCCGAGGAGATAGGCGACGCGGCCGTCTGGCTCTGCTCGTCGGAGGCATCGTTCGTCACCGGCGAGTCGTTCGTCATCGACGGGGGCTACGTCAGCCAGTAGCCCGACCCGGAGGCTGAAATACGCCGCGTGCAATCGTGGGTATGGCCGACGACGACGGCGACGGGTTTCGAGCGACGTGCCCACGGTGTGACGCCGAGATAACGGGCGAGGAGACGGCCTGCCCGGAGTGTGACCTCACGTTTCTCGACGAGGACGACGGGTTGAGCGACGAGGCCGTCCAGGCGATGCTCGACGACGTCGACGTCGACGACCTCGATTCGCCGGCACCCGGCCGGATCGGCGCGCCGGCGACGGTTCGACTGTTCGTCGGACTGGCCATCACGGCACCGCTCGCGCCGCTCGTCGTCTTCGTCGCGCTTGCGGTCGTACCGCTCCCGACGTGGGCGGCAGTTGCCCTCGGGACCGCCGCGTGGACGCTCCCGGGGTACCTGCTCGCGCGGCCGCTGGTCCCGACACAGATAGTCGCCAACGGGTTGTTACTCGTGGGGGTGGTGCTCTCGACGACGCCCCTCACGGTCACTGCTGGACGAGCGCTCGTCGGCACCGACGCCAGCGACGTCGGGGCACTCGGAGCGAACGTGGCCGACGCCGGCCCGCTGTTTCTCACCTTCGGGCTGGTCGTCCTCGTCGTCGGAGCCGTCGTCCGTAGACACGCCCTCTCGACGCGGGCGCGATGGGAGCGAGACGCCGCCGAAGGTCCCCGGGAGTGACGGTCAGTCCCAGAACGACTGCGTCCGGGCGTACTGGCGCTCCTGTTCGAGGATGTCCCGGTAGAACGCCTCCTCGTCCTCGCGGAGTTTGTTGATGATCCGCGCGGCGTTGTGGGGCCCGACGCCGCGGGCGGCCAGCGCGATTATCGCCTGCTTGCCGTGACTCTGGACGAGACTGCCCGCGCGGTAGGCCCGTTCTGTCTGTTTCTCCTGTTCGTCGTCTTTCTCCTCGGCCTCTATCGCGTCGATCACCTCGTCGGCCCACGGGTTGAGCGCGGCGACGTGCGTGGACCCACAGTTGGGACATTCGGGCTGGTCGGCGACGGAACCGACCGTCCGCTTCGAGCGCCAGCCGTTGCAGTGCAGACAGTACAGGAGGATGCGGTCGTCGAGGATGCGCTCTTTGACCGTCCGGATGACGCTGGCGTCGGCGTTCTCGGGAGCGAGCAGTTCCTGCCCCGACGACCGGCCGCCGCGGCCGATTGGCGTCCGCTCGCCGACGGTCGCGACCTCGATGCGGCCGTCCTGAATCGCAGTCAGTATCTCGGCGGTCCGCTCGACCGCCAGTTCCTCGTGCAGGACCGCCCGCAGGGCCTCGTCGTACACCGGCGTCCCCTCGAGCGCCTCCAGCAGGCGGTCGCGGCCGAAGCGGTTCGACCCCGACCCCCGCCAGCGCTTGAGCGCGCCGAACTTCGCGGCGACCTGTGCGAGGCGGAACTTCAGCACGTCGGCGTTTTTCAGACTCAGTTCGACGATGGCTTCCAGGTGGTCCGGGTCGGTGTCCTCCAACACCCCGACGCGTCGCCGGCCGTGATGCCGCGGGGCACCTCCAGTTCGATCCGGTAGGGGTCTATCTCCATCCCGATGGAGCTGCCGGCCTGTTGGCCGAGCATCGCCGAGAGTAGCCGTCCCAGCGTCTCGTTTACCGTGTGGCCGAAGCAGGCGTTGATCACTATCTCCCGGCCGCGGAACTCCACGAGCAGGCGGCCGTCGGTCGGCATCGGTCCCTCCTGTCTGTCGACGGGGTCGAGGGCGTCGGCGACCGTCGCCTCGTCTGCGGGATAGCGCCGGCAGAGGTCCCGGGCGGCGGCCTCGGTCGTCGCTCCCGACCGGAGTTGCGTGCCGGCGACGCCGCGAACCTCGCCGACTTCCTGCGCCACGTCGTAGGGGACGGGAATCTCCTGTCCGACCCACGATGGTACCTCGCCCCCGGGGTCCTCGACGGGGCTGACCGTCACCGTCTCCTCGTCCTCGTCTATCTCGGTGATGCGCCACATCTCCCCGCGCTGGATGAATATCTCGCCCGGTTGGGCGAAGTTGACGACGAAGCGCTCGTCCAGCGTCCCGACCTGATCGCCGCTGGCCACGTCCTCCACCTCGTAGGTCGCCTCGTCGGGGATCATCGAGAGGTTCTGGTAGAAGTACTGCCACGAACCGCGGCGCTTCTCGATACTGTCCCGCCCCTCGTCCAGCCACACCACGTCGTTTTTCGCCAGTTCCCGGACGACCTGTTTGAACTCGTGGGTGTCGACGCCGGCGAAGGGGTACGCCCGGGTGAGGATGTCGTAGGCCCGCATCGCCGGTATCTCGCCGAAGTCCATCACGAGACCGACTATCTGGTTGGCGACGGTGTCGAGACTGCCGTGGTGGATGGCGCTGTCCTCGACCTCCCCGGCTTTCGCGCGGCGGGCGATGGTCATCGCTTCGAGGGTATCGTCCGGCCGCGTCGTGATGACCGTGCCCGCGGAGGTGCTGTCACGGCGGTGGCCTGCCCGCCCGACACGCTGGAGGAGTCGCCGGACCTCCCGGGGGCTGTTGTACTGGACGACGTGGTCGACGTGGCCCACGTCGATGCCCAGTTCCATCGAGGAGGTACAGAGCAACGCATCCAACGCCCCGGTCTTGAACTGCTGTTCGACCTCGATGCGGACCTCCTTCGAGAGGGAGCCGTGGTGGACGCCGATGTCCGTCCCGAGACGCTTGAACCGCGACCCCAGCGCCTCGGCTGTCTGTCGCGTGTTGACGAACACCAGTGTCGACTCCTGGTCGCGTATTACCTCGTCGATGGCCCGGACGTGACTGGCCACTTCGGCGTCGGTCAGCAACTCGCCGGCCAGTCGCTCGTCGCGGTCGGTGACCCGTGGTTCCCGGACCGTCAGGTCCAGATTGCTCCCCACGTCCACCTCGATTATCGTACAGCCGCGGTCGCCGGTGAGGAACTTCCCGACTTCCGCGGGGTCGCCGACGGTGGCGGAGAGGCCGACGCGCTGGAACGGTCCCGACAGTTCCCGGACGCGTTCGAGGGCGACGGTCAGTTGCGCGCCGCGCTTTGCGGCCGCGAGTTCGTGGACCTCGTCGACGACGACGTGGTCTACGTCCGAGAGCGCCCGCCGGAGTTTCGACCCGGTGAGCATCGCCTGCAGCGTCTCGGGGGTCGTCACCAGCACGTCCGGCGGATCGTCGGCCTGTTTCTGGCGCTGGTAGTCGGTCGTGTCGCCGTGGCGCACGTCGATGTCGAGGTCCAGCGTCTCGCCCCACCACTCCAGTCGCTCGCGCATATCACGGTTGAGCGCCCGCAGGGGCGTGACGTACAGCGCCCGGATGCCGAAGATGTCCTCACCCACGAGGGAATCGAGCACGGGCAACATCGCCGTCTCCGTCTTGCCGGTCCCCGTCGGCGCGACGACGAGGGCGTCCTCGCCGCGGGCGATGGGACCGATAGCGCGGCGCTGTGGCTCCGTCGGCGTCCGGAACCCGCGCTCGGACAGCGCACTCCGCAGGCGCTCCCCGAGGGCGGTGAAGGCGTCGGCACCGTCGAGTGCCCCGTCTGTCATCGTCAGTCGTTGGGTCTTGAGCCGATTAAGCGACCCGGTGGCGGCTATGATATTCTGATAAGAGGGAGACGTGATAGAAAGCCCTCGGCCCGTTCCGGTCCCGCGGCTCGCTGTGCGCGCTCCCGATGGTCGCGTGCTTACGTCGCCGGGGTTCCCGGAACGGGCCTCGCCCTTTCAGTCCACCAGGATTTGGTTGCTCGACCAGCAGAAACAGGCTCTTTGCTCGGTGCGTATCTGAACACTGCCGTGAAGGCCAGCACTCGTATTAAGTACGACCACGTCGTATAGAACCTAGTGGCTGTCATCGATCCGGCGACCGTCGTTCTCGGGGTCGTGATGGTCGGGGCCGCAGCCGTCGGCATCGCCGCCTGGCGGCAGCGACCCCAACCGGGGTCGACGACACTGACCGTCCTTATGATCGCGCTCGCGGTGTGGACCGGCGGCGTCATCCTCGCGGCGTACGCGGCCGGCTACTGGCCGTCCCGGATGGCGGTCAACCTCGTCATCACGTCGACGGCCGTCTCGACGGTTGCCTTCTTCGCGTTCGCGCTTGAGTACACCGGCCGCGAGCAGTACCTCCGGTGGCCCTACCCACTCGCGTTCGCGGTCGAACCGGTCGCCGTCGCCGTCCTGACGACGACCAACGAGGTCCACGGGTTGTTCTGGACGGATGTCGTCCGCGACAGCGCTCACTACTCCGGGTACACCCACGTCGCCGGCCTCGGCCAGTACGTCCATCTCGGGTTCGCGTACCTCCTCACCGCCGTCAGCATCGGCCTGCTGGTCCAGAAGCTACTGCGCTCCCGTGCCGTCTACCGGACCCAGTCCGCCGCGGTCCTGCTCGCCGCGCTGGGGCCGGTCCTCGGCAACGTCCTCTACGTCACAGACATCTTCCCGCTGGGCCAGATAGTCGGCTTCGGATTCGCCGGCGTCGCGCTGTACTTTGCTGTCACGCGTGGGCGTCTCGTCGATCTGACACCGGTCGCACGGACGACCATCCTCGAAGAACTGGAGATGGGCGTCGTCGTCATCGACGACCAGCGGCGCGTGACCGACAGCAACGGCCACGCGCGGTCGTTGCTGGGGATTCCCGACGAAACCACGCTGATCGGCCGCGAACTCCCGGCCGTCCTCGGCCGCCACCGGGCGTTGCTCGACGGCGACGGCCGCCGCTCCGAGACCATCGACGCGACCGTCGACGGCGAGCCCCGGCAGTTACACGTCACCGTCTCGCCGCTGACCGACGGGCTGGACCGCCGGGTCGGACGGCTCCTCCTCTTCGAGGACGTCACCGAACGGGAGCGCCGCCGCGAGGAGATCGAACGCCAGAACGAGCGCCTCCGGGAGTTCGCGTCGATGGTCAGCCACGACCTCCGGAACCCCTTAGATGTCGCCAGCGGCTACGTCGAGTTGATGCGGGGGAGCCGCGAGGAGAGCGAGGACGGCACTACCCTCGAAGTCGACCGATTGGACGAGACTGCGGACGCGCTGGCACGCATCGAGACTATCGTCGACGACGTCCTGACGCTGGCCCGTGAGGGCGAGGCGGCGACCGACCCCGAGACGGTGTCGCTCCGGAGCACCGCCCGGGCCGCGTGGGACCACGTCCGGACCGACGACGCGAGCGTCGTCATCGGGACGGACGCGATGGTCGTCGCCGACCGCGAGCGCCTCGTCCGGTTGTTCGAGAACCTCTTTCGCAACAGCGTCGAACACGGCGACACGCACGGGGCAGACGGCGGCGTCGCGGTCCGCGTCGCCGCCACCGACGACGGCTTCCTCGTCGCCGACGACGGGCCGGGCGATCGCCGCCGCGGACCGCGCCCGCGTCTTCGAACCGGGCTACACCGCCGACGGGTCTGGAACGGGACTCGGCTTGACCATCGTCGAACGCATCGCACACGCTCACGGATGGACGGTTAGCGCCGGCGCGAGCGACGCTGGCGGGGCCGCGTTCCGGTTCGACCTCGGGGGCGTATGACCGACAACGACACCGCGTCGATGGGGGCGGCGCTTTCCAACGCGCCCATCGGCGTCCTCCGAACGACGCCCGATGGGACGGTGACGGCGGTCAACGACGCGGCGACGGCGCTGTTCGACACCGACACCGAGACGCTCGTCGGGGCGGACATCCACGCTGTGTTCCCCCGGTCGGCGTCGGGGACGCTCCGGGCAGTCTTCGACTCGACGCCGCCCGAATCGGCGTCCTTCGAGGAGTACTACCCGGCCGTCGACCGGTGGCTGTCGGTCGACGTCGAACCGGTCGAGGACGGCGTCGTCGTCTACGCGCGCGACCGGAGCGACTACCGCGACGCCGACCAGCGGACCGACCGCCTCGAACGCCGTCTGGACCGCGTCGAGTCAATCGACGCGCTGGTGGCGACGGTCCTCCGGACGCTCATCGACGCGACCGACCGGGCGGAGGTCGCACGGACGCTCTGCTCGGGGCTGGCCGGCGAGGACGGCTACGCCTTCGCGTGGGTCGGCGAACGCGACCGGACCGACGGCCGACTCCGGGTCGTCGCGGCCGACGGCGCGGCCGATGCGGAGCTACGCGAGGCGATACGCTCGGGCGTCGACGCTGCCGACCCGCTCCCCGAGCGCCGGGCGATAGCGGCGGGGTCACCGACCGTCGTCCCGCGCGTCGCCGACGACGACACGCTCCCGCGGCCGGTCCGGGTCGCCGCGTTCGGCACCGGCCTCCAGTCCGGCGTCGCGGTCCCGCTGGTCCACCGCGACAGCTCCTACGGCGTCCTCGGGGTCTACACCGCCCGCGAGGACGGCCTCAGCGAACAGGAGCGGTCGAGCCTCGTCACGCTCGGCTCCGTCGCCGGGTTCGCGGTCAACGCCATCCGGCAGGAAGGGCTGCTGTTTGCCGACACGGTGACGGAACTCACCCTCGGCGTCAGCGGCTCCGGGACGCCGCTGTCCGGGGCCGCCGGGGCCGACCGGACGCTGTCGCTGTCCGGTGTCGTCCCCCGCGAGGACGGGTCGGCGGTCGCGTACGTCCGCGCCGAGGGCGACGTCGACGCCCTCCCCGAGGTGCTGTCCGACGCCGAATCGACCGAGGCCGTCCGGACGATACAGGCGAGCGAGGCCGCCCGGACGCTGGAGGTCGAACTCGCCCCTTCGACGCCGCTGTCGGCCATCACCTCGTGGGGCGGCACCGTCGAGGCGGCGACGTTCGAGGGGGAGGGCGGCCGGATCACAGTGGTCGTCCCCGCCGACAGCGACCCCAGACGACTCGTCGAGACGGTCGCGGAGACGGCCGCGTCGGTCGAGGTGCGCTCGAAGACCGACCGCGCGCGCAACCCCACGACCCGCCAGCAGTTCGAGAGCGAACTCGACGCCCGCCTGACCGACCGCCAGCGGCAGGTCCTCCGGACGGCCTATCTGGCCGACTACTTCAGTTCGCCCCGCGGGAGTTCCGCCGAGGAAGTGGCCGAGGCGCTGGGAATCACCGGCCCGACCGTCCTCCACCACCTCCGCAACGCCCAGCGCTCGCTGCTTGATTCCTTCTTCGAGGACGGCGCTCAGTAGCCCTCGCGGTCGATACCGGCGAACGACTGAAGCAGCCCTTCGGCCTCGGGCAGCAGGCGACTCGTCCGGTCGGCGAGGGCGTCGGCGCGGCGGTCGAGTTCGCCGAACGCCTCGTGGTCGTCGAGTTTCCCCGGCGGCAGTTCCGCCTCGATGACCGCCCGCTTGGCCTCGACTTCGAAGTACTCCCCGAGCAACTGGTAGGCCAGTACCTGACACTGCGTGTCGACGGCCTCCCGCAGATCCGCCCGCTCGACCGGCTTACACAGGTAGTCGTCGAAGGGCAACTCGAGGATGTCCAGCCCGGGGTCGATGGCGGTGATCATGATGATCCGGGTGTCGATGTCCCGGTCGCGCAGCGCTGCCAGCACCTCGTCGCCGGACTGGCCGGGCATGTGCCGGTCCAACAGGACCACGTCCGGGCGGTAGCCGTCGTCGACGGTTGCGAGCGCTTCCTCGCCCGTGTAGGCTATCGTCACGTCGGCGACCGCTTCCAACCGGAGCGCGTAGCGTCGGCGACCTCCTTCTCGTCGTCGACGAGCAGTATCCGCGGCGTGTCGGCGTCCATATCCCACCGTCGGACCGCGAGCGACAAATACCCCCCGCGTCGGCTTCGTCTGTATAGCTAGATGGGCCCTCGTACCGGCGTCTTGACTGATAGCGTCGCATCCGAAGGAGAACGGGGACGACTACACAGGTAACGATGTCACAGACCGCACTCGGCCCTCGAACCGACCGCCGTCACGACCCCGAACCGACCGCCGTCGACACCGAGCAACTGCTGTCGCTGTTGAGCGAGCCCTCCGTCAGGGACCTCCTCGGAATGCTGGGCGACCGGCCGATGGCCGCCCGCGAACTCGCCGAAGCGACGGACGTGTCCCGACCGACGGTCTACCGACGGCTCAACGACCTCCAGGAGGCCGGCGTCGTCGAGGTGTCGATGGCCTACCAGTCCGACGGCCACCACCACAAGCGCTACCACCTCACTGTCGACGACCTGTCGCTGTCGTTCGCCGGCGAGGTAGAGGTCGCCCCCGGTCGGTGATCACGCCGTTCCGTCGCTGTCGTCGGTCGGGAGTTCGAGGGTGACGGCGGTTCCGCCCATCCCGCTCTCCCCGAACGTCAGCGTCCCGCCGAGAGTCTGGACGGCCCAGTTGGTCCCCCACAGTCCGAGGCTGGTGGTGTGGGTGTGGGCGTCCTCGACACCGGCCTCGATGACCTCGCGCTCGGTGTCGGGGATGCCGGGGCCGTTGTCGGCGACCACCAGTTCGATACCCGTCGCCGTCTCCCGACCCCGCACCTCGACCCGGGGGTCGTCGCCGTCGTTGTGTTCGACGGCGTTCTCGACCAGATTCCGGAGCGCGTACGCCAACAGGCCGCGGTCGAGGGTCACCGTCACTGCCGGCACGTCGACGTCGACGTCGAACAGGCGGTGGCTCTCCTGGACGGCCGTGACGACGGACTCGACGACGGTGTCGACGGTGACGCAGGACTGACCGTCGTCGGCGATGCGCTTCTGTATCCGGCGGGCGTCGGCGCTCATCGCCTGCAGGTCGTCGGCGATAGATAGCACCGACGCGACGTGTTCGTCGGTCGGTTGGTCGTCGTCGGTCGCCAGTTCCGCGCGGGCCTTGATCGCGCTGAGCTCGTTGCGGAGGTTGTGCCGCAGGATGCGGTTGAGGACCTGGATGCGTTGGCGTCTGATCTCACGGTCGGTCACGTCGATGAGCGTCACCGTCTCGCCGATGTGGGTGCCGCTGTCGCTCTCGACGGTCGTGATCCGCGGGTCCAGTCGCCGGTTGCCCTCGGTCGTCCAGCACTCGACAGTCTCTGCCGCCCGCAGGCTCCCGGCGTCCGCTCCGACCACCGCTTCCAGCGACCGGCCGACCGGGTCCTCGAAGGCCGTCCGGGCCGCCGCGTTCGCCCTGACGACCGTCTCCTCCCGGTCGACGACGAGCACGGCCGCCTCCATCGTGTCGACGACGGCCTGTTCGCCGAGCGTACTGACTCCCGGGCGCGTCGACAGCACGTCGTACCGCGTGACCGACAGCGGGAACATCGCGGCGGCGACCAGCGGCAACACCGCGGCCGCGCCGCGGGATATCGCCGGGTCCACGACTCCGGTCAACTGTCCGAGGATGAGCAGGGCCGCCGTCGGAGCGACGATCACGGCGGCGTCGACCGGCGACCGCTCGTCGCCCCGGAACGTCGAGAGGGCGAGCACCCCGACGGTGACGAAGTACAGCGCGAGGACGAACAGCGACGACAGCGCGGCGATGATCGCTATGATCCCGAACAGGGTGTCTCCCTGTTCGATGGACCGCGCCAACTGCACCGTGGCCGTCGCCACGATGAGAGCAGTCAAGGCGTACCCGCTGGCCACCCACCACCGCCGAACGAGGTGGCCGCGGCCGGCGTACCGGAACACGAACACCGCCCACGCCGGCAACATGAAGAGCAGGACGAAAAACGGCAACACGCCGACGATGGTCGACGGGACGACGGCGACGAAAACCGGAGCCAGCAACATCCCCAGCGAGAAGACGAGCACCACCGCGAGGTACGGCCGCGCGAGGTCCTCGTACACCTCGTCGTCGTCGCTCTCGTAGCGGCGGTAGATGAGGACCGACGCCCACCCCGCCACGACTCCGCTAGTGACGAACGAGAGGGCGAGCAGCGGGTCGATCGACAGCCACTGAACCACGTCCCGGTGTTTCGTGTGGCCACCCTAAATACCCCGGTGTGCGCTGCGTGTCGTGCAGTTCTTGATCCCCGCCCCCGCAGTCAGGGTATGTCGCCGCCGTCGCTGCTGGGCTATTTCGACGCCAGCGTTCACTTCGGCCCGGACAACGAGACGCCGACCAGCGGCGCCGTCGGGTTCGTCGTCGAGGACGGCCTTCGGACGTGTCTGGAGGGGTCCCGCCCCGTCGAGGCCGTCGTCTCCACGAGCGCACTGGAGTTCCGGGCGTGTCTGGCGATGGTTCGGGCGGTCGACCGGGCGTTCGACCGCCCCAGTTCCCTCCACGTCCACGGCGACGCCGACGCGGTGATCCGGGCCGTCGACCCCGATGTCCCGGCCGTCCCCTCCGAGTCGGTCGCCCGCCGGCGCGTGGTCGAGATACGCGACCGCGTCGCCGACATCCCGGTCGTCACCTACCGCGCCGTCGACCGGGCCGACAACGACCGCGCTCACCGACTCGCCCGCGAGGGCCACCGCTGACTCGCGCCCCCGCCCTCTTTACCGCCGGTCGCCGTACTGACAGGCGATGATCACGCTCAGTTCCGACTTCGGGTGGCCCTACCCCGCGTCGATGAAGGGGGTCATCCTGCAGGAGAGCGACGCCCGCATCGTCGACATCACCCACCAGTTCCCCAGACAGGACGTGACGGCGGCGGCGTTCTGGCTCAGAGAGGTCCTGCCGTACTTCCCGCCGGCGGTCCACTGCGCCGTCGTCGACCCCGCGTCGGCACCGACCGGGCCGCCGTCGTCGTCCGCGCTGGCGACCACGCCATCGTCGCCCCCGACAACGGCCTCGCGATGCCGGCGGCCCGGCGACTCGCTGACGACGTCGAGGTGTTCCGTATCGAGGACGCAGATCCCGAGAGCACGACCTTCCACGGCCGGGACGTCTTCGCGCCCGCCGCCGCGACGGTCCACGAGGCCGGCGTCGACGCCTTCCACGAGGACGCGGCGTTCTCGGCCTTCGAAGACTACACCGACCGCACCTTCCCCGACCCGACCGAACGGGAGGACGGTATCACCGGCGAGGTGCTCGTCGTCGACGGTTTCGGCAACGTCGTCACCAACATCCCGGGCGAACACATCGCGGACCGCTTCGGCGAGTCGGTGACCGTCAACGGTGCGTGGGCGCCTCTGCGACGGACCTACGGGGCCGTCGAGGAGGGCAACCGCTTGGCGACTGTCGGCAGCCACGGCTACCTCGAACTCGCGGTCAATCAGGGCCGCGGGGACAAGCGCTTCTCGCTGTCGCCGGGCGCGCGGGTCCGACTCAAGTGGACGTGATCGTCTGCTCGCGGCAAAAAACGTCGGTGGTGGCGACGCGGCGCTCAGTTCGAGGAGATAACGTCGTCGATGCGGACGATCATCGTCGCGGCCTCGGTGGCCGAATCGACGGCCTCGTTCTTGACGGCGGCGGGGTCGAGGACGCCGTACTCCAGCGGGTCGGCGACCAGACCCGTCTGGCCCTCGGAGATGAGGCCGGCGCGGGTGCCGTCCTCGTACTCGGCGCGGAGGTCGACGAGCGCGTCGATGGGGTCCATACCGGTGTTCTCCGCGAGCGTGCGCGGGAGGACGTCGACGGCGTCGGCGAAGGCGTCGACGGCGAGCTGCTTGCGGCCCTCGATGGACGCGGCGTGGTCCCGGACGTGGGCCGCGACGGCGATCTCGGTCGCGCCGGCGCCGGGAACGACGCCGCCTTTGTCCAGCGCGGCGGTCACGACGTCGAGCGCGTCGTTGAGCGCGCGCTCGAGTTCGTCGACGACGTGCTCGGTGCCGCCGCGGGCGAACAGGGTGACGGCCTCGGCGGCCGACCCCTCGACGAAGGCGAGTTCGTCCTCGCCGAACTTCTTCACGGAGACCGACCCCTCGCCGAGATCGTCGTCGTCGAGGTCGTTGACGCCGCTGACGCGGCTCGCGCCGGTCGCGGAGCCGACCGCGGAGAGGTCGTCGTCGCCGAGGCCCTCGAAGGCGAGGATGCCGTGCTGAGCGAGGTACGCCTGCACGCGGTCCTCGATATCACCGCTGGCGAACAGGACCTCGACGCGACGTCGGCGAGCGTGTCGGCGTAGCCCCGTAGTTCCTCCTCCTCGGCGTCGAGCGCGGCGTTGAGCTGGTCGACCTCGGTGACGTTGTACTCGGCGTCGACGTTGCTCTCAGCGAGTTCGATGTCGCTGTCGATGGTCGCGACGGCCCCGTCCTCGACCGAGCGGGGCATGTTCTCGTGGACGGACTCCTCGTCGACGACGACGCCCTGGATGAGCTCCGTCGCCGACGACGACGAGCCGACCTGTGTCTGGATGGCGATGGAGTCGCGGTCGACGCCCGCGTCGCCCTCGACTTGTCGGACGGCCGCGACGACCGTCTCGGCCAGCTTGTCACTGGCCACGTCACCGGTGCCTTTCCCGGTCATACTGGAGCTTGCGACCTTCCGGAGCTGCTCGTCGTCGACGTCGGCGTCGAGCACCTGCTCGTCGATGGCGTCTTTGGCCAGTTCGGCGGCCTCGTGGTAGCCCTCAACGATGGTCGTCGGGTGGACGTCGTCGTCCAGTAGGTCCTCGGCCTGCGCCAGCAGCTGGCCGGCCAGTACCGACGCCGTCGTCGTCCCGTCGCCGACGTCCTCCTCCTGGGTCTCGGCGACTTCGACGATCATCTGGGCCGCGGGGTGGTCGATGTCCATCTCGTCGAGGATGGTGGCACCGTCGTTGGTGATCACCACGTCCCCGTCGTCCGAGACGAGCATCTTGTCCATCCCGCGGGGCCCGAGTGTGGTCCGTACGGACTCGCTGACGGCCTTCCCGGCCGAGATGTTCGAACTCTGCGCGTCTTCGCCTTTGGTCCGCTGGGCGTCCTCGTCGAGAATGAAAAGAGGCTGACCGCCCATGCGTCGCTGGCCGCTCTGAGACATGATTGTAACCCTCGCCTGAATCATCGTTTGCGGTTCTATATAAAACTTTCTAACCCGAGGGCGGCCACGGACGGCCCGACGCCCGTCGTCGCGTTCACGGGGTGGGCCAATCCGGGGCCGGCCGACGCCGGACAGCACGGGGTGCCCCGACCGTTTATTAGTAACCGCTTCGCAAGGGGTGAGTGATGCTCGAACTGGAGCACGGGTTCCGGGTCGTCGACGCAAACGCTCGTCTGGAACCCGACGCCGGGCGGCGGACGAGCGAGGGGACCGGCGGGCCCGAGCGGCTCCAGCGGGAGATGCATCAGGCCGGCATCGTCCGGTCGGTGGTCTACCCGCCGGAGCGTCCCGGCAGTTACGTCAAGGCCAACAACGGCGTCGCCCGCCTCAGCGTCGACCGGCCGCTGGTCCCGTTCGCGCGCATCGACGGCGCGCGCGAAGTCGGTGGCGGCGCCGGGGCTCGCCTCCGGAACCTCGCCGCCTCCCGGAGCGAGGACGACACCTCCCCGGAGGACGTCGAACAGTACGCCTACGACGACCGCTTCGAGGGGTTCGTGCTCCGTCCCGCGACCGACGGCCTGCCCGACGAGGCGGTGCTCGACGCACTCGCGGAGGCCGGCCTCCCGGTCATCGTCGCCGCCGGCCGGGCGTTTCCGCCCGCGGCTGTCGCCGAGACTATCCTCCCCGCTGATTTCCCGACGATACTCGCCGCTTCGCCGGCTACCCCCTTCAGGAGGACCTGATGGCCGAGGCTATCGACCTGCTGGACAGCTACGACGCCTGCTATCTGGACACCAGTTTCGTCCGGTTCCGGGACCCGCTGGAGCGGGCCGTGATGGAACACCCCGACCGTGTGCTGTTCGGCAGCGGTGCGCCCCGTGCGCACCCGAACGTCGCGGTGATGGAGATTCTGACGCTGGACGTCCCCGAGGACGCGATGCGGAAGGTGTTCTCGAACAACGCCGGCCGGGTGATCTCAGAGTTGGCACCGCGGTCGTTCTGACTCAGCGCCAGTCGTACACCGTGACGGCGCGGTCCGACCGGGCGGAACGACCCCGGGGATTGCGGCGTTCGGTCCGGTCGCCGGCCCGGGCGCCCAGACCGTCTTTCAGCCCGACGGCCATCCCGCCCAGCACGGCCCGGCCCGTCCCGAACCACGCGGAGGGGTCGGTATCCCCGCGGGCGACGTCCCGCAACGCGGCAAGCGCGTCCCGGCCGCTGTGGCTCACCAGTCGTCGGACCACTGTCGGCCGCACGCCGTAGTTCTTCACGAGGCGGTAGCTCAGTCCGCGGTACTTCCAGTTCCAGTCGCGTTCGGGTTCGCCGCCGTCGGCCCCGTAGGTCTGTTCGACGGCCATCGACGGCGACCACGACACCTCGTCGTCGCCGACAGCGATGCGGTGGGCCAAGTCACGGGCGCTCCCGACCGTGAGGTACTCGTCGAACCCGTCGTAGTCGTCCAAGACCTCCCGGCGGAAGGCGACGTTACCGCTGTTGAAGTACGTCACTCGCCGGCCGGCGATGGTCCGGGACTCGACAGTCTCCGTCCGGTGGCCGGCCCGTAGCTGTCGGTGTGTCGGTCCGGTCACGACCGAGACGTCCGCGAGGCCGTCGAGGACGGCGTCGCGCCACCCCGGTCGGATCGACAGGCCGTGGTCGACCAGTGCAACGGCGTCGCCGGTCGCTCGGTCGATACCGGCGTTGCGGGCGGCCGCTATCGAGCGGTCGGCTATCTCGACGAGGACGTCCACGTCGTCGCGTTCCCGGACCATCCCGGTGGTCCCGTCCGCCGACGGGCCGTTAACGACGACCACCTCGGTCTCGGGCGTGAGGTCCGCGAGCGCGTCCAGCGTACTCGCGAGTCGGTCGCGGCCGTTCAGCGTCGGCACGACCGCCGAGAGGTGCATAGTGGCACCTTCCACCCTACAGCATTAAAAACGTCGCGGGTCAGGCCTCAGGGTTCGTCCACTCCTCGCGACACGCCTCGTCACAGAAGTGTGCGTGCCGGATCTGTCCGTCGTCGACCCACGGGACGACGCGGTGTGTCGACTCCTGCACGATGCTCTCCCCGCACGTCTCACACGTCGCCGCGTCCTCCTCGGTGACGTCCTCACCAAGGTCCGAGGTCGGATCTACCATTACCCGCAACGATGGAAGCAGGGCACTTAACCCCATCTTCTCGTCGACAGCCCGGTACCGCCGCCTCACCGGTCCCGCGTGACGTTCTCTCCCGGTGTCGTCCGCGCCCCCCCGCTCAGGACGACACCGGCGTCGAGACTCGTGTTGATGGCCGTTTTCACCTCGTCGCCGGCCACGACGCCGAACTTCCGCCGCCCGGTCGACACCCGGTCGCCTTTGACCGTCATCCGAACGGCCTCGCCGTCGTGCCTGAGGTTCGCCACCTTCGTCCCCGCGCCGAAGTTCACGTCCCGACCGAGTACGCTGTCGCCGACGTACGAGAGGTGTGGCACCGCCGACCCGCCCATCACGACGCTGTTTTTGATCTCGACGCCGTTGCCTACGTGGGTATCCTCGCCCAGCACCGTCGCGCCGCGGACGTAGGCGTTCGGACCGAGGTGGGCCCCAGACCGGATCAGCGCCGGGCCCTCGACGACGACACCCGGTTCGACCGTCGCGCCGTCCTCGACGACCACGTCTCCGCGGAGGTCGGCGTCATCGCTCACGTCGCCCCCGATACGGCGGTCGAGTTCGCTCACTTTCCACTCGTTGGCCGCCAGCAACTCCCACGGCCGCCCCACGTCCAGCCACCGCGAGACGGACACCGGCGTCACCTCGTACTCCTCGATCATCCGCGCGACCACGTCGGTTATCTCGTACTCGCCGCGCTCGCTCTCGGGGACGTCCAGCCACGCCGTCGCCGCCGCGGGGAAGGCGTAGGCCCCCGTGTTGGCGAGGTCCGTCGGCGGGTCCGCGGGCTTCTCGACGATGCCCGTCACCACGCCGTCGGTGACGGAGACGACGCCGTAGTTCGAGGGGTCGGCGACCTCGTAGGTCGACAGCGCCGGCCCCTCCTCGAACAGTTCCGCGACGGCCGCGGTGTCGTAGAGGTTGTCGCCGTTCAACACCGCGAACGGGCCGTCGATGTACTCCCGGGCCGCCCGGACGGCGTCGGCGGTCCCCTCCTGGGACTGCTGGACTGCGAAGGTCACCTCGACGCCGCGGTAGGCGTCGCCGAAGTACGACCGGACGGCGTCGGCCTCGTACCCGACGACGACGATCAGTTCGGACGCCCCCGCGTCGACGGCCGCGTCCGCGACGTGGGCGACCAGCGGCCGATCCGCGACCGGCAACATCGGTTTCGGTGTCTGCTCGGTCAGCGGTCGCATCCGCGTCCCCTGTCCCGCCGCGAGGATGACAGCCTGCATACCAGTCACCTCCAGCGGCTCCGCCTAAGTCCTGCCGACTCCGGGAGATTACGCAGTCGTTCGCGGACCGATATCCGAACGGGGAAGATTCGAATCCCACCGTACAGCGGTCGCTCGCAGTTTTAGTTTGTGAGAGGAATGTGCTCGGTAGGGGATTTGAACCCCTGTCACAGGCTCGAAAGGCCCGTATGATTGGCCGGACTACACTAACCGAGCGTCCGCGTCCGGCACCTGAATCGATGGACTGGGGGCATATAAATCACACCAATCTGTGCCGGGATGTCGCCCCCTCACCGTTCGGTCTCACCGAGGCGCGTTCGATATGTCGATCTTTCCGTGTTCGGCTTTCCCGTGACAACGGCGACAGAGCAACACGAGATTGTCGAGGTCGTGGGCGTCACGCAGGTCGCTCTCCGGGTCGTTACGGAACTGGCGGACCGGGGCGATGTGGTGGACTTCGAGCCGTCGCTCCGACCCATCGTGGCCACAGTACTGACAGACCCCATCTCTCTCCCGGACTGCCGACCGGGCTGTCGCCCACCCCGGTCCGTACCGCCGACTGTAGCCGCCCTTCCAGTTCGGATTTTGCTCACCGGCCGTCGATTCGCTCATCCGTTCCCGCGTCCGCTCTGACTTCGTCGACCCGGTCAACGACGCCGATATTCGCTCGCGGACTGCTTCCGAGAGTGATCTGCCGCGATGGGCTTCGGCGAGTCGCTGCCGTGTCTGTTTGGAGAGTTCGCGTCCGTCGAGCGAGGACGCTATCCGTTCTTTGACCGACTCCGGGCGGTCCTCTCCGTGCAGTGGATGGTTCTCGCCCGCTATCTCTCGTGTCTCTATCCCCGCGTCGTTCATATGGCGTCTGATCGTCCGAGCAGAGACGCCACACTCGTCGGCTATTTCCCGTTGTGTCCGATCTTTCTCCCAGTACTGTTTCTTCAGCCACTGTTCGTCACGGTATCGTTTCACACGGATATATTGCGCAACCGAGTGACTTCAATTTTCTCAAGGTCGAATATCATACCCAACTGTGATGTCCACGTCATTCGGTCTCTCTGTTCCCGCCCGCTCCCGGGGGAGATGCCGTAACATCCATACGAGATAGCGTCCAGTAGTGGGTATGGACCTCCTCGGACGCCTGCTCGACGCCCGACACTCCGACCGTCGGGTGGCGCTGTTCGTCGACGGGCCCAACGTCCTCCGCAGTGAGTTCGACGTGGATTTGGACGACGTGCGGGACGCGGGCGGCGAGTACGGTCGCCTCGTCACGACACGGCTCTACCTCGACGAGCACGCGACGCCCGGCCTGATACAGGCCGCCGAGGCCCGGGGATTCGAAGTGATCACGACCAGCGGCGACGTCGACGTGAAACTGGCCGTCGACGCGACGGCCGTCGTCGCACAGGCCGACACCGACGTGCTGGCAATCGTCTCCCGGGACACGGACTTCAAGCCGGTCGTGGAGACGGCCGCGCGCAACGGCCTCCTACACCGTCGCTATCGCCCCCGGCGAGCACGGCCGTTCCGACGCGCTGGCCAACGCCGCCGCCGAGGCCATCTCCCTGGAGTGACCGCGAGCGGAACTTTTTGATCCCCCCGGCCCACGGCCACGATATGGACGACGAGGTGGCACGCGTCCTCGGCACGGCGTGGCAGGACCGACGGCCGTGGGACGTGCTGCGGGCACTGGCGGAGTTCGAGGATCGCCTTGGGGGGCATCCGGGGGAGGAACGCGCGGCGACCCTGCTGGCCGAGACGTTCGAGACCATCGGTCTGCGGGCGGTCGACACCCAGTCGTTTGCCATCCCCGAGTGGACACGCGGCGAGACGTCGCTTCTGGTCCACGCGTACGACCGCGACCGCGAACGGACCTTCGAGGCCGTCTCGCTGCCGTACTGTCCCGAGGCGACGGTCGAGGGACCGCTGGTCGACGTCGGCCACGGGACGCCGGCCGAACTCGACGCCCGCGACATCGCGGACTCGGTCGTGGTCGCGACCGCCGGGACGCCACCCCGGGCCGACCGCTACCACCACCGCATCGAGAAGATAGCACACGCCGCCGCGGCCGGGGCCGAGGGGTTCGTCTTCGCCAACCACCGCCCCGGCCAACTGCCGCCGACCGGGTCGGTCCGGGCGGGGGACACCCTTCCCGCTGTCGGCGTCAGTTACGAGACGGGCGAGTGGTTGCGCGAGTACGCCGAGGAGGGCGCGGCCGCGCGGGTGAACGTCACCGCCAGCGTCGAACCCGGCTCCAGCCAGAACGTCCTCGGCGAGACGGGGCCCGACACCGACGAGGCAGTTCTCGTCCTCGCTCACTACGACGCCCACGACGTCGCCGAGGGGGTGTTAGACAACGGCTGTGGGGTCGCCGTCCTCGTGGCCGTCGCGTCGATGCTGACCGACCTCGAACTCGACCGGCGCGTCCGGTTCGGTGCGACCGGGGCCGAGGAACTCGGCCTGCAGGGCAGCGAGACGCTGGCGGCGACGAGCGACACCGAGGACATCCACGCCGTGGTGAACCTCGACGGCGCGGGCCGCGACCGGACGCTGAAGGCGCTGACCCACGGTTCGACGGCCCTCCGGTCGCTGGCCGAGTCGGTCACCGAGACGTGGGACACCCGCTGGCCGTCGACACGCGGCCCCACCCCTACAGCGACCACTGGCCGTTCGTCCAGCGCGGCGTGCCGTCGCTGCAACTGCACTCACAGTCCGCCGCCGGCGATGGCGGCGACCGGTGGGACCGCGGCTGGACCCACACTCGCGCGGACACGCTGGAGAAGGCCGACCGCCGGACGATCCGTGAACACGCGATGCTCGCGGCGCTGATCGTCCGCGAGATAGCCGCCAGCGACGTCGCCCGACTCGACACCGACGCCCTGCGCGAGGAGTTCGCCGACGCCGAGGACGCGATGCGGACCGCCGGGACGTGGCCCGATAGCTGGGCGTGATCAGTCAGTCTCGAAGGTCACGCCGTCGGGTTCGATCCGGATCCGTACGGCGGTGTCGTCCGCGACGGCCAGTTCCCGTTCGGCCGACGGGCCGCCGGGGACGCCGACGGAGACGGTGACGCTCCCCGAGGACGGCAGCAGGTCGCCACGCCCGCGTCCGAACCCTTCCCCGGGGTCGAGCGTCTCCGTCGTCGAGACTATCGTCTGCTCCGTGTCGCCGACGACCAGCGTCACGTCGAGCGTCGACTCCCGGCGGTTGAACACGGCCACGTCCGGCCCCGACCCCTCGAGCAGGCCACACCCCGAGAGGCCGACAGCCGCGCCCGCGAGAAGACTTACCGCGCCACGTCTGGTGGTCGATACCGTCGCGTCTGCCGAGTGGAGGGACATACGCGACTCGTGGCCGGCCAGTCACTTCAACCGTGTATCAGGAGTGCAGCGAGTGCAGCTACGCCGCCCGCTCGACCAACTCGCTCGCACGCTCGGCCGCTCTCTCCCGCACCGCCGTCTCGTCGAATACCGTCACCTCGCGGTCGCGAAGCAGGACCTGCCCGTCACACACCGTGTGGCGCACGTCGCTCCCGCGAGCGGCGTAGGTCAGGTGACTCACGAGGTCGTGGGCCGGTGTGAGGTGGGGCGCGTCCAGATCGATCACCGCGAGGTCGGCGTTCGCGCCGGCCTCGATCCGACCCGAGTCAAAGCCGAGGAGGTCGGCACCGCCCGCGGTCGCCATCTCGACGACCGTCCCGGCGTCGACGGCGCTGGCGTCTTCAGCCGCGAGTTTCCCGAGCATCGCGGCGTCGCGCATCTCGCCGAACATATCCAGATCGTTGTTCGAGGCCGCGCCGTCGGTGCCCAACCCGACCGAGACGCCCGCGTCCAGCATCGCCTGCACCGGGGCCATCCCGCTGGCGAGTTTCATGTTCGAGGCCGGACAGTGGACGACGCCCGCGCCCGTCTCCGCCAGCAGTTCGACCTCCGAGTCGTCGACGTGGACGCCGTGGGCGAGGAAGTCCTCGGGTTCGAGCAGTCCGAGGTCGCGGGCGTACTCCAGGGGTCGCTCCCCGTGTTCGTCGACGATTGGGTCGACCTCGTCGGTCGTCTCGTTGGCGTGGAGGTGGATCGGCACGCCGGCCTCGCGGGCCTCGGGGACGAACTCCCGGTAGTACTGTTCGCCGACGGTGGTCAGCGAGTGGGGCATGAAGGCCGTCGCGACGCGTCCGTCTGCGGCCCCGTCGTACTCGATAGCGAAATCGAGGCCGTCACGCATCTCCGCGCGGGCGTCGGCCTCGTCTTTGGCGACGGTGATCGACCCGTAGCCCAGTCGGGCGCGCATCCCGGACTGCGCGACGGCGTCGACGACTTCGGGCATCTCGAAGTACATGTCCGCGAGCGCCGTCGTCCCGGATTTCAGCATCTCGATCAGGCCCAGTTCCGCGCCAGCCCGGACGTCCTCGGGCGTGAGTTCGGCCTCGACGGGCCAGATGTCCTCCTGCAGCCACGCGTCCAGCGGTTTGTCGTCGGCGTGGCCGCGCAACAGCGTCATCGCGACGTGGGTGTGGGCGTTGACGAGGCCGGGGATGACGAGGTCACCCGCCGCGTCGAGTTCGTCGTCGCCGGGCCCGACGTCGCCGACGGAGAGGATGTCGCCGCTGTCGGTGTCGACCAGTACGTCCGCGCGTTCGACGGTCAGGTCCGGCCCCAGGATCCGGCCGCCGGAGACGAGAAGTTCGCTCATACCCCCGCTTCCGGCGGGGGCACAATCACGTTGTCGGGTCGCACCGTGCGGTCGTCGCTACTCGATGTCGAAGCGGTCGAGTCGCATCACTTTGGTCCACGCATCGACGAAGTCCGCGACAAGTTTCTCCTCGCCGTCGTCGGCGCCGTACACCTCGGCGATGGCGCGGAGTCGGTCGTGCGAGCCGAAGATGAGGTCGACGCGGGTCGCCTCCCACTGTAGCTCTCCGGTCTCGCGGTCGTAGCCCTCGTAGCGCTGGTCGGAGTCGGCGGACTGCTCCCACTCGGTGTCCATCGTGAGCAGGTTGACGAAGAAGTCGTTGGTCAGCGTGCCCGGGTCGTCGGTGAAGACGCCGTACTCGGCGTCCTGATAGGTCGCCCCCAGCGCGCGCATCCCGCCGACCAGCGCCGTCATCTCGTCGGGCGTCAGGTTCAGCAGTTCGGCGTTGTCGACGAGGTACTCCTCGGCTTTCCCGTCGATGTCGTCGCTGATGTAGTTTCGGAACCCGTCGACCTTCGGCTTGAGCGCCTCGAAGGAGTCGGCGTCGGTCTGGTCGGCCGTGGCGTCGACCCGGCCCGGTTCGAAGGGGACCTCCACGTCGTAGCCGGCCGCTTCGGCGGCCGCCTCGACGGCCGCGTGTCCGCCGAGGACGACGAGGTCCGCAAGCGACACCCGCGTCCCGTCCGAACGGGAGTCGTTGAACGCCGTCTGGACGTCTTCGAGGGTGTCGAGCGCCGTCTGTAGCTGTTCGGGCTCGTTGACCTCCCAGTCGCGCTGGGGGTCCAGTCGGACGCGCGCGCCGTTTGCGCCGCCGCGCTTGTCGCTGTCGCGGTAGGTCGAGGCCGACGCCCACGCCGTCTTGACGAGTTGCGACCGCGAGAGGTCGGTCTCCAGAATCTCGGCTTTCAACTGATCGATTTCCTCCTCGCCGATCAGGCCGTGGTCGACGTCCGGCAGTGGGTCCTGCCAGATCATCGTCTCGTCGGGCACCTCGGGACCGAGGAACCGCTCGGGCGGACCCATGTCCCGGTGGGTCAGCTTGTACCAGGCCTTCGCGAAGTTGATGCCGAAGGACATCGGGTTGTCCTGGAACTCCTCCATAACCTCCCGGTAGTCGGGGTCACGCTTCAGGGCGATGTCCGTCGTGAGCATCATCGGCGTGACCTCCTCCTCGGGGTCGGTGGCGTCCGGCGCCGTCTCGATGTCGTCGTCGACCGGCGTCCACTGCCAGGCACCGCCGGGGCCCTTCTGGGCCGCCCACTCGTACTCCAGCAGGTTGTCGACGTAGCCGAGGTCCCACTCGGTCGGGGCGGACGTCCACGGGCCCTCGATGCCGCTGGTGATCATCGCGCCCTCCGTCGCGCCCTCGTGCTCCCAGCCGAGGCCCTGCTGTTCGATGGGGGCGGCCTCGGGTTCGGGGCCGACGTTCTCCTCGGGGTCGTCGGCGCCGTGGACCTTCCCGAAGGTGTGGCCGCCGGCGATGAGCGCGGCCGTCTCCTTGTCGTTCATCGCCATCCGCGAGAACGTCTGGCGGATGTTCTTCGCCGAGAGCTCGGGGTCCGGGTTGCCGTCGGGACCCTCGGGATTCACGTAGATGAGGCCCATCACGGACGCGCCGAGACCCTCCTGAATCTCGCCGGGTTCCTCGAAGCGCTCGTTGGTCTCGAACTCGTCCTCGGGACCCCAGTCGACGGCCTCGTCGGGCGCGAAGGCGTCCTCGCGGCCGCCGGCGAAGCCGACCGTCTTGGCGCCCATCGACTCGATGGCGACGTTGCCGGCGAGGACGATCAGGTCCGACCACGACAGCTGGTTGCCGTACTTCTGCTTGACTGGCCACAGCAGGCGGCGGGCCTTGTCGAGGTTCGCGTTGTCGGGCCAACTGCTGATGGGCGCAAAGCGCTGCCGGCCGCCGGCCGCGCCGCCGCGGCCGTCCGCGGTGCGGTACGTCCCGGCACTGTGCCACGCCATCCGGATGAAGAAGGGACCGTAGTGGTCGTAGTCGGCCGGCCACCAGTCCTGAGAGGTCGTCATCACGTCCTCGATGTCCGCCTTCACTTCCTCGAGGTCGAGCTTCTGGAACTCCTCGGCGTAGTCGAACTCCTCGCCCATCGGGCTCGAATCACGAGCGTTCTGGTCGAGAATCGACAGATCGAGGCGGTTCGGCCACCAGTCTTGGACAGACTTAGTCATCACTAGGCGGGTGTACTCTCACGGTGTTAATCTTGACGAAACGGCAAGGAATTGTTTGTTGTGTGCGAAGCGATTTTATATAATTGCCTGTATTATGGTTGCTAGACGGGAACAGTCCCACTCAGCGACGGCGAGTCGTCACCGTCTTTTCGCTGGGGGACCGAACCGGAGTGTTCGATGGCCGTCGTGACACGACTCCGTGCGGTCGCCGTCGCGTTGGGTCGCCCGCAGGGGCAACTGCTCGGGACGCTCGCTGCCGGTTGGTTTCTCGTCCTCGGGATGCGGTTCGTCGTCCCCGCGTTGCTCCCGACGATACGGGCCGAGTACGGCGTCTCTAACACCGCGGCTGGGCTGGCGGTCACGCTCCTTTGGCTCGGCTACGCCGCGATGCAGTTCCCGACCGGCGTCCTCATCGACCGGGTCGGCGAGCGCCGCCTGCTGGTCGCGTCGCTCGTGCTGTCCGCGCTCGCGCTCCTCGCGTACGGGTTCGCGCCGGTGTTCGCGCTCTTTCTTTTGGCGACGGCGGCGCTCGGCCTCGGGACGGGCCTGTACGGGCCGACCCGCGGCACCCTGCTCTCGCGGTGTTTCAGCGACCGCGAGGGAGTCGCTTTCGGCGCGGTGCTTGCGGCCGGGTCCGTGGGTGCGGCGCTCCTGCCCTTCCTTGCCGCCATCGTGACGGACCGGTTCGGCTGGCGCGTGGCGATGGGTGCGGCCGCGCCGCTGTTTCTCGGCGTCGCCGTCGGCCTCAGGTCGACGGTCCCGCCGCGGGCGACGACCGCCAGCGACCGGGACCTCCGGACGGACCTCTCGACGGCCGTACGGAGCCTCTATAGCCGCCGTCTCGCGCTGATCGTCACCGGCGCGACGCTGATGTTGTTTGGCTTTCAGGCCGTGACGGCGTTCCTGACGACGTACCTCGTCGAACAGCGCGGACTCTCGCAGGGACTGGCCGGCGCGTTACTCAGCCTCCTGTTCGTCGGCGGAGCGCTCGCCCAGACGACCACCGGGGCGCTGGCCGACCGCTTTGGGACGCCCCGGGTCATCGCCGGCGTCTCGCTGGTCAGCGTCGTCCCTCTCGTGGCGCTTCCGTTCGTCGAGGGGACGGTCGCGCTGGCGGCTGCGTCGACGGCCATCGGCGTCCGGATGTCCTCGGGCCCGCTGTCGAACGCCTACATCGTCGACGTGCTCCCGGACGACGTGCAGGGCACCGCGTGGGGGCTCCTCCGGACGACGTTCTTCGCCGTCGGATCGTTCGGGTCGGCGCTAGTCGGCGTCCTCGCGGACCGCGGGATATTCGACGGCTCTTTTTTCCTGCTCGCGGTCCTGACCGCACTGGCAGGCGTGGTCTTCCTGTTCGTTCCCGAACGTGTATGATCACCGCGCGCCCGCCAAGATGCCGGGTGGGTCGTCCGCGTCCGCGAGCCAGGCAATGCTCGGGTGATACTATCCGATAATAGCTCGTGGGGCGACTCCGGAACGGACGAAACTCCGAGGTTGTCAACAAAACCGATTTACTATGACGAGAATTAATATGCTAAAAACCGGCTATGACAACTATACTCTAGGACCGAGTAAAAATTCCCAGAACGCTTTTCTGTAATACTCAAAAATCGCCTCCTCGTATGTCCACGACAGTTGTCAGTGACATCCTACGGGGTGACGGAGACCGCTTCGTCTACCTCGTCTCGGCGATGGCAGCACTGAATGGCCTGTTGTTCGGCTTCGATACCGGCATCATCTCCGGGGCCATCCTGTTCATCAACGACACGTTCAGTATGTCCCCGCTCGTGGAAGGGATTGTCGTCAGCGGAGCGATGGCAGGGGCTGCGACCGGTGCGGCGCTGGGCGGCCGACTGGCCGACCGTCTGGGGCGTCGTCGTCTCATCATGTTGTCGGCGGCCGTGTTCTTCCTCGGTTCGTTCCTGATGGCCGTCGCGCCGACGGTGCCCGTTCTCGTGGCCGGTCGGCTGATCGACGGCGTGGCGATCGGTTTCGCCTCGGTCGTCGGCCCGCTGTACATCTCCGAGATCGCGCCCCCGCGGATCCGTGGCGGTCTCACCTCGATGCATCAACTGATGGTCACGATCGGTATCCTCTCGTCGTACTTCGTGAACTATGCGTTCTCCGGCAGCGGCGCGTGGCGCTGGATGCTCGGCGCGGGGATGGTCCCTGCGGTCGTACTCGGTATCGGCGTCCTGAAGATGCCCGAGAGCCCGCGGTGGCTCTACAGCCACGGCGAACCCGACCGCGCGCGGGCGGTGCTCCGGCGGACGCGACAGGGTGACATCGAGGAGGAACTCGGGGAGATCAAAGAGACTGTCGAGCGCGAGTCCGGCACCAGCATCAAGAAGCTGTTCGAACCGTGGCTGCGCCCCGCGCTGATCGTCGGCATCGGGTTAGCGATCCTCCAGCAGGTCACCGGCATCAACGCGGTGATGTACTACGCGCCGACGATTCTGGAGTCGACCGGGTTCAGTAGCGTCGCTTCGATCCTCGCGACCGTCGGCATCGGTGTCGTCAACGTCCTGATGACCGTCGTCGCGATAGTCTACATCGACCGTGTGGGCCGTCGCGCCCTGTTGCTCGTCGGGACCGCCGGGATGACGATCACGCTGGCGATCCTCGGTGTCGTCTTCTATCTCCCCGGCCTGTCGGGCGTGTTGAGCATCACCGCGACGG
Source organism: Halapricum sp. CBA1109 (assembly GCF_009741825.1). GTDB lineage: Archaea > Halobacteriota > Halobacteria > Halobacteriales > Haloarculaceae > Halapricum. Next base: position 26,305 of record NZ_WPCA01000020.1, read on the forward strand.
TCTGTCTGATGTTGTACATCTCTTTCTTCGCAATCGGGCTGGGCCCCGTCTTCTGGCTGCTCATCTCGGAGATATATCCGCTCGCGGTCCGTGGCTCGGCCGAAGGGGTCGCGACGGTCACCAACTGGGTGGCCAACCTCGCCGTGGCGCTGTCTTTCCCCGTCCTGACCGCGAACGTCGGTCCGTCGGCGACCTTCTGGCTGTTCGGGGTCTTCAGCGCCGTCGCGTTCGTGTTCACGTACGGGCTTGTCCCCGAGACGAAGGGCCGGACGCTGGAAGCCATCGAGAGCGACCTGCGGGACAACGTCTCGATGACCGACTGACGGCGGCTTCCAACGGCACGTCGCCTCGATTCGACGAGCGAGGGGAAAGACAGTTGGCCGCCGCCGCCGACGCTCCTGTATGCGCATCGCAGTGCCCAACAAGGGCCGCCTGCACGACCCGAGCGTCGACTTGCTCGAACGGGCCGGACTCCACGTCGTCGACGGTGCCGACCGGAAACTGTACGCCGAGACCGTCGACCCGGACGTGACCATCCTCTACGCCCGGGCCGCCGACATCCCCGAGTACGTCGCCGACGGCGCCGCCGACGTGGGGATCACTGGCCGTGATCAGGCCGCCGAGGCCGACCGGGACTCGCTGGTCGAGTTGCTCGACCTCGCGTTCGGCCAGTGTAAACTCGTCCTCGCGGCCCCCGAGGACGGCGACATCGACACCGTCGCTGATCTGAACGGCGGCCGCGTCGCCACGGAGTTCCCGACCGTCACTCGGGACTTCTTCGCCGACCAGTCCGTCGATGTCGATATCACCGAAGTCTCCGGCGCGACGGAACTCACGCCCCACGTCGACATCGCCGACGCCATCGTCGACATCACCTCGACGGGGACGACCCTCCGGATGAACCGGCTTGCGGTCGTCGCGGACGTGCTGGAATCGTCGGTCCGACTGTACGCCCGCGAGGATGTCGCCGACGACGAGAAGGTCCAGCAGATACGGACGGCACTGGGGTCCGTCCTCGACGCCGAGGGCAAACGGTACCTGATGATGAACGCGCCCACTGACGCTCTCGACGACGTCAGGGAAGTCCTCCCGGGGATGGGCGGACCGACGGTGATGGACATCGCCGGCACGGACGACGTGGCGGTCCACGCCGTTGTCGACGAGGACGCGGTGTTCGAGACTATCACCGCGCTGAAAGAGGTCGGTGCCAGCGACGTGCTGGTGACCGAAATCGAGCGGCTAGTGGAGTGATCAGATCAGCCCGAAGAGGTTGTTGAGCGCGAACCCGAGGACGGCCGCGAACGCGACGTGGAGGGCCGTCAGCGCCGCGGTCGGGCCGACCGAGAGGTCGTAGACCCGGGCGATGGCCAGCGCGTCGGCGACCAGCGTCATCACGAGGACGATGGCGACACCGAGACTCTGGGAAACGAATCCGATCGCTTGGAGGCCGTACTGGCCAAGCAGGATCGACACCGCTGCGGGAACGGGTCCGACGTAGGCGGCCTTCTGACTCTCGACGTCACCGATGAAGAAGGTGGCCGCGAGATGGAGCGTCACGGCGTAGAACGCCGCGAGCAACACGAACGTGACGACGACGGCGAGGGGGCCGCCGCCGGCGATGCCACTCTGGAGGACGACCGATCCGCTCGTCGGCGCGAGCAACGACATATTCGAGATAGGAGCGGCAGCGGTTTGAGCGCTGTCGTTCGGGGTCAGTCCAGCAGGCCGAGGTCTTCCAGCCGTGAGACGATCTTGTCGACGGCCTCCTCGGCGTCCTCGGGCTTTTTGCCGCCGGTGATGACGAGTTTGCCCGAACCGAACAGCAACGCGACCACGTCGGGGTCGTCGAGTCGGTAGACCAGACCGGGGAACTGCTCGGGTTCGTACTCGATGTTCTCCAGTCCGAGGCCGATAGCGATAGCGTTGAGGTTGAGGTTCCGACCGAGGTCCGCGGAGGTGACGATGTTCTGGACGACGATTTCGGGGTCCTCGTCGACCTGAATCTCTAAGTCACGGAGTTTGTCGAAGACGATGCGGAGGCTCTCGTGGACGTCGTCGGTGCTCTTGGCACCGGTACAGACGATCTTGCCGGACCGGAAGATCAGCGCCGCGGATTTCGGTTCTTGTGTCCGGTAGACGAGGCCCGGGAACTGCTCGGGATCGTAGTCCGCCCCCTCCAGGTCCATGGCCACGCTCTGGAGGTCGAGTTCCTGACCGATCCCGGTCGAGGCGACGACGTTTTCGATATTGATGGTTTCCTTGGGGTCGACCATGTCTCGCTGTAACAGTCGTATTTAAGGGTTATAAAGATTGGTATTTAAGATTTATAAGCCGGTATCGGTCCGGCCGAGACCGGCACGCTCTTTCGGTCGGCACGCCCCCGTACAGACGTGTACGTGCTGGAGTTCGCCGGACAGGACGACCCCTTCGCGGCCCGAGAGGCGGCCACCGCCGCGAGCGACGTGACGCCCATCGGCCGGGGGTAGCGACCGCCGCGGCCCTCGGTGACACCGTCGGCCAACTCGCGTTCACCCGGCGCGCGTCGACGCTGCTCGGGACGGACGGACGCGAGCG
>NZ_WPCA01000033.1 GCF_009741825.1 Halapricum sp. CBA1109
TTTTTCCCCAAGTTTTTGTGCTTGAGCGGTCCGCCTCGCGCCGAACGGCGCGAGTGCGAGACCCGAAAGCACAAAAAGTGGGTGCTTATTCCTCGGCGTTTTCGATCTCTTCGACGATCTCGTCGGCGTCGATGTCCTCGTCTTCGAGGTCCATGTCCTCGACGGCCTCCTCGAGGTCGACGTCGCCGCCGCCCATACCGCCCATCATACCGGGCATCCCCATACCGCCGCCGCCCAGCTCTTCCTGAACGATGATGCGGTCGATATCGAGCAGCTGGGTGAGCTGCTGGGCGATCTGCTGTTTGCCCATCATCCACTGCTGGTTCATCGTCAGCTGGGGCGTCGCCTCGATATAGAGGGTGTCTTTCTCGACTTCGACGGTCTCGGTCTCGGGTTCGGCGTCCTCGTCGTCCTCGTCGGGCTCGACGAGCTGGTCTTCCTCGACGGTCTCGGTCTCGAACCACATCTCGAGCTCCATATCGAGCATCATCTGGACGATGCCCTGGGCCTGCTCGACGCGGTCCTCGACCTCGTCGAGGATCTCGTAGTCGTACTCGACGTCCTCGCCGGCCAGCGGGTGGTTGAAGTCAACGCGGGCGCGGCCGCCGATGATCGTCTCGACGTGGCCGTGCTCGCCATCGACATCGACGTGGGCGCCGGGGTAGCGGTCGTCCTCGGGGATCTTGTCGGCGCTGACGGTCCGGACCTCCTCCTCGTCGTACTCGCCGAAGGCCTCGGCCGCGGGGACGGTCACGGTCCCCTCGTCGCCGGCCTCCTTCCCGACGATGTCGTCCTCGACGGCCTGGAACAGGTGACCCTGACCGAGGACGACGGTGCGCGGGGAGAACTCCTGGTCCTCGCCGACGCCTTCCTCCTCGGCGACCTCGGGGTCGGTCGTGTCGACGAGCTGGTCGCCGTCGACGGTGCGCGCGGTGTAGGCGAGTTTGACGAAGTCGCCCTGCTGGAACCCTGTCTCCTCATCGGCCTCGTCGGCCGCCTCTGTCTCCTCGGCCTCGGAATCGTTACTCATAGTTTCTCTGTCCGTCGTTGTACTCTTAAGGACAACGTTTCCCGGTTGGTGCTCGAGAAACACGACGCTACGACGCACACCGCCCCACGACTCGCGGGAGTGTTAGTTCCGGTTCCCGATTATCGAAACGAAAAGGTGGTAGTGAACATTTATCCAAACACGCTGTGTACAGTGCTTTATGTCAGGTTCTGGAGAATACGGCAGCGAGGACTTCGGGAGAGGGGGGATGAACGATCAGTTGGACGCGGACTCGCTGGTCGAGGAAATCGGTCTGGACGCCGAAGAGATCGAGTGGCGGAAAGAGTTCGTCGGGTTCGACGACGAGGACGTCCGGCGGCTCAAGCGGTACGAACCGGTGTTCAGAGACCACGCCGACGAGGTGGCCGAGGACTTCTACGAGAACCTCACCGACTACGAGCAGACCGTCGAGGTCATCGGGCGGTCGCCCAAGAGCGTCGAGCAACTCAAGCGCACCCAGTCGGCCTATCTCGTGACGCTCGCCGAGGGTGAGTACGGCGAGGACTACTTCCGGGACCGGGCCCGAATCGGCAAACTCCACGATATGCTGGAGATGCCGATGAAGCAGTATATCGGGCAGTACGGCGTCTACTACGACCTGATTCTTCCGCTCGTCGGGGACCGACTGAAGGAGTCGATGACCGAACGGTTGACCAACGGTACGGAGGGGGTGTCGGTGGACGACGTCGAACAGGTGATCGACGAGGAGGTTGACGACACCGTCGCGGACCTGCTGGCGATACTGCGGATAATCAGCCTCGATATGCAGGTCGTCGCCGACACCTACATTCACTCCTACAGCCAGCGACTGGCGGCGACCGTCGACGAGAACGAGCGGTTGATGGACGCCGTCGAGGCGGAGGTCCAACAACCGATAGCGGACCTCCACGAGACGGCCGAGAGCGTCGCGGAGAGCGCGACGACTATCAGCGACGCGGCCGAGGAACAGTCAGGTCGCATCGACGAGATAGCCTCGGAGGTGTCGAACCTCTCGGCGACGGTGGAGGAGGTGGCGTCGACGGCCGATCAGGTCGAGCGAGCCAGCGACCGGGCCGAGACACTCGCCGAGGACGGGCAGGTCGCCGCCGATGACGCCGCGGACGTGATGGACGATATCGGATCGGCCGTCGACGGTGCCCGAGCGGACGTCTCCGTCCTCCAAGACCGGGTCCAGGAGATAGACGAGTTCGTCGACGCCATCAACGACATCGCCGACCAGACCAATATGCTGGCACTGAACGCCTCCATCGAGGCCGCGCGGGCCGCGAGGCCGGAGAGGGCTTTGCCGTCGTCGCCGACGAGATCAAGTCCTTGGCCGGGGAGTCCCAGGAACACGCGAGCGACATCGAGCAGATGGTCGCGGACATCCAGACCGACACCGAAGAGACCGTCGAGAGCCTGACCGAGACGGCCGAACAGGTCGACCGCGGCGTCGAGAGCGTCAGGGACGCGATGGAGAACCTGACGGACATCGTCGAGGCCGTCGAGGAGACGGCCGACGGAATCACCGAAGTGGCCAGCGCCACCGACGACCAGGCCGCCGCGGCCGAGGAGATAGCCTCGATGGTCGACGAGGTAGTCGGGCAGGCCGACCGCGTCGCCGAGGAGGTCGAGGAACTCGCGGCCGCAAACGAGGAACAGGCCGCGATGGTCAGCGAGGTCGAACAGTCGGTCTCGCGGTTGTCGGACACCGAAACCAAGACCGACGGTGGGACAGTACCCGCCGCAGCGAAGAACGAGTCGGCCGCGGCCGAGGACGTGTCTATCCCGGGAGACTTGCCAGAGGAGATGCCCGATTTCGTCGTCGAGATGCTCTCGGAAGCGGAGTTGCGGGCCGTCGCAAGAGGCGACCTTGACCCCTCGGACCTCCGCTGAGAGCCCACGGGAGCGGTCGGCTTATCCTGCCCCCGTCCGACTGTCCGGCTATGTACGAGGTCGAACTCAAGGTCGCGGCCGACCACGGACGGGTCCGGGACCGACTCGCCGAACTCGGGGCCGATTCGCTGGGCGGCGTCGTCCAAATCGACACCTACTACGACGCTCCACACCGGGATTTCGCCGAGACCGACGAGGCGTTCAGACTCCGGGAGGAACGGACGGACGACGGGACGACGACCCGGATGACCTACAAGGGACCGCTAGTCGAAGCCGACTCCAAGACCCGCGAGGAGTTCGAGACGGGCGTCGACGACGGCGACACAGCCGTCGACATCGTCGAGTCGCTGGGGTTCTCCCCGGCGGCGACCGTCCGGAAGGACCGCCAGCGCTACGCCCTCGACGGCTTCGTCGTCACGCTAGACGACGTCGAGAGCGTCGGGCAGTTTCTCGAAGTCGAGACCGACGTCGAGACCGAGGGCGAGGTCGCGGCCGCCCGGGACGAGGCCATCGACCTTTTGGAGCGCCTCGGCTGTGACCCGAGCGAACGCACCAACCGGTCGTATCTCGGGATGGCTCTCGCCGTAGATACACAGGAGTAATTAGATTGTCGCCAAAGGTTTCCGTAAGTTATAGACCCGTCGCCGGCCAATCGCTGGATAATGACCGAACGGAACATCCGCGTCGAACCCACGGAGGGTCGACCGGTCGAACAGCAGGACGTCGAGATAGTCGAGCGGAAGGGTATCGGCCACCCCGACTCCATCTGTGACGGCGTCGCGGAACACGTCTCCGAGGCGCTGGCGCGGGCGTATCTCGACCGCGTCGGGACCGTCCTCCACTACAACACCGACGAAACCCAACTCGTCGCCGGCAACGCCGCGCCGGCCTTCGGCGGCGGCGAGGTTCAAGAACCGATATACCTCCTCATCGTCGGCCGCGCGACCAAGGAGTACGAGGGGACGCGCATCCCGGCCGACACAATCGCGCTGGAGGCCGCCCGCGAGTACCTCGATTCGACCTTCCCGCAGTTGGACGTGGGGACCGACGTGATCGTCGACGTGCGACTGGGCGAGGGCAGCGGCGACCTACAAGAAGTGTTCGGCGACGAAGAAGCGGTGCCGATGGCCAACGACACCTCCTACGGCGTCGGCCACGCGCCCCTCAGCGAGACCGAGCGCATCGTATACAACACCGAGCGACGGCTCAACGGCGAGTACAGCGACGACAACCCCGCCGTCGGCCAAGACATCAAGGTGATGGGCAAACGCGAGGGCGACCACATCGACGTGACCGTCGCCGTCGCGGCCGTCGACGCCTACGTCGACTCGATGGCCGACTACCGCGAGATGGTCGAGGGCGTCCGGGAGTACGTCGCCGACATCGCCACCGAGTACACCGACCGCTCGGTCGAGGTCCACGTCAACACCGCCGACGACTACGACGAGGGCGCAATCTACCTCACGACGACCGGCACCTCCGCCGAACAGGGCGACGACGGCTCCGTCGGCCGGGGCAACCGCGCGAACGGCCTCATCACCCCGAACCGCCCGATGAGTATGGAAGCCACCTCCGGGAAAAACCCCGTCAACCACATCGGCAAGATATACAACCTCCTCTCGACGGAGATAGCCCAGTCGGTCGTCGAACAGGTCGAGGGGATCCAGCAGCTACAGATCCGCCTGCTCAGTCAGATCGGACAGCCTATCGACAACCCCCACGTCGCCGAGGCGACCGTCGCCACCGAGGAGGGCGTCACCGTCGCGGACATCGAGGACGACATCGAGGCGACCGTCGACGAGGAACTCGCGAATATCACCGACATCACCGAACGCGTCATCGAGGGCGAACTCTCGACGTTCTAATCCCAAATCGCTTTCCCGTCGCCCGCCGTCGGTCGAGCTATGACGCGGGTCTGTATGCTCGGGACCGACGACGTGAACCTCGAATACGAGTTGCTCTCCCGGGAAACCGCCCGCAACGCTCTCGCCACCTACGACCTCCGAGAGCCCTATCGGAACAGCATCGCCGTCGAGACGGTCAGCCTCGGCGCGGCCGTCGCCCTGCTGAACGACCTCGACTGGTATCTGGTCCGTTTCGCCGCCGACACGATGGTCTTCGAGCCCTCCGTCTCCGAGAGCGAGTGGCTCTCCCGGGAGTTGGCCGCGGCCATCCGCGACGACGAGATAGCGCCCGAGAACAGCGGCCGCTTCCTGAAACTGTACGGCGTCGAGCAACAGGAGAGCGGTGACGCGTCCGCGGAGGGAGACGGCGACGGTGCCGAGGAAAGCGGCGACGGAGACGAGGACGGCGATGGAGACGAGAACGGTGACGAATCCCCCACACAGGACCGCCCGCCGGCGCTCGTCGAACCGATGTACGTCACCCGGACGGGGCCGGACCTCCCCGAGTACGACCTGCAGGACGTGGCGGAGACGCTGACCGTCCGGGTGACGAAATCGGAGTTCGAGGGCTAGTCGAACAGCCCGGTCGACATGTACCGCTCGCCGCTGTCCCAGAAGGCCGTCACGACCAGCGGCGGGTCGTCGCCGTCGTCGTCGGGGTCGGCGATTCGCTCGCCCACCTCGCGGGCGACCACGCCCATCGCGCCCGAGGACTGCCCGACGAGGATACCCTCCTCGCGGGCGAGTCGCCGGCACTCGTCTTCGGCGGCCTCGATATCGATAGTCCGTATCTCGTCGATGAGACTCCGGTCTAAGTTCTCGCTGACGAAGCCTGGTCCCATCCCCTGAAAACTATCGGTGCCGGACTCACCCGTCGAGAGGACGGCGTTGTCCTCGGGTTCGACGGCAACAGCGGTCATCTCGGGGAACGCCTCCTTCAGGCGGCGGGCGGTCCCGCTGAAGGTCCCGCCGGTGCCGACGCCGGCGACGAAGGCGTCTATCGTCCGGTCGCCGACCTGTTCGAGGATCTCCGGCCCGGTCGTCTCGTAGTGGGCCCGAGGGTTGGCCTCGTTCTCGAACTGGCGCATCTGGACCATCCCCTCCTCGTCTTCGAGGCGGTCGGCCACCTCGCGGGCGTCGGTCATATCGCCCTCGATGAGGTGCAGGTCCGCGCCGTAAGCTGTCATAATCTGGCGGCGCTCGACGGACTTGTCCTCGCTCATCACGATGGTGATGTCGTAGCCTTTCGCCGCCGCGACCATCGACAGGCCGATGCCGGTGTTGCCGCTGGTCGGTTCGACGATGCGGTCGCCCGGTTGCAGTTCGCCGGCGTCCTCGGCGGCCTCGATCATATACTTCGCCGGGCGGTCTTTAGCCGACCCGCCGGGGTTGAACGACTCGACCTTCGCCGCGACTGTGACGCCCGGCGGAGACTCGAGTTTCACGAGCGGCGAGCCGAGCGTCTCCGTGATGTCCTCGTTCACTACCACCGAGTAGGAGACGGGCGACTAAACAGGTGACGGGCTACGGCAGGACGTGCCGGGGTCGGCGACGGTCAGATGAAGTCGTCGACGCCGACGCCGCCGCTGGTCTCGTCGTCCTCGTGGGCGGTCCCCGTCGAGAACAGCATCGGGTTGCGCGTCTGTAGCCAGACGTGGCCGTCGCCGCGGAACTCCGTCACGCGGCCCTCGCCGCCGAGGATGCTCGATTTGAGGCCGCCGTCGCTCTTGCGACTCAGCGACAGCGACGGGTCCCACGCGACCAGATGGTCCTCGTCGACCACCAGCGGATCCTCGCTGGTGACCTCCCGTTCGACCATCGACCCGAACGCCGAGAGGAACGCGACCCCCTGCCCCGACAGTCCGAGGACGGTCAACTCGCCCGAGGAGAACATATTCGAGAAATTGTTCATCTCCGTCGAGCGCTCGACCAGCGGTTCCCACGCGATGAGCGACCCCGACTGGACCTTCATCGACTGGCGGTCGCCCATACTGACCGCGATGACGTCGCCCGGGTGCTCCGGGACGAGCGTCACCGACCCGCCCTCGCGGGTGGCAGTGTAGGTGTTGTCGACCAGCGTCTGTTCGTCACTGACCGCCCGCTTGACCGTGCTCCCGATACCGCCGTCGCCGCCGACGCTGGACTCGACGGTGACGCTGTCGTCCCGAGTCATCATCACCCCGGGCTTGGTCTCTATCTGTTCACCCTCCCCGAGCGTCACGTCAACCATCGCGTAACTCGGCCGCTCTTCGATACTGAACTCCATCGGATAGTGTATCTCTATTCGACGGCTTATCTCTTTTTGTTTTCACACTATTCCAGAGAACGTTGTGGCTTCGCGGTCGCTACGGCCGCCATAGCGAGTGGTCGACGGGTCGATCCGTCAGTCGTGGGGGTGGAACCGCTGGACGGCGTGCCCGACGGCGTCGGCGTCACCGAGGAACGTGACGTGGTCACCGAGCGACAGCGTCTCGTCGGCGTCGGGGACGTGGGCGTCCGCGCCGCGGCCGACCTCGGCGATGATACACCCGCCCGGAATCTCGTCGTTGAGGTCGCGTATCGGCCGGTCGACGACGCCCTCGGCCGTGACCGTCACCTCGATGATATCGTGGCCGTCGCCGAGGTCGTTCATCCAGTGGGCCAGTGCCGGGCGCTCTATCTCGTTGTCCAGCGCGTAGGCGGTCGCCTGCGGGCTGTCGACGGTCGTGATCGAAAGGGCCTCGAAGGCGTCGACGTTCTCCGGGTCGTTGACCCGAGCGAAGACGTCCGTGAGGTCGAACTTCGTGATCGCCGTCTGACAGACGAGCAGGTTGACGTCGTCGCTTTGCGTGGCCGCGACGACCCGCTTGGCCTCGTCGATACCGGCCCGTTCGAGGACTCGGGCTTCGGTTCCGTCGCCCTCGAACACCCGAAATCCCATCTCTTTTGCCAGCCGACACTGTTCCTCGTCGTCGTCGACGATGACGACGAACTCGTCCCGTTGCTCCAGTTGTTGGGCGAGCGACCGGCCGACCCGGCCCCCGCCGACGATTATCGTGCGCATCGGTGTCACTCCAAGTACGTCGCCAATCTGTCGCGCGAACCCGCCCTCTATCGCCCCGGTCACGAAGAGACCAGAAACACCGCTCCGACGAGCGTCTGCGCGCCGGCGGCGTTCCCCTCGGCCGCGAGGTCGATGGCGAACAGCGTCGCCAGACTCGCCGGGATGATCCCACGCGGCCCGACCGCCGCCAGAAACAGCCGCTCGGGCCGTGTGAACTGCTCGACGCCCGCCGTCGAGACGAATGCCACGAGCGGTCGCAGGACCAGCGTCACGACGGCGAGCAACACGATGCCCTCGACGCCGAGCGCCAGCACCGCACCCACATCAACCAGCGCCGCCAGCGAGACGAACACGAACGCGAGCAACAACAGCGTCACGTCCTCGGTGAATCGCTCGATGGTCTCGCGGTGGGGCAGCGGGACGTTCCCGAGCGCGATGCCCGCCGTCGCCGCCGCGGCGACGCCCGCCTCCGTCGAGACCAGATCGGCGATGCCGTAGGAACTGATCGCCGCGAGTACCACCAGAAATCGCGCCGCACGCGGCCCGTCGCCCGGGAACAGCTCCTCCCGGAGGAGGTAGTAGGCCCCGGCGGCGACGAGCAGTCCGACCCCGACGCCGACGACGAGTCGCTCGACGAACGCCAAAAGCGTCGCCGGCCCGCCCGCCTCGAACAGCAGTATCGTCTCGAAGATGACGACGGCCGCGATGGCTGCTGTCACGTCGTTGACGATACCCTCCGTCTCCAGCGCCGCCGAGACGTGCTCCCGGAGGTGGACCACCTTCACGATGGGCGTGATCACCGTCGGTCCCGTGGCCACTAACAGCGCCCCGATCAGGAACGCGATACCCCACCCGGTGTCCATCAGGAAGTGGACCGTCGCCGCCGTCCCGACGAGCATCACCGCCGCGCCGACGGTCACCAACCGCAGCGACGTCGTCGACGCCGACCGGATGCGGTCGAACTGCAGCGCGAACGCCCCGTCGAAGACGATGATGGCCACACTGATACCGACGATAGTCGTCAACCCGTCGCCGAAGGTAGCCAGCGTCACGATGTCGAACCCCGCCTCGCCCAGAACCAGTCCCGCCGCGAGGTAGAAGATGACACTCGGGACCCGGAGCCGCCCCGCCAGCAGTTGCCCCGCGACCCCGAGCAACAGGATACCCGTGACGATGATCAACAACTGTTCTGCCACGACGACTGGCAGTTCGGAGAGAACCGTATTGGCTCTGGTGGTGGGCACGGTGGGTGCCGGGGGGGACAGCTAGACGGTCTGTTGCTGTCGCATCTCCGCTATGTCGGCCGACAGCGCCTCCGCGATGGCGTTGGACAGCCCCGGCGGAACCGCGTTCCCGACGACCTTCAGTTGCGTGCTCTTTGGTCCCTCGAAGACGTAGTCGTCGGGGAACGACTGGAGTATCGCACACTCCCGGACGGTGCCGACGCGGTCCGCCTCGGGGTGGATGAACGGCGCATTGTGGTTCTCCTTGATCGTTATCGCCGGCTCGTCACGCTCCAGTCTGCGCCAACTGTCCCCGTAACTCTCGTAGAGGCTCTCGCCCTCCGGCACCTCCGAGATGCGCTCGACCATATCCTCGGAGTGGTCGGTCTTCTCGTGGTTGGGGAGCCCCTCGACTTCCGTGTCCAACAGCGCCTGCTCGACGGTGACGTACGATTGGAGTTGGGCACCCGTCAGCGTGGACTGCTGGGCGGGGCTGTGGGTCCGCTCGGGATACGTCGGCGTCTCGCCGTCGCGGCGGCCGATGAATATGACCCGCCGGCGCTCCTGCGGAACACCGTAGTCGGCCGCGTTCAGCGTCTCGTAGCTCGTCTGTTCGTACCCGGCCTGCTCGAACCCCGCCAGAATCGACCGGAGCGTGTCCCCCCCTTCCATCGACTTGATTCCCGGCACGTTCTCCATCACGAACGCGTCCGGTTGGACGTACTCGACGTAGTCGATGAAACTCCCCACCAGATAGTTCCGTTCGTCCTCGGGGTCGCGGTGGCCAGCGATACTGAACCCCTTGCACGGCGGGCCCCCGATGACCACGTCGATGTCATCTGGGTCTATCGGATACGTCTCGAAGAACTCCTCGGGGGGTATCTCGGAGAGGTCGGCGTTGATCGCGACGGCGTCGTCGTGGTTCCGGTCGTAGGTTTCGAGGAAGTCCTCGCTCACGTCGACACCGGCGATGACGTCGTATCCGGCCTGAAGAAAGCCCTCGGAGAGACCGCCGCCGCCACAGAAGAGGTCCAACACGGTCGGTTGCTCGGGGGGAGAGTCGGTGTCCGGCATTTGCGGTATCTACGGGTGGTTGGACGCCAAGGCTATTTAAATAGTCGGGAGAAGGGTGCGCGCTCGCTACTCCAGTTGGGCTTGCAGGGCGTCGCGCCACTCGTGGGGGTTGTACCACCCACAGCCCTCACAGCCGGTCTGGTCGTCGTAGTTCTCGTCGCCTTCGTAGTAGAAATCGATCTGCATAAACTGCGGTCGTTTCCCGGTCTCGACGCACTGTTCGCACTTGCGGCTTTTCAGGAGGTTGTGCTTTCGCGACAGTATCTGGAAGTGCTCTTCGATGTCGTCGTCTGACATCGACTCGTAGTCGAAGTCCTCGGATTGCTCCCACCGGACTTCCGGAACGCGGTGGTCGACTTCCAGCGTCGTGCTGGGCGAGGACCCGTCGAACGCGTCGCGGTGGTCATAGAGGTCACGCACCCGCTGTTTGAACGAGTTGGGCATGTTCTGGCGCGTGATGGGTTTGCTCGTGGGGAAGGGATACTTCATCTTCCGGTGGAACGTGGTGTCCTCGCAGTTCTCACACTCGAGGAAATCACCCTGTCCCTGCCCGGTGTTCTGGACGAACTCGAACCCCTCCTTTCGGAGCATCTGGATGTCCTTCGCCGGCTGTGAGCTGGGCAGTTCACACGAGGAACAGTGCCACTCGCAGTCGGCGAGGATGTCGAAGGTCCGGGCGCGTTTGGTCCCCTCGTTCGACGGGTTCCAATCCTTCGTCGCGTACTCCAGCACCCGGCCACCGAAGTCGGTCAGCTCGAACTCGGAGTCCGTCGCCGACACGACATCGTGTTCGAGTAGCTCTTCCAGCACGCTCCGAGCGTTCTCGACGGGCAGTTGGTCTAGTTCGTCGGGGGTGGCGGGGCCACTGTCGAGGCGTTCGAGAACGTCTCGATGTGAACTGGAGTTTCTGACAGACAGGATGAACTCGGCGGTCTCCTCGTCGACACCGGGCATAGCGTACGAAAGCGGTGGGACGATTAAACATCTATTTACATACATCTGATAATTGTGTTTCGACGGTCGCATCGAGTCCGCAGCCGTGTCTGGTGGGTGCTCGCACACACTACCCGCTGGGTGCGGGTGGCTCGAACGGCGACGCGCGGACGAGATCAGAACGACGGCTCGTCTCTCGGGTGTCGCAGGTCCATCTCTCCCGTGTGGACCGTCTCCGGGCTCGTCGCGATCCGATGGATCGTCTCGGCGATGTGGTCGGGGTCCATCCATCGGTCGTGGTCCGGGTAGGTCTCCTGGAGGCTCGGCTTGTCGATCCACCCGTCGACGATCAGGTGGACCGCCTGCACGTCGGCGGCCCCGAGTCGCGGATCCGAAGCGAGCGACCGGACGAGTCCGCGGGTGCCGTGCCGGGCCGTCGCGTAGGCCACGTTCTCCGATGGATGCCGCGACGTGCCCGAACTAGTGACGACGACTGTCCCACCGTCGTCGTCGACCATATCGCCGACCGCCTCCCGAACGCACCGGAAAGTGCCACGTACTCGCGTGTCCAGCACATCGTGGAACGTGTCGGGCGCTACGTCGAGAACACCCCCCTCCGCGGGAGGGGAGCCGCTCGTGAGCACCAACCGGTCGACGGGAGAGAGTTCCTCGCGCACGGCTTCGAACCCCTCCCCGACCGACTCCGGGTCGGAGAGGTCCGTTCGGACCGGGAGGGCCGTCCCCGGTGTGGTCTCCTGTATCTCCTCGGCGACATCGGTGATGTACTCCGTCGACCGAGCGAACAGTGCGACGGCGTCCCCGGCGGTCCCGAACCGGCGGGCCACGGCGGATCCGAGCCCCGGTCCGACCCCCGCGACGACTGTCGTCGACGACATACCACTCGGTTCGTCTGTACCCTGAAAATTCTTCGGCGAGTGCCGTTCCACCACAGAGTTTTGCCGGTCCGTTTCGATTGTTGCCGTAGAATGGATGAGAGGGTATGGCACGGGTCCACCGTGGACGAGACATTCGACGCACTAGAGTCGAGTCAGAGTGGGCTGAGCAGTGACGAAGCAAATCGTCGTCTCGACAAATACGGACCGAACACCATCAGGGAGAGCGACGTAATCAGTCCAGTCTGGATCTTCCTGCATCAGTTCAAGAGCCCGCTCATCTACATTCTGCTCGTTGCTTTCGTTATCACGATTGCTATCGACCACTACGTCGATGCAATCGTTATCGCCATCATTCTCGGCATAAATGCGGTCATCGGATTCGTTCAGGAATACCGGGCGGAAAACGCGATGGCGGCGCTGGCGTCGCTCGTCACGCCAAAGGCACGGGTCCGCAGGGACGGAGACGTGAGCAGAATAGACAGTACGGATCTGGCTCCCGGTGACATCGTCCTACTGGAGTCTGGTGATATCGTCCCGGCAGACCTCCGGTTGGTCAGAACCACGGAGCTACAACTGAACACTGCGATCCTGACCGGAGAATCGGTTCCCGTGTCCCGTTCGACGGATCCCGTCGCACCGGAACACACAGTCGTTGATCGACGAAATATGGCCTATATGGGGACATCCGTTGCCTCGGGTCGGGGTGTCGGTGTCGTGGTCGCAACCGGTGAAGATAGCCAGATTGGAACTATCGCCGGGCAGGTTCGGGAGACGGAACGCGCTGCGACGCCGCTCCAGACGCGAATACATCGGTTTGGAAACCGTATTACCGTCGCCATCCTTGCAATTTCGGTCGTTCTATTCGCTATCGGGCTCTGGCAAGCGATTCCGATCGCGGATATTTTCCTGCTCGCAGTCGCCACAGCGGTCTCCGCGATCCCCGAGGGGTTACCGGTGGTTATGACAGTAGCGCTTGCAGTCAGTATCCGCCGGATGGCCGGACGAAACGCCATCATCCGACGGCTCCCTGCCGTCGAGACACTCGGTTCCTGCAGTGTCATCGTCTCGGACAAGACCGGAACCCTCACCGAGAATCGAATGACTGTCCAGCAGCTGTGGACCGCCGACGGGTTCGTCGACGTGACTGGCGACGGGAACTCGGGAGTCGGGGCATTTTCTCAGACCGACGGCGGGATTTCGATCGAGACGGGGTCGCCGTTGGACGAGACGTTGATTGCCGGAGTACTGGCAAGCGAAGCATCGCTCGACGAATCGGACGACGGTACACTCGAGGGGGTAGGCGATCCCACGGAAACGGCGTTACTCGTCGCCGGGAAAAAAGCAGGCCACGACCAGCGTGAACTGACCCAAGCCTATCCGCAGGTCGGTCATCTGCCGTTCGAGTCCGACCGCCGCTACACCGCATCCGCACATCTGGTGGACGATAGCGCCGTTACGTACGTCAAAGGTGCCCCCGAGCGCGTCGTCGAAATGTGTGACACGAGTTTGACTTCGACTGGGCGAGAACCACTCGACTCCGAAGAAGTGCTCACCAAAGCCGACGAACTCGCAGGCGATGGCCTTCGCGTCATCGGGATGGCCCGAGGTGGCGGGGATCTGACTGGTACAGAGGACCCCGGTGGGTTGACCTTTCTCGGATTCGCTGGTATGATTGACCCCCCACGTTCGGGCGTGCCCGAGGCAATCGCTGCGTGCGACCGTGCCGGAATACAGGTCAAGATGGTCACCGGCGACCACGCTTCGACTGCGAGAGCCATCTCGAAACAGGTCGGGATCGAATCCGAGGGGGTACTGACGGGGCAAGAAGTGGCCGAACTCTCCGACGAGGAACTGACCGAACGCCTCAGAGAGACAGCCGTCTTCGCCCGCATCAGCCCGGCGCAGAAACACCGGATCGTCACGGTACTACAGGCTGACGGTGAAATCGTGGCCGTCACTGGAGATGGGGTCAACGACGCACCGGCGTTGAAAGCAGCGCACATCGGTGCGGCGATGGGGATCACCGGCACGGACGTCGCAAAGGAGGCCAGCGAGATGATCCTCACCGACGATAACTTCGCAACCATCTATGCAGCAGTCGAAGAGGGACGCACCGTCTTCTCGAACATCCGGAAGGCGACGATGTTCCTCCTTTCAACTGGCATTGCGCTTGTCTTGGCGATCCTCGCAGCGTTCTTTTTTGCCATCGTGGGCGTGCTACCGCGCGACGAGGCGGGGCTCTTTCCGCTGCTGCTCGTGCCTGCACAGGCGCTGTGGTTGAACGTCGTCAATAACGGCATCCAGGACGTCGCGTTGGCGTTCGAACCCGGCGAGCGAGAACAGTACGAACGGCCACCCCATCGACCTGACGCGGGGTTGCTTTCGCGCCGGCTGCTCGAGCGAACCGTTGCAGTCGGCATCTGGCTCGCAGTCCTTGCGCTCGCCGTCTTCTGGTACGAGTTCACGAACGGAGTGACGCTCGGATACGCTCAGACAGCTGCCCTCACGACGATGGTCGTTTCGATGGCGCTGTTTCTCGGCACGTGTCGCTCCGAATCGCGTTCCGTGGTCGAGAAGAGCCCATTCTCCAATCCGATACTCCTTGGCGGGACGCTCACGGCACTGGTGTCCATCTGATCGCTATCCACGTTGCCCCAACGCAATTTCTGCTCGGGGTCGAGCCGATTGCGGTAGAAACGTGGATTCGCATACTCCTGATCGCACCGACAGTACTGATAGTCGCTGAAGCGCACAAACACTGGCGGACGGAGTGAAGTTGCGTGTGCGGGACCGGATTCGAACCGCGCGAACGTCGCTTCGCTCGTTCTCTGGGCCGCGAATCCGTTCGACGATTTTCACGGCTCTCCCGTCCGGTCGAGCGCGAAATTGCGCGGGACCGGATTCGAACCGCGAGAACGTCACTTCGTTCGTTCTCTGGGCCGCGAATCCGCCGACGATGCCACTCCTCACGTTCGTTCGGAGATGGCATACGCGGGACCGGATTCGAACCGTCTGGAGACTCGCTACCGCTCGTCTCCCGGGGTTCGAACCGGTCCTGCTCTCTCCTTCGTTTTCTCGCTTCGCTCGAAAACTCAGTCAGTGCGCGGGACCGGATTCGAACCGGCGGACCCCTACGGGACAGCGTCCTAAGCGCTGCGCCTTTGGCCTGGCTCGGCAACCCGCGCTCGCCCGACTCTACCCCATCGCCCGGTATAAAACTCACGAGCCAGGCCCGCCATACGACAGGTTGGCAACACCTATTGGCGTCGGGCGGATAGCGGGCCGTGAATGCGGGCCCCCCGGACACGCGAGCAACTACGGACCAGCCTCGCCGAGGACTGGCGACTGTGGCTCCTCGGCGGCGCTCTCTTCGTCGTCTGCCTCGGAACGGCCTACAAGTTCGCCAAGGAGCCGTTGTTCATCAGTATGGACTCGGCGCTGTTCCAGCACGCCGGGTGGTACATCACGCAGGGCGCGATGCCCTACACCGACATCTGGGACATCAAGCCGCCGCTTATCTACGGCGTGACGACGCTGCTGGCGCTGCCTCCGGCGGGAATATGGTCGTCCTCCACCTGCTGAGCATCGCGACGGCCGTCCTCGTCGTCAGCGCCGGCGTCGCCCTCGTCGGGCTACTCACCCATCGGCTGACCGGCGACGGGTGGGCCAGCCTCGTCGCCGCGGGGGCGATGTTCACCATCCCGACGCTGTACATGTACCCCTACGCCGGCCTCCGGCCGAAGTACTTCGCGTTCGCCTGCGTGGCCGGGAGCCTCGTCCTCGCGGTGGACGAACGCTACGGCTGGGCCGGGGCGCTCGCGGCCGCCGCGGCGGGCTTTTGGCAGTTGGGCCTGCCGGCGGCCGGCGTCGTCGTGGCGATGGCCGCGGTCCGAGGCGGTCGGGGGAGCGCGGCCCGGGCGGTCGGTGGCGGCCTCGTCGTCGCCGTCCTCACTGTCGCGCCGTTCGTCCTCACCGGCAACGGGATTCCCCTCTATCTGGAGGCAGTCGTCGTCCCGATGTACGGCGTCGACCGCTACACGATGGTCGGACGGCTCTACGAGATAGTCGTCGAACTGGGCTACGGGCTGGCGGTGATCCCGCTCGGTCTCTTCGGTCTCGTCGCGGCCGTCCAGCGCGACCGGCGGTACTGGTGGGTGCTGCTCGGTGCCGGCCTCTACCTGCTTGGGTTCCGCTTCGAGATGGGCGGGGCCATCGACGCGATGCTGCTGTACGCATTCCTCGCCGTCGGTATCGGCGCGTTCGTCGCCAGCCTCGACAGTCCCGAGCGCCGCCGACTGGTCGGCGGTGTCGTCGCCGCCGCCGTCGTCCTCTCGCTGGCGTGGTCGTTCGGACCGGTAACGCCGGTCAAGGACGCTATCGAGGACAGCTACGAACAGGACGACATCTACGACGACATCCCCGAGCGACCGAGCGGCGTCCCCGAGACGGAGACCATCTACTGGGAGAAACAACAGCCACCGATCTGTAACTACCACTTCTCGAAGAAACAGATCCACTTCGAGTACCTGACCGACGGCCTCCAGACGCGCAGCGACTGCGGGACGTGGCCGTTCGACCGCGGCCCCGTAGAGTGGACCCTCGACGCGTTGTGGCCGCTGTCGGTCGGCCGCTGATCAGGAGATGTACAGCGGTTTCTGGTTGTCCCGCTCGGCCGGTTCCTCACCCGCGCCGTAGCAGGTCTGGCAGGTCTGTCCGTCCGTGCGCCCGGTCCCGTCACAGGCCGGACACGCGCTGGTGATCTGTTGCATCACGTCTAGTCGAACCCCGAGAGGACTCATATAGGGCCGCGACTGTTTAGCCCGGTAGGCGCCGCCTACTCGTATCTATCGCGGATCGAGGCGGCGATGGCGTCGGCGTCGACGCCCGTCGAGTCCAGCACGGTGATCGGATCGCCGACCGAAATCGGTCCGGGGTCGACGACCGACGCACAGATGCCGCCGCGGTCGTCGCCCAGCGCTTCAGGCAGGTCGGCGTCCTCGCCGACGTCCGCGAGGTGGAAACACGGCGGCCGCGGGCGGGTCCCCTCGAGGACGGCCTCGCCGATGCGAAACCGGTGTTCGAGCAGGGTCGCAAGCGACACGTCCCGCGTGACGACGTTCCGGCGGTGGCGGCCGTCGCTGCAGTCGATGCCGAACCGTCCCTCGATGGTGTCGATTGCCTCGCCGGCGATGAGCGTCACTTCACAGCCGTCGAACCCCGAGTAGTAGCCCGTCCCGCGCTGGTAGCGGTCGCCCTCGATACCGCCTTCGACCACTCGGACCTGCTCGCGTCGCTCCATCGGTGCCGACCCCTCGTCGGTGACCCAGATACCCTCGACGTGACCGTCGTGGTCGCTCATACCCGCCGTTGGGGAGCCAGCGACATAGCTCCGGGGGAGTTTTTTGTACAACCGCGGCCAACCCTCAGGCGTGTATCGGGCGAGCGACGCCGTGGACAACGAGGAGTGGACCGCCGCGATAGCCGAGGCCGCAGAGCGGTTGGACCTCGACACGGAGGCGCGCTCGCGGGCCGTCGACCTCTTTCTCACGAACGTCCCCGAGGAGGACCGGTCCAAGCGGGCAGTGATGGCCGCGAGCGTCTACGTCGCGGCGTTGACGACCGGCGAGCAACGCTCGCAGTCGGCCGTCGCCGACGCGACGGGCGTCTCTCGGTTGACGATCCAAAAGCGCTGGAAGGACGTCCTCGAATCGGCGGGGCTGGACGCGCCGGAGTGGTAGTGCAGTCGGAGGCGGAGACTCAGGCGTCCTCGACACGGCCGCGGCGTCCCGGTCGGGCGTCAGGTTGCCGTGTTCGTCTATCTCGCCGCTGACGATGCGGGTCGAGGAGATGACCTCGCCGTCGTCGGCGTAGACGTGGTCGACGACTTCGATTTCGAGCGGATCGTGGCCGTTCTCGCGGCGGATCTCGTTGATCCGCTGGCCGCCGGTCTCGGTTTCGGGCGAGACGACGAGCACGTCGAAGGCCGGTTCCGTGGCGATACCGGTCGGTTCCGTCAGTTCCCGGACCGCGAACTCGCGGTCGTAGCGGTCGGCGTAGGTGGCGAGTTCCGATTCGAGGTCACGCTTGCGGTCGGCGTACGAGCGGACGTAGCGGTCCTCGTTTCGGGTGCGGGGAGCCAGCGAGTCGCCGGTGAGCCCGACCGTCACGTCGCCCAGCTGAAAGGCCCGGTCGAACAGCGCCCGGTGGCCGTCGTGGATCGGATCGAACGTCCCGCCCAGCGCGACCTTCATACACGCCTCCACGCGGGCTCGGTGTTTATCCCCTTCGGATCCTCATAGTGTTTCTTGTCGGTCATTTCGGTATCGGCCGCCCAACTTCAGGCGGCCCCACCGGTACACAGCGACAAGAAACACTATCACTCCTCGTCGTCGGCCTCTTCGACCGAGATGGTCACCGGGTCGGTGGTCCCCTCCTCGTCGTCGGCCGAGAGGTGCGAGTCGAGGTTGAACACCGTGTTGAGCTGAGACTGGACCTCACCGACGGCCCCGCTGACCAGTTCGCTCGGCGCGATGGCGGCGTACTCGTAGGGGTTGTTCCCCGCGCCGTCGCTATCCCGTTTGCGCCGTGTCAGCGTCTCCTCGTCGTGCAGCTCCGCCAGCGCCTCCCGGACCGTGCTGGGGTACAGCCCCGTCCCGTCGGCTATCTCCTCGCTCGTGCTGTGGGGGTGTTGCCGGAGGTAGACGTAGATGCGGGCGCGGGTCTCGGTGTCGAGCAACCACGCCAGCAGGTCGACCAACCGCTCGTCGAACTGCTCGACGGCCTTGTCGGTTCCCTCCTCGATGCGGGCCCGTACGTCGCCGTCGGTCTGTTCGTCGGCGTTCCCCGCGTCGTCCGCGCCGCCTGTCTGGACCGGTATCTCCTCGCCGTCGTCGGTGTCGTCTGTCGGTGACATTCGTCGTTTCTACGAGGACAAAAGGGCGCCGTGGGTAAAAGCCCCGCGGCTACTCGACGCCGAGCACCAGCGACTCACAGAGGGCGTCGTCGCCGTCGGCTTTCAGTTCGCGCTGGCGGGCCGCGCCGCTGCCGGTTTCGTAGATGCGACCGATACCGTCGACGCCGAGGCGGTCACACTCCCGGTCGACGACCGTCCCGAGGTCGACGGTGTCCTCGCCGTCGCGGGTGATGAACGCGGCATCGTGGCCGTGGCGGATGGCGCGCCACTTGTTCTCGTCGAGCAGTTCCCGGCGGAGGTCCTGACCCCTCTCGCCGTCCTCGTATCGCTCGGCGAGGTCGATTACCAGCGCGTGGGCGTACTCGACGAACGCGAGCGTCCGGTCCGGGTCGGCCTGGCCGTCCGGCGCGCGTATCTCGACGGTGCCGTACTCGGTGTGAGGGCGCACGTCGAACCACAGTTCCCCGCGGTCGCTGATCGAGTCGGTGTCGAGCATCCGCTGTTCGAAGGCGCGGTACTCCGCGATGGAGTCGAACGCCGTCGGAACGCCGGTGTTCGGGAGGTTCTCGAAAACCTTCGCGCGGGCCGACTGCAATCCCGTGTCGTGGCCGTTCCAGTACGGCGAGTTCGCCGACAGCGCGAGCATAATCGGGACGTACCACCGCAACTGGTTGGATATCCACATCGCCTTGTCGCCGTCGTCGACACCGACGTGGACGTGGACGCCGGCGGTCGTGTTGCGGTGTTGGGGGTACTGTATCCGGTCGAGTTGCTTGCGGTAGCGGGGCTTCTCGGCGTGGGCGAGTTCCCGCCACTTCGCCAGCGGATGCAGGCCCGCGCCGGCGATGTCGAAGCCGTGTTCGCGGGCGTGTTCGACCAGTGCGTTCCGGACCGTCAGCAGTCCATCACGGGCCTCGTCGATGCCCGACAGTGTCTCGGTCTGGATCTCGATCACGCACTTGAACAGTTCGTGGTCGAGTTTCCCCTCCAGCGCGGCCGGCGGGTCGGACCCGTAGACCAGTTCGTCCGTCCCGGCGGTCGGCCGGCCGTCCTCGTCGACGACGTAGAACTCCTCTTCGATCCCGAGTGTCCCGAGTCGGGAGAACGGCGACGTAGCCGATCCCGTGTCCATCAGTACCGCGGTTTCGACGCCCCCGGGCTAAAGCGTTCTGTTTGTGTGAGTTAGCTCCGGGAGACCGACTCGTCGTATGTCCCCTCGACGAGGATCGTGTCGCCGTCGACGGTGACCGACCGGTCGGTCGCCTCGGTACCGAGAGCGCTCTCGACCGTGGCCCGGTCGTCGGCCTCGTCGGCGCTGGCGTACTTGATCGCCATCGACGTCGTCAGCGACTGGGCCTCGCTGTCGATGCTCGTACTCAGCGCGATGCCGCGTGCCGTCCCGGACAGCCCCAGATCGGACGGGCCGGCGAACTCCGAGTCCCCCTCGGAGTCCCCGCCCGAGTCCTCGACCTCGAAGACGTTGCCGTCCGGGAGATACTGGACCGCCATAAGGTCCCGTTCGGGCAGGGCGCTCGCCAGTGCGGCGAAGTCGTCGTCCTGTTCGACGTAGGGCGTGACATCGCCGGTCTGGGTGTCGATTATCTCCCCGACGCGGGTCTGGGGGTCCGAGACGGAGTTGCCCTCGCTGGCGCTGATGATAGCGTCCTCGGAGACGGCGAGCGTCTGGGCCGAAAAGCCGGTGGTCTCGTACAGCGTGTAGTCGCCGTCGGTGCCGACCGTCGAGCCGTCGGCCTCCTCGATTGCGGTCCCGATGGCGTCGGGGTCGTACGCCCCTTCGAGAATCGTCCCGCCGCTCGCGACGGTCGCTATCTCCGTCGGCCCGCCCTCCTCGGCCGCGTCGCCGATCGGTGCCGCGCCGACGCCGAACCCGACTGCCAGCGCGGCCCCGATGAGATACGAGGCCGTGACCCCGATCAGCGGATCCTCGGGCGTCTCCGACTCGCCGCCGTCGCCGTCGTCGCTCGACGACTGAGAGAGAACCTGATACCGCAGCGAGATGGCGCTGATCCCGGGGTCCTCGGCACCCTCGTACGCCGATTCGTACACCCACTTCGCGTAGGGGGCCGTCGTTCCGCCGCCGGACCCGTCGCCGGTGCCGCCACCGGTGTCCGTGGTGCCGTCGTCGGCCTCATCGTCCGTGCCGTCGCCGTTCCCCTGACACCCCGCCAGCGCCAGCGTGCCGACGAACCCCGCCGTACCACCTGTCTTGAGGAATCGTCGTCGTCGCATAGCGTACAGTCGACGACACGACACTTAAAACTGGGTTCCGGGTTCGGTTTTGCCGTCACCGGGGTCTCGCCACGACGCCGAGGTGGTCGTCGTGATACGGGGTCAGCGGTCGACGGTCGAGTACCTCGTAGCACTCCGATAGCGTCTCGATGACCGACTCGAAGACTGCCTCGGGGTCGGCCGTCACGTCCTCGCTGCGGGCCTTTATCGCCAGCAAGAGTCGTCCGTCCGAATCGAGGAACTGCGCGTTGGCGATGGCCACGCGGGCCTGCCCGCGGGTCGCCACGTCCTGTATCAGCACGTCGACCGGTTCGACGACGTGGGCGTACGTCTCGGGCTTGCGGGCGTCTTTCAGCAGGGGGAACAGCCGCGGTCGGTCGGCCGCGGCGTCGACGAGGTCACCGGCCGGCCGCGGGGCGAACTCCACGGCGTAGGTCGGGCCCGCGAAGTCCGCGACGTGACTGACGGTCGTCCCGCTTGCGGCACCGAGATACAGCACCGTCTCCCCGCCGGCGAGGCCGTGGTCCATCCCAGACTCCAACATTGCGCCGACCTTCGAGCGGTGGGGGTCCCAGCGCCGCCACCCGTCGGCCACGGGTTCGCCGTACACCGGCGACCCACGGGTTGCGAGTGACTCCTCGCCGTCGAAGGCCCGGCGCTGGACGCCCTCGGGGAGCGTCATTCCTCCCTCCGCGAGCGGATGCGCTCGATGCGGTCGTCCAGTTCGGCCTGCAGTTCCGGCCGGCGCTCGCCGCTGTAGTGGTCGACCCGCGCGGCGATGGTCAACTTCCCCGCGAGCGCCCGGGCGGCGGACCCGCGCTCGTCGGGGTGGGTCCCGCGGACGTACTCGTGGGTGTAGATGACGCCGTGTTTGGGCGAAGGCGCGTTCCCCTGAAGGTGGGCGAACAGCGCCGACTCCGCGCCGAGCAACTGGACGGTCCCGCTGGTCGATTTCGCCAGCGGCTCCAGCCCACCCGACAACGATATCAGGCGTGCGGCCAGCACCGGCCCCGCCATCGCGGCGAGGTTCGGCGCGACGGCGGGCGTCGTCTCCTCGATGGTCGCCCGCAGGGAGTCGGCCCGGTCGTCCATCGCCACCACCGTCTCGGCGAGACCGACCAGTTCGGCCTCGGTCGGGTCCTCGGGGTCGCGGTCGGCGACCCGGCGAGCGTACTCGATACCGCTGCCGTCGTCGCCGAAGCGGCTCTGTCCCCACTCCGTAACGCGTTCGGCGAGTTCGTTCGCCGTCCGGCGGGCGTCGTCCATCGACCGGACCGCGTGGACCAGTTGCTGGTCGTCGGCCCGTTCGCGTTCGCGGACTTGCTGGCGGACGGCGGCCGTCGTCGCCTCGTGGAGGCTGTCGTAGTAGGTTTCGCGGTCGGGGAACGCGCCCGACTCGACCGCCCGAGAGGGCCAGTCCGCCGGCGC
>NZ_WPCA01000017.1 GCF_009741825.1 Halapricum sp. CBA1109
CGTTACAGAGTTACCCCACGTACTCAATTATCTGTTCACTCTGTGGGGTAATTTTGTAGTCTGCGTTGAAAACTACCGCAGCAAGCTTTTACTGTATAATCTCTATAGAGATAACTACAGCTCTCACGATGGCGATGACTGAGTTAATGGATCCAACGGCAGCGAAGATCGTCTTGGCCACACAACGAGGCGATTCTATACGCCGTGTCGCAACCAAGATTGGTGTCTCATACTCGTGGGTGTACGACTGGATTGAGCGATTAGAGGATACAGCTATTATCGCTAACACTGATAACGGAATTCAGGTCGTCGATCACGAGATTCGCCAGTGCTATGACGAAATGATGGCTACGTTGTACAGTCGCGACTCGATCTCCCAGGAGGACGCATATGTCATCCCACACTTTGCGGGGATGGAGTTCGCCTATACGGAGATCGACGCTGCGTACGTCTGGACCCATGGCGGCTATCAGATTGCTCGCAGCCACGATGACTATCCGGTATTCATCGAGGTTCACGACCGCGACGTCGAACGATGGATTGCCTTCTTTGAACGATACGGTGTCGAGACAACGATCAACGAGCGGCCGGATGCAAGTGTCGTTGATGGGAACTTCCACTACGTGTTGTACCCCCAGACCGACGGTATCGATGCTGAGTGGGTCGACGGAAACCCCGTGATTCCGTTGGACGATGCCGTCCAGCAGATGATGGAGAATCGCCCAGCATACGAGCCCGCTTTGGAGATCATCGCCGAGGAATACGATGTCGATATTGACGCGTCCCACCACGGGACAGCAGGTGTAGAGTGACTGGATATGAGTCTTACCCCACAACTCGAACACAGTCTAGCAACGTAGTTGATGAACCCGAGTCGGTAGAATCCAAACCTGATGACTTCTCCCTCAGATGTTGAGAGTACAAATTGGGGCGGTAGCAGAAGACCTAATACTCTATACATAGAACATGGATTGTGATGTCGACGGACTCTCGATTGAGCGATTCCGTAGATCCTGAGGAGACCCTCGGTGATCTTCTCACCTACGCTGAATTGCTGAAGACGCCGAAATTGGCACGGCTCTACATCTATGTCCTCCAGCATGGGCCTGTGGCTATCGAGACTGTCAAGGCTGATCTCGATATTCCGCATTCGACGGCCTACAAGTACGTGGGCGAACTCGAAGAGATGGGAATCCTGACCCGCCAGGAAGACGAGATGCCCACCCAGATTGCCGTTGACCCGATTCGTCTCACGCTCGAAACCGAGCACGGTGATGTTGTTGCAACGCCCGTTCTCGTTGATGCTATCGGGCGACAACTCGATAACGAGGATATCCGGGTGTTCGTCGATCGCCAGGGAATTCCAAAGCTTGCGGCTGCACTCCATTACACGCTGCGGGTAATGAACGGCGAACTCACCCAACGCACTGCGACTAACAAACTCGATGTGCATCCGGTGGAAGGGATGACTGTCATTACGGCGCTACAGGAGGTCATCGAAGAGGCAAGTGGATACGACCCATACCTGGAGCCTGCGGAGTAATGTCGACCGAAGAGTTGCCGAGCGATAGCCTCGCGATCGTCGATACGAGCGTCATCTACGCGATGGGTGGCCCATCTAACGAGAAATACCAAGCCTTCGAGAAGTATGTGACTCGGCGGAATATCAGCGTCCGAATCCCCGACCATGTCGCTGAAGAACTTGGTGAAAGCCCTGACGCGTACCACTATCAGCGTGATCGACTGCGATCCGCACAGGATGCTGGGTGGCTAGAGCGAGCTGAGGTTGACTTTACGGATCCCGATGTCTCCGATGCTATCGACAGGACGCGAGAGCGGATCTACAGTCTGTCAGCGGACGATGTCACTGAAGACGAAATTGAGACAACCGATGCCGTGCTTGCAGGATTGGCTTACCAGTATGCCACGAAGAAGACGGGCCATGTCGCAATTCTGGTCAGTGATACACTGGCCGAGCAGGCGATTGCTGATGTCCTCGCAGCGATGGGCGTTGGGGAAGAGATATCCGTAATCGAAGGTCGGATATTTTTAGGCGAGCTGCTCGATACGCAGTTCGATTGACTTCCGACGAGTGAGAATTTTGACTTCGATTCTACGGCTATAGAACTAGTTACCCCACGAACATAATTATACTCGGTCCTGTGGGGTAACTTGTTATTGTACTTTCACACCGAACCCCCCGAATTTCACACCCCCCAAGGGGATGCGGGGAGATGAAACAGAGCGCTCGGCGTGACTCTGATTGACTCCAGTGCCAGCTATCGGTGGATCCTCGACCCGATTCGGGTGATTTCACATCCCCTAAAGGGGGTGCGGGGGCTGGCGAGTGCAGTCAATCGTTGGTCATGTGTCGAGTCACATCTCGATCACTCCCCAGGAGAAAGCAATGAGTTCCAATATCGACTCCAACGTGGCGGACAGCGCGGCAAACATCGTCGAAGCGTTCCAGGGTTCGGACCACTCCGGGCTCCAGGGCGTTTCCCCTGAAAGCGTCACCCGGCGTCTCGAGAGCATGATCGCATACAGCGTCCCAGTTTCCGACGCCGAGCGTGCCGTCGTTCGACGGTTCCTCGCGGCTGAAGAGGTCAAGCGTGAGGACATCTCAGACGCTGTGGCAACCCTTGCTGGCTATCGTTCACGACGGACCTCTGAGTTCGAGCGAGCACTGATCTCAACTGTTGAGGAGGCCGACGTCTGGTGTGACCTTCTTGTCGAAGTCATCGAACTGTGGGAACCCAAGCACGAATCTATCGAACAGGTCGGCCTCATCGGGGATGAGAGCGGCGTCATCAAGTTCGTGAAGTGGGCAAGTGCGGACCTACCGCAGCTGGAGGAGGGTGAGACCTACCGGTTCGAGAACGTCGTGACCGACGAATACAACGGGCGCTTCTCGGTCAACCTCAATTCGGCATCGAATATCGAGGCTTCGACGGAGACGGTTGACGCATCCGATGGCACTGTAGAGGCTTCTGGGACGGTCGTCGCTATCCAGACCGGGTCGGGGCTCATCAAGCGCTGCCCGCAGGAGGACTGCAGCCGCGTTCTGAACAAGGGACGCTGTAGTGACCACGGCCAGGTCGACGGTGAGTTTGACCTTCGGATCAAGGCTGTGCTCGACGATGGTGACCGTGCGATCAACGCCATTTTCGACGCCGAGGCTACCACGGAACTCGTCGGGCTATCTTTCGAGGAAGCAAAGCAGATGGCGATGGACGCGATGACTGCTGAGGTCGTAGAGGACTACATTCAGACCCGTATCGTTGGTCGGACGTACGCTCTCTCTGGGTCTGTTGTCGGCTCGTACCTGCTCGTAGATACGTCCGAAGAACGGCCGGAGGCGTCGATCGGTCTGAGCGCAAGTGACCTCGACCCAGCAGTGTCGAACCGGCAGGCAGCCAAGCGTGTTCTCCCCGAAGAGTTCAACGTCGCGACCCACGAGTTCAAAGAATCCGAGGAGAAGCGTGCACCCCGGTTCAACCTGCTCCCCACTGGCGAGGCCGTGAATCGAGTTTTCGTTGTTGGCACGTTGATCGAAGCTGAGGACGTCGGCCAGTCAGAGGAGTACTGGAAGGGTCGTATCGTTGCTGGCAATGGGAGTCTGTTCGTCTACGCTGGTCAGTACGAACCACAGGCTCTCAGTGTGCTCAGTTCGGCTGAGACGCCCAGCTACGTCGCCGTCGTTGGGAAGCCGAGAACGTACGAAGCAGGCGACTATACGAACGTCGCTATCCGCCCAGAGTCCATCGCGGTTGTTGATAAGGATGTCCGAGATGCGTGGGTCGAGGCGACTGTCTCCGAAACGCGAGAGCGGCTGTCTGCATTCGCATCTGGAGAGTCTCCGCACACCGACCTAGTTCAGGTTGTCTACGAAGGAGCAGATGGTATCGAACCTCTCGAAGAGGTACTCGGAGAACTCGGATCTGTTCCTGAGACTGAAAGGGAATCGGCAGATCCAGAGATGGCTTCGGATGACCCCTCTGGATCCGAACCTCGTATGGCGGACTGATTTCAGTCGGGTTGCTCCCTTCTCGATCCTTGCTTAGGTTGAACATATCTGAATAGTGTTGGCTTCATCTATCCGTGATGAATACAACATGCAAGTCGGTCACCACTCTTGGTCTGCTGGAGACGAACTACACGTGAATTCGGGCCGTCGAAGGAAGTGTCGCTCAGGTATGGTGGTTTTTGAGCAATATATTGTGGTGGAAACTATCGGAAAGCCATAGCCAACTATCTTCGAGATGAAGGCTTGAATGTTGAAGAACAGGCTACGGATAGCCCAATAGAGAGGGTTTTTCTGTGCAAAGAAAGGTTGCTCAACTCAGCTATGTGTCATTAGGATAATTCTCGAGCGATTAAAACCAATTCCAGTTTTCGGAAGTCTGTTGCAATGGACGGATTCCCCTGTCCATGAGACTGTGACTCATCAATCAGCATATCTCCGCAGAGATTCAGCAACTCCAATAGTCTGGAGTCGTCTCTCTGATCATAGAGATCAATCATATTCTCTTCACTATCAGTGAATAGAATATTATTCCCAGACCCATACACACCTAATCTGTCTTCAACCGATCTGTCGCATTCTGCTGAAAGATCTCCTTTCAGTAGTCCATTATCAGAATGCTGTTCATAGAGCTCTTCAAGTAGCTCAGACTCTCCCATCGCTAACAACGTTATTTCGAGTCGTTGGATGGTATGCGCTTTGACTCCAGGGTCTTCAATCATCGACCTAATTACATCCAATACCCCTTCACCATATTCAACAATCCAATCAGCACCCTGTAGGCGCTGATTGAGACTGCTCCATATCAGTAGTTCACACTTATCCTCAGTCAAGTCAAGATCAGGGATTCGTTTGCGAAACTCTAAGATAGTCTCTCGATCCGTAATGAGAGTTCCATTCGAATTATAATTCTGTGTGGCAGTATTGAGTCTCGCATTGATATCTTCAACAGCTTCTGTGGAGACATCCCCTTCACCAATCGGAATACCTGCTTGTCGAAGACCTTCTACAGTTTCAGGATTGTCTATCGGAACGAACCCGAGCAACTGCTCGATATTATCCTCGTCTGAGAAGTATTCTAACCTCTCGAAGTTTACTTTTTTCCGAGGAGCATCCTTCGTCGTCACGTCGTATATTTTGTTAGAGAACTTTCGTATCTGCTCAACTTGAACTTTGTCGAGGCTTCGCCTTGCCCAAATGCATCATATACCCACTTGAACGAATGGGCGTGGACAGCATTGACACGAACACGCCGTTCATCACCCACGTCAATCAGTTCGTCACGCGAAAGGTTTGGATCGCCTTCGAGTTTTTCGGCACCATCCTCATAATTAAGCAAAAATATATTTGGAATTAAGTCAGTTTCATCAGTTGGGATCATTCGATCCAGTTCCGATAGCAGGCGTTGGATGTTATCGTCTGATGCCGAATGGCCGAGAATCAAGACTGGGTGTTCCGAGAAATAAGTCAGTAATTTTGCACTAATGTATTTTTTCTGTTTTTCGAAATCATCATAGTCAGATTTGGTTAAAATTAAACTATCCTCCTGTGTCACACAGCCATGAATTTTGAATAAATCACCAACTTTCTTGCGGTCTTTCTTATATATGTCCTGGCCAACCATTGTCTCAAAGCCAGGATAGATATTTTCTAATAGTTGGTCATAATTGGTGGTTACTACAGCGTGAGGAGAGATTTGTCTTAGTGCCTTAATCTCTTCTTGAAAATCATCGGGCAAGTCATCGGGTGAGTCGGGAGAGAGTTTTCTAAAGAATTCGGCTACTTTGTATTTCAGATATTTATCAGGACTACCATCTCTATCATAGAGTTCTCGGGGAAAATGTTCAAACTGACCATGATCTTCCCAAGCCCAATCTCGGAACGCATTAATAAACTGAGTCGCTATTTGTGGATTCGTATACTCCTCCTCGTAATATTCGATCGGATATTCAATCTCAGGACATATAGTGGCTAATTCGCTGAGCAGTTCTCGCCAACTCGGGGCCCCGAGGTAACGTCGAGAAATTCCAGACCCAACGAAGATGATAGGCGCATACTCGTGCCGGTCTAAGCAATCAGATATGGTATCTTCTGCCCAAATACGGTGCTGAGAATCCTCTGACAACATACTGGACACTACAAAATCCAAGCTATTAGGTTCTGTTGAAATTCTCAAAGAATAACAAGCTTGAACAATATTCAGTGGATGTATGGCTCAAAAATTTAGCTCGGGGTTTCAAGATATACTTTCTGTCTCTATTGCTCGCACTGGTTATAGGCATGCTCGCACTCGCTGTTGTTGGAGAAAGCGGTGAACTCGGAACTGCCTCAAGTAGTATTGTTGTGTTGGTGTTTTTCGCAACGCTCACCAATTCGATGATTGTATACGATAAATACGGACACTGATCTGACTTGGTTGAGTGAAACGAACATCGATGGCTTGCTGAATACATCCTCTATATTCATCACTGCATTTTTATCGGCTACTGAGGGTCTCAACAGAGCCGCAACTTGAGATTTCACATACCCCAAAGGGATGAGGGAATTGGCCCTCGGAGCTGAATATGCACTCACATCCACTATCCCCGACACTCGATGGATACGTAGTCGTCTCGAACTGTGGACCAGACAACTTCGCGGTTGGAGCGTTCTCCTCGAGTCCTGTCCGTTGTCGTCGGTACGCATCCGATGGAGATGCTGTAGTCAACATTCGCCGCGCTCGGCATATCGCGAATGAAATTCACGGATGGGACATTTCCTGAACTGGTTTTTCGTCCCCGGAAGGATTGAGGGGAAGATCGAGTCGGTCTTCATGATCTCTTGTTGGGAACTCTTCTATCGTCTTCTTCCCCTCTTTGGCATCGCCGCTCTAGACAGTGTCGTGGATTGTATCGAAAAGGTGGGTGATTACTGTGTCTGAGTCTCGAAAGACTCGGTTACTACCTGTCGCTACGGGTCTTGTTTGCTTAGCTGTTCATTGGGGCGAGTCCACTCATTCATTTCGCTACTGGTCGGCTGACGGTCCGTACTGAGATCATCCCAGACCGCTTCGTAGAGTTCCTCGACATCAATCTCTCTTGATGCTGACGTGGAACTCGTCGGCTCTGGAGTTGCACCTGATTCAGTCTCGACCATCGCTTCAGATTCCTCTGGGAGGATGAAGCACGGCTCTCCGCACGTGAAGTGAGAGGCGTGGTCGTCATCGGTGGCTACTTCGAGCGAGTCGACCTTGTCCGATTCGAGCCACCACTCAGGCGTCCAGTCGACGACTGGGTAGATCCATCGCTCCGCACCGCGCCAGTTCGATTGTGGCGGGCGGGGAACAGGCTTTCCAGACCGTCGAGACCGTCGGATTCGCTGTGGCGACGGCTTCGTCGACGTCTTCGACTCACCAGTCCGTTCGAGGATCGTGAGTCGGCTATCTCGCCGGGTTTCGATCTTCGGCTCGCCGTTCCACCAGCCTTTGAAGACGTTGTCGAACCGTACGACATCGCCTTCTTTCAGAATGGGGAATTCGCGGCGGCGAACAATCGTGACGCCGTCGATATCTGTCGGGTCGTCCGTCGGAGCCACTTCTTCGGTTTCACTACCCTCGAAGATAGCGAACCGAATCTCTCCGGTGTCGTCTTTCAGGACGCCAGACTGCTTGAGGCCAGGGAATGCATTCTCGAACAAGATTTTCACCGTTCCCTGCGTCGAGAGGCGACCCTTGGTCTCTTTCGTCGAGGCGTATCTGATGTTACCGACATTCAGGACATTCCGAGGATTCGTTGCCTCGAAATCGGCCTGCGTGAGCAGCGCCCGCGTTGGGTCTGCTCCATTTTCGACGCGCTTCGCAAGCTCGATTGCCAGTGCGAGCGGCGTCTTCCGGAGATCGTGCACACGGTCGAACTGTTCGCTTGACAGGCGACGTGCGTTCGCACGAACCGCTTGATTATCCTCCGCACTCAGTGCTTCGAGTGGGCGGATCGCGGCTAGGTAGGCTTCGCGGTAGTTCTGGTCACGAGCCTCAGCGACAGTCGCTGGGCTTGGCCGAGATGCTGCGAGTTCGTCGAACCGATCGTTGAGCCACGCTGCATGACCCTCCAATTCGCCGTTCTCGAGAATGCCATCACTGACCGTCTTGAGTTCAGCTGCGAGCGCAAGATTAGCTTCGATCGTCTCGATTGACGACCGAGAGAAACGCTCGGGTTCGTCGACAACATCTCCGAGAGGTTTGATGGTGCTATCAGGCAATTGAACCTCTAGATCTGCAGTCGAGAGGCCTTCCTGGGAATCGTCGGTCGGTTCGGCAGGAATATCGTACGAGCGGAACAGAGAGGCGTGTTCGTCGAGACCGCTTGCGACGCCTGCAATCCGATCGCCTTGGGGGTCGATCAGGATGTTCGGCCCCGCATCTTCGACGGTGACCATCGACGCTGGAAGAGCCTCGGTTGGCTCGATCAGAGTGTCGGCGGGTCGGCCACTCGTGTTCGTCCTCGCAGTCATTTCCATCCCTCGGGACGCGACCAACGGTTGTCCGTCGCGAGTGATTCCGTAGATACCATCTCCGACCGATGCGCCAGCTGAGTCAGTTTTTGACTCAGTGTGCAGTGCGATACGGGACGCATCGCGACGAGCTTCTGCAGCTGCCGCTTCGATAACGGGATCCGAGTAACCATTTGGGGTTGCTTGGTCGAGACCAGGGGTGGAAGCCTGGCCGTCGTATGCCCGAATGTGCGTCCGTGATTCATGAGTTTCTTCGCTGTTTTTACCTACGTTAACCGATAGGTTTTTGCTGTCGTGGTTGTTACTGTTCATTGCAATCTCCTATAATTGCAGTGAGGCTCTGGTCAGCCTCACACTCTACACTCCTGAGCGGAGCATAATTCTTTGCAGATTACAGCCACTCTGTCCTGCGGTTTACCGAGAATATCCCCACAACAATACCTACATCTATCGCACTAATCGAAATTTCGCACTCTCCAAGCAGTGTGAGAGAATGACTTCAGAATCGAAGCTAAAAGGTAGTCTAATTCTTGATAGGAAAGCCCAATTCGGCAGTACACTAGCCTCAGAAATTGTCCTGCATGAGTCGGAAATCCACGCCGCTGTAAGCCAGTATCTCGATCCGAATCCATCTCAGCGAGAGAT
Source organism: Halapricum sp. CBA1109 (assembly GCF_009741825.1). Lineage (GTDB taxonomy): Archaea > Halobacteriota > Halobacteria > Halobacteriales > Haloarculaceae > Halapricum. The sequence continues at coordinate 9,158 of NZ_WPCA01000017.1, forward strand.
TCGGGGTGCAGTCTTGCAGACGGTGTTGCAGAAGACATCGTTTTCCCTACCTGACATCCTTGAGCTGCAGTCGACACTACGAAGAGTAGAAACCAGAGGAAGCACTGACGTGCGGATCTCCGATCTCATCTCCCGTGTGGTTGAGACAGTTGAGAATTGGTGACAGCTGGTATTCCAGGTTTTCCGGGGAAATTCGTGAATTGTGTAGAGCAGATCTCACCCTCAGAACCTCGACAATAGTAGGGGATTTTACTGTTGCACATATCTGTGTAACTATAGAGAAAATGATGTTCGAGCCCTGCACTGAAAAAGCGCTCAAGACGCTCCTTGCGATTGAGTCCGGTGACTCGATTTCAGGGGTCGCCCGCAAGATCGATGAAAGCCGCGAGACGATTCGCCGTGTCGTCAACTCGCTCGAAGAAGCGGGCTACGTCCAGTACGATCAGGGGCTTTCTGTTGTTTCCCCAGCAGTCCGCGAAGCGGGAGTCTCTTTTCTCGCTGCATCGGCAGTGGTGTCTCCGCCGTCAATTTCTGAAGCGTATGTCCTCCCACACTTCGCTGGTATGGATTTCGCGTACACCTCCATCGACGCTGTCTACGTTTGGACGCGCGGTGGCTATCAGGTTACTCGTGAACCGGAGGACTATCCACTCTTCATTGCCGTTGCTGAGACTGATCTCGAAGAATGGGAGCGGTTCTTCGAGCGATTCGATATTCCAGTCGCACGGGAGCGCCAACCACCGGACGAAGTCGAAGGACCGATCCAGTACGTCTTGGAAGCGCGTGAGACAGTCCAGGGCGACTCCGTCGATGGCCGGCCGGTCATCACCCTGGATGAGACGCTCGCGTTCGCACAGGACCACTACGCAACATTTCAGTCGGCTCTCGATATGCTTGACCGGATGTACGAAGACGCCGCAATTGACCCATATATTGAGAATAACCAGACTGAGGAATGAGAGGCTCTTCGGTATTGGTCGTCTTGTTGGAGAGAAAATCCTTTGAGCACTCCCTCACATCTAAAGTCAATGTCGCTAATCGGATTTCGCCGCGAGGATGGTGAAATCGAATATCTCGAAGAGGTGGAGTACAGTGAAGAGCATCTGGAAGATGATCTCCACCAGGTAATCCGTCGCGACCCTCGGTTGGTGATGGGAACACTCACTTCCAGAGAGAATGTTGTGCTTGGCAGCAAAGTCCAGTTACCAACCGGCAAGGAACCCGATCTGCTCGTATGTGATAAGCGAGGGACGCTCACGACCGTTGAATTCAAGCGCGACAAATCGCCGCGCTCAGCTGTGACACAACTGTTCGACTACGCATCCTCCTTGGCCCGGTTAGGTCAAGACGAATTCTTTGAATTGACAGAGTTTGAGTCAGTGGAGGACCTTTACGAAGTGTTTGAGCGTGAAGAGGATTCGGAGTTCGATATCGACGATTTCGAACGTGAATTCACTGAGGGGTTGGAGTCGCCACAACTCATGCTAGTCGCGTATACGATCACAGATGACGTTCGCCGGATGACGCGCTGGCTGAGGGATGCACACAACTTAAAAATCAATTGTGTTGAATTTGACTACTATGAGAAGGACGACGCTGAGATGTTCGTCCCGACGATTATCGGAGCGGATGAAACGCAGGAAATCAAAGAACGAGAGGAGTCGCCCAAACAGAAGATGTACCGGCGGTTCTTTGGTGAGGTCCTTGAGCGCTTCAAAGAGGAACTGCCAGGTGTCACGAACAGAAGTGCCGGGAGCGACAGTTGGATTACGATACCAGTAGGTCACTCAGATGCTGAATTTGTGTGGCATTTTCGGGGTGACCCTGGGGATAAGAGTTTGCAGGTCGTGATGAACTTTCAGTTTGATGACTCTGACCGGAACAGGGAGTTGTTGGAAAAGATGGTGTCGGCTATTGATGACCTGTCGCTGCAGGTCCCTGAAGAGATTCACTCTGAAGAGTACGGTAGCAGTGGGTATACCAGACTCTTTATCGAACGGGATGTTGGCCGGATTGACGACGCTTTGGGGGACGAGGAACTCAAGACGTGGGCCGTCGACCGGATGTCCGAGATGCACGAAGGATTAACCCCCGTTTTGGACGACGAATTGCGTCAGTAGACGAACTTTGGCTGTCAGAGTTTTCGACGATTTCACACCCCTCAAGGGGGTGCGGGAATTGGGAGCTGATCGTTAGAACTGCTCAGTTCTGCGTGTCCTCCCGCCTTCTGTGGAGAATTCCAATGGGATACAACTACTACCAGCGACAGCCTCGAACGACGAATAGCGATGTTGGCCAAGACGCCCGCTTTGATGAACTTAGGATGTACGGACTGTATCAGAGTCCGCATCACCAGAGTTCCTTCCTTGTAAACCAGCTCGACAACGCGGGGGAGGTCATGCTCGCTGCCCGACGCGAGCCCGAATACGACGAAAACGGAGTGGAGATCTCCGGCACTGGTGAGGTGGAACTCGATGCGTACTGGATCAATGCCAGTCTCCGAACCACACAGGCGAGAGATATCGATCCAATCGACCTCGGCGATGAAGACCTCAGCAGACTGCCTCTCGAAGCACAGGAGCACATCAAAGGCCTCCAGACCGAGCGACGTCGCCACCGCGAGAAGGCGCTCGCTGCAGATTTGGTCGGTATCGACCGTGCTGCTCGCTGTCGATCCGAAGTGGAGTCACATTCCCGAGCCCGCCGGGCCGATATCCAATCACGAGTCATCAACGACCAGCCTGGACGTACTAGGTTCGACGCAGTCGGCGCACTCGACGACGAGCAAGCTGCTTCTGTTAACCGGGCTGCTGAACACCTTGCTGAGAATCTCGTGACCCCACCGAGGATGGATGTCCTCGAGCATCGAATCGCCTTGAAACTGCACGCTGGACAGGACCTCTTCACCGCCGTTAGCAACGTCCAAGAGGAACTCTATCAGGATGCAGGGATCATCCAGCCGATCCAGAGCGTTCCTGCAGTTCCCGCAAAGTACGACGTCGAGGCAGACATCCAAGGAGAGGTCGTGACGCTCTGGGATCCTATTGCGACCAATCAGCAGCAGGTGGGACTCATTGAGGATGATACTGGCCGGATCAAGTTCACTGTCTGGCGACGAAGTAATCAGGGCATCCTCCTCCACGAAGGAGATATTGTGCAGATTCGAGCTGCGAAAGTAGGGAAGTACCAGGGTCAGGCGACGCTGGCGGCAGATTCGAAGACACTCATCACCATCTTGGAAGAAGGCGATGGGCCTGCACCTCGTCGACCCTCGTTTGACATCTCCGGATCAGCGAAGTCACAGGAACAACGACACCGAGCCTGTTCGATCCCGACGCTCACTGACGCCGGCGTCTCTCAGGAACCACTTCCGTCACACCGGCCCCGTGATCGTCAGAATGCGGATGATGGTCGATATGCAGCGACGCACTGGCTGAAATCCGCTGAGATCTACGACGAGGATGGAGACATCCCGCTCCCTGAGTGGTGGACAGCTCAGTCCAACGTTCTACGGGTGGAGGTGCCAGCCGACGCTGATTCCCGGACTATCAGTGAGTACATCGACAAGGCACGGGATACCGCTGATTCTACTGAGTCGACTGACGACACGAGCCAGTCAGAAGTGAACAGATCCAGGTTGACTAATCGAGGTATCCCAACCGATCTGCCTGTACCAGACGGGCCTGATCAACTCCAGACTGATGGTGGGGAGACTCGAACACTATTCGTTTGTCTGCCTGACTCTCCGGAGGGAGCGCAGAACACAGCAGAAGGACACACCGAGACGATAGCAGGCTCCGTGGAGCCTCCGTCGACGACAGTTATTTGTCCCGCTGTTAACTGTGACTCTGATCGCGCATATTACCGACTCCAGCAACTCAGGTCCAGTGATGAAGCGCCTACTCGTTTCTATACCTGCGTGTGTTGCGGGAAGAAGTGGCGCGAGAACGCCTGAGTCAGGTTCTACTCTCACACCCCATGACATTCCATGCGACCATTGTTGGCTATCTCATGTATAGTACGTCTGAAGGACTTGAAGCAGCTCTACGCTCTCTTCGGGCCGGAAGCTGGCTTGATCGCGATGATCAGTGGCAAACTGATCGAGTCGCTTTGAGTAGCGAGTTCGGATCAGAATCTACGATCGATGAGAAACGCCGTCTGCTCGTTATTCCGCCCGGTGTGTATCAGGATCTCGCGAGAATTACTACAGACCTGTTTCCTGGGACGGTCGATGGTAATATCGTCATCTCGTCGACTGACCTCTGTTTCGACGGGTGGATCGAACGCCCTCTCGCTTCTGCTGCTTCTATGTCGGCTGAGGATCCTGGCACCGTTTCTGACATCACTTGCTTCGGGCTCGAAGCATACGCTACGTCTCGCGGATTTGGTCTTCGAAACATGAGCGAAGAAGGTTATTTCGAGTGGCAGAATCGAGTGGAACAGGCGTTCCATGCAGAGTACGACCCTGATGTCGAACTTCTCCTCTCTTCGGCTCGGTGAATGCTCCTTGAAGATTCCTACTTTTGTTCTCCTCCTGACGCTGGGAGGCTCAGAAACGCCTCTTCGCAAATCATGTCTCAGTCAACTCACCACGAGCAGGTACAGCCCAGTGAGGCTCCAGTCGTTCAGAGTTCCGAAGAGGCTTGCCCTGAGTGCGGCACTCCAGATAGTGTCGTTTCCAGTGGCGACTATCAGGAAGTCTATTGTGATCAATGCGGCCTCATTCTCGAAGAAGATCAAATCGACCACGGTCCGGAGTGGTCGTATGCCACCGCTGACTCTCGATGTCGGGTTGGTAGTCCGAACACGGCTTGTCGGCATGATCGGGGGATTTCGAGCGAGATAGGCCACTGGAAGGATGCCCGTGGAAACGAACTCCCTGCGAAGACGAAACGGCACTTCAGTCGACTTCGTCGATGGAACGGCCGGGCCAAATACGGATCCAAGAAAGAGAAAAATCTCGCCTATGGCCTGACTGAACTCCGACGAGTCGCCAGTGTTCTTGAACTCCCGCGGTCACTCCAGGAACAGGCTTCGGACCTCTTCCACAGAGCATCTGATGCTGGCCTTCTTCGTGGATTGTCGATCGAAGCTATCGCCGCTGGCTGCGTATATGCAGTCTGTCGACTGAACCGATTACCGAGATACCTTTCCGAAGTTGCTAATGCCTCTGTAGATAGCGAACGACGAGTCTCACTTGCCTACCGGACGCTTAACGTGGAATTGGATCTTCGAACGCCTCCGCCGCAACCGACCGAATTCGTACCGAGGATTGCCAGAACTGTTGGTCTCCCCGTAACGGTCCAACGGTACGCACAGGAAATCTCGACTGCCTCTGAGATGGAAGACTTTGCGATAGGCCGAAATCCACGCTGTGTCGCTGCTGGCTGTCTCTACTACGCTGCTCGTGAGATTCCCGAGGTCGAAAAAGTGACCCAGACCGACCTCTCGAAGGCTGCGGATGTGAGTACAGAGTCTCTGAGACCTGTATGGCAGCGACTGGAAGACCAGTTTAACGACAATTCATAGCAAGCCCGTCTCGAAAAAGTCTCCACTATCTTGGGATTGACAGTCTTGGTATGCAGGATACAGAAGGTCTATCTTGCGGCTCGACGGCCGAGGACAAACACTAAGAGTGCGATAAGTACGGCACCTAATAGCGACTCAACGCCAGCAAGCGCCTGTGTCGCTCCATTCGAGGGCTGGATATCACCGTAACCGAGCGTGGTGAAAGTAACAATACTGAAATATAAGTTAATTAGTAGCGTTTCGATCGGGACGGGTACCGAAAACGAAACCAGCTGTGGCAGATCGAATGCATGGGTTGCTGGCTTGGTTGTCACAGTGATTCCACCTACGATTGAATATAGAATACCGAAGATGACTATAATGGCCCATGAAGAACCGATGATTCGCCAGGGGCTTTCGCCATACAAGAGAACCCACCGTGAAATTGATGCTTGAATCCACCGTCTCCATCGACCGTCTTCTCGGTGCTGTCGACGGTGGATATCTTTTCGTCGAATGAAATTGTTCCTTTCCATATCAGGGAAGGCACTAGCACGTGCTAATTGTTCGAGGAGGCGATATTGGCCTGCCGCCTTGATTAACTGGTTTGTCATCTCCATCTCCGGGATATCTGCGTCAGATTTAATATCGTATTTAGGGTCGTACACACATTTGTCGTCAAATTCCGTCTCTTCATTGATTTTTACCTCAGTTAGTGTGGCACCGTAGAGCCGGATATCGACCAGTGTAGTATCCAGTAAGTTCGTTCTTTCAAGATGTGCGTCTTCAAGCTTACACCCAGTCAGATTAGCTCCTTTCAATGTAGTCTCTTTTAATGATGACTGGCTGAGTGATGCTCCTGAGAAATTGGTCCCACGAAACCACCCATCCGCAAGATTTGCATCAGCGAAGACGGCTCGTTTACATGACCCCTCTGAGAAATGCACGTCCCGTAGATTCGCACGACGGAGATAACAACCATCTAAATCAGATAGTCCGTCAATACTGGCGCTGGGAAGGTGAGCCCCGTCAAGTAATTCAGCGGGTCCATTTTGGCTATTGAGCTCGCGACAAGAAGATCTTTCCCGTACATTTTTCAACTCGTCAATTGGTTTTGGTTCATCAGTCTTAGCGTGCCAGACGCATCGATCGTAGTCATTCCACGTCGTTCGATAGCAGGAAGAATAATGAGGGCCCTTGGAAGTTCCACATCCCTCGCCGGTCACTTCAAAATCTGGCGGGAACTGGTACCCGCATTTGTCTTCTGGCGGTTTAGACATGGGGTGATAATAGCGTGGTCCGACGTGATTATTAATATTGCTCGTAGCGTGGGAGATTAGTGCTGGATTTGCGTCCTGTATCACGCAGAGGGAGTAAATTTGTCAGTAAATACTCTCAATGAGTTTCATCATCTCTCGGCAATCGTTTTGATAGTCGATCGAATCGACTTTGGGCTGCCTCTGCACGTTCGTCGCTCGTCTCAGCATCATAGACGAGCGAGACCAACTCACCCCCTTCGAATTCTACGTCGAAGATCGCGTCCTGGTGGCGCCCGTCTTCTGGAATCTCTGACTGGTTGAGAACCACATCTGTAACAATATCTTCGTCGTCTTCTATGAGTAGTACAGCGAGTTCGTCTTCAAACCGATCGAGTACGGCTGTGTAGGCCCCCTCAAGTAAGTCTTTCTCGGTCATGAGTATGCCTCCGTGAGTACAACTTCGTCCGCATCAGTCCTCACAGTAACGGTGTCACCACCGTTGTTCCAAATTGGACTACTTGCTCCCCAGTAGAGATCTGTGTCGGTGTTTGTGCCAGCACCGGTACGAATTGTTAGCGTTGCACCCGGCGCAAGCGTCACGCCGGATGGTATCTCGTATTGATGGCCTGCAGCGTCGGTCACTGTCCAGCCACTCAGGTCAAGCTCTTGATCACCTGTATTCCGTAGGACGATATACTCGTCATTGAGATTTTCACCGTCATCACCAGCGGCATCCGCGTGGACCTGCGCTAGTGAGAGGGATACTCCGGACTGTGTTGTTCTGGGGGTTACCGTTGGCCCGCTCGTCGAACCACCAAGAACATCGTATGTGTGTCGTCGTTCGACTGGCCCGCCTGTACCTGGCTCTACTGACTCCGCTTGGCGGAGCTGGAGCGGCTCTGTCGGAGCGGCAGCCTGCGTGGCGACACTGAAACGCTGGCCCGTGCTTGTCACGACAATCGTTCCATGAACAGCTGTCCAGTAGGTGTCGATACTTCGCTCAGAAAGTCGCTGCAGCACCTCTTCGTGGGGATGACCGTACTGGGAGCCATAGGCGCTGGAGACAATCGCGACTTGCGGCGATGTCGCTGCAAGCAACTCGGCGCTGTTGCTTGAATCACTCCCATGGTGCCCCGTTTTGAACAAGTTGGTTTCGAGACCGTCACCGTAGGTTTCGACGAGATACTCTTCGGCTGCTTCCTCTCCATCGCCGGTTGTTAGGTACTGAAACGAACCATGTGAGACTTTGAGTACGATCGAGTTCTCATTTCGGGCTTCACCAGACAAATAGTCCTCCGGTGGGGATAGAACTTGAACAGAGGCACCATCGAATGGGATCGAATCGCCAGCCCGAACTTCAAAGAGATCGACGTTATGCGTCTCGACAGCATCGAGGTAGCCTTCGTAGGTCTGACTGCTCGCAGCGAGGCCGGGATCGTAGACGGCGCCGACTCCGCCTGCTTCGTTCTCGTAATAGTTGATCACAGCTTCGTGTCCCCCGATGTGATCGGCATCATTGTGGGAACTCACTAGGTGGTCAATTCGTTGGATATCGTGGTTCTGAAGATACTGCAAAACATCCTCGCCATCAGTCCGAAAGTCTCCCGTGTCGATCAGCATCGTTTCATTGTCTGAACTCTGCAGGAGGATTCCCGTTGATTGGCCTACGTTGATGAAGTGGATCTCGAGACTGCCCTCTGTTGGGATCGACGTCGGTGAGGTTCGATTATCTATCGTCGGTGAGGATGTGGTTCCTGAATCGACCGTCGTCGTACAGCCAGCAATGAGAAGGACAAATACCACGCTGACTGTCGCGAGCGTTGCTCGCCATTCCCGAGATTCCATTACCAGCACCTGGGCGTGTCAGCGATATAGTTCGTGTGGTGGTTGTCCACTGCAGAAGAGAGTCTATGTGCTACAGAGTTAGCCGGTAGGTGGCTTTATGTACGTTCTCGTGAATAAGAGTGGATATTAGAAGAAAGATGAAAGAGAAGCTATGGGAGAAGTGGGTATCTCGAACCATCCTTTCTGATATTGAAGCTGCTGAGACACCAGATCCCGTTCCAATAGTAGATAATTCTGGTGATGAGCCGGAAATGACTGATGAGTACAATTCGTATCGGTTGGGCCGAGGCAGTGGTGACTATCTGTATCTGTTGTATCTCCTTGATGAGCCAGTCGAAGGGCCCTCAGATATCATCCCAGTCTATGTCGGCGAGACAACGGACGTCGCCAGTCGATTGATGGACCATTTCAGGAGGGTTCGTGATGCGCTCCCTATCTCGGAGTGGGAAGACGATGGCTCGTGGGGAAGTTTCGGCAAATACGATCATATTGCGACTGTCTACGATCGTTCTGCATCACCGCTCTATGCATGGGTTGTCGACGTCGAAGATATCGAGACAGGCCCATATGGCTACTCTACGTACAGACAAGAACTCGAGGCAAAGCTGGTAGGGCTCGTCCACTCTAGTACGCAGGCTAATCGAATCTTCGCAAACAGAGACTTCGTACCCAACAGAGTGCCTCACGAGATGGGGAAAGTAGGTCCAGAATGGGTTGATCTGGATAACGAATCACCGAATGAGGAAGCCCACGTCGCATTAAATTCTGCTGTGCGCGACACATATGAGAAGACAAAGGCAGATCTGTGGCATGACTGGGTCGAACAGACCATCTGTCGAGACATCTACGAGTCGGACGAAGCGGATCCAATCCCGTTATTCGAGACAGATGAGGACCTCGTCGTTGAATGCAAGGAACTAGGGTCTTCGAAGGTTCTGAAGCGAAGTGAGCAGATTGACGAACGAATCAGACGTGAAGGGAATCGCTGTGTTCACGAGAACGGCGTGACAGATGGCCCAAACGGCTTGCTCTACGTGATGTATCAATTCGCCTCCGAGGAACCGGGGCCGGAGGATATCATCCCTCGATATATCGGAAAAGGTGAAGCCTATGGGAAGAAGAACGAGTTGAGCGCGAACTTTGAGGAAATAGCCAAGGATCGTGATGGGACGCGAAGTTTCGCCCGCTGGGGTGATGGTAGCTACTGGCACGTCGGTGAACTTTCAGAGACCGTTTTCGGCGAGGATTCGAAAAAACTCAGCTGGGCTAGCGAGCTGTTTGAGCAGGGGACTCATCAGCTGAAAGAGCAGACATACCTGTGGATCAGAGCATGGGATCCGATTGAATATCCTGGCCCCTACGGCTATCCAGCGTATCTGGCAGAAGTGGAAGCTCTCTTGATCGGGCTAGTCTATGAAACGTATCCTGAGCAGTTGCTGAATCATAAGGAAGTGCCTGACGAGGCACCCTCCAACCAGAGAGAATACGAATTTCGACCTGCTCAACCTAAATAGCATAGATTTGTTCTGTGTTGCTGGAGGTTGACAGTGACAAGCCAAAATTGAGTTACCGATACTTTTCAGCTAGTCGTTCTTTTTCAGGATTTCCTGTATGCTTTCATTATTTGTCTCTGGTATATCGACAATGAGATTCATTAGCCCCATAATCATTTTCTGAGAGATCAGCCCCCCTTTGTTGGACAGCAAATATGCTAGAAATGGTATAAGAAGGATAACTGAGTTCCCACTGGTGAAACCTCCGTAATACAGAGCTTGATCTGTTAGTAAAACACAAAAAAGCAATTCTACTGGCATTATCCAGAATGACCGTTCAACTTCCCATCGCAGCCCGAATCTAAGGTTTAGCAATTGGAATGAGTAGTAGATTGAGGCGACCATAATCACTACGCTGAGTATTTCAATCCCTTCGATGTTGGTAAATATCTCTGCTATGAGAATAGAAAGTAAAAGTAAGGCAACGGAAATGAGCGCATGAAATGCTACTGTGAAAATATGTGTCACATCCTGAGACGTCTGAATCGCCTGCCTCAACTCAGCACGATTCTCAGACCCTACTTCTCCCTGCCGAATCAACCTGTTTGCCTTCCTCAGATCCTCCAAGGGGGATGAATTGCTGCCAGAATCATAGCTTGACCGTTCAATTTCTCGGTCGAAAAACAATCCGATTCGAGCGATTATTTCTTGGAGTCCTCCTTCTGAGAGCTTTTCTTTGAATATCTCCCGTCGCTGACTGTCAAATCGGAATACAGGGAGATTGACCAACCCAACAGCAATAATACCGACGGCAATAGAACCAACTAAGGTTGCAAAGTGGTCCATCTCTCCTGCTATACTCGCTGTGAGCATACTGAATGCCTGAAACACAAGATACGAGATGATTGCAACGCCACCGCAGAACATCAAAGTTCCAGTTGTCTTTGCCGAGCGCGACTTCGAAGTCATCCCGTCTGAGACAACGATATGGTACCTGATGAATAGACTTCCAAAAAGGCAGCTAAAAATTACTGCGTCAATTAGAAGCTGATTTGAGAAAAATAGGTTGTACAGACCGTAAAGTCCGGTAAAAAGGAAAACTTCGTATCCGATTCGCTCCTTTACAGACAATTTCGATCCTGCACTACTCATCACGTATTAGTCAAATTCAAACAATTAAGTGTATGCTGGTTCCCAATGGTACTCGACAAAATCTTGTGACTATTTCTGATGAGGTCATCAGTTGTTCTAAATCACTTGATACCGATTGCTGGTGTACAGTAGCCGAGTAATGGTATGAAAATCGACGTGCAATCGTATCGGAAGTCTATGCTATTCGTCGTCTTAGCTTCCTCTGGGATCGTACTCATTCTTTATTCGTGTGGAGGACTGGATGAGACTTCTCCAGATCCGTATCCAGACCAGGACTCTGTCATCCTCACCGGTGACCCTCAGGGAAGTGTGACGTTCTACTCAGATGGCGGCATACAGGTCCAGACAGTTTCCGTGTGGGTCGCTGAGACGCCGGGCGAAAAGTACGAAGGACTCAGCAATACGAGTCGAGACGATCTTCCGTTGCATACTGGGCTTCTGTTTCCATATCAGACGCAGCAAGAGCGTAGTTTCGTCATGCGGGCGATGAACTATCCGCTGGAGATAGTCTTTATCGCCGAAAACGGGACCGTCACCAGAGTATTCGAAGCTGAGGTAGCAGCTCCTGGAATGTCCAATCAAGACCTGGAAAGATACACTGCAGAGGCACAGTATGTCTTGGAGGTTCGGCAGGGAACTCTCAATTCCTCAGTTGAGCGAGGGAGCCGCACCGAGATTTTGTTTCCCCCTTCTGGCTGAGGGTTCGGCCTTCGGTGATCGTTTCACAACCACCGATCTGTTCGAGCGTGAGCCGAATCCTGGGCAGAAGACGACTATGAGCGGGGAAATCCACACAACACCACATGTAATAAAATATGATTACGACCAGGATAAGCCGGCGTTGAGCTCATCAAGAAAAGCTGGCTGGATCTGAGCTTCCGACGGGAACGCCAGTTGTTCCCCTGTCCGGTTGATGATCGTCTCACGGAGATACGGGTGCGCGGGATCAAAAGAGGGGCTCGCTCGAATACGGTAGTCACTATCGATGGTGAACAGTGCTGCGTCGAACGCCCGATGATGCAGTGAGTTCAGTACGAGAACGTTCTCAGGATGTTCTGCGAGATTTGGCCGTTGGCTTCGTGGAAGAACATGCGCAAGGTCAAGGAGTGCTTCCGTTTCCATGCCAGTCATTGCACAGGCGTGCCCGTACCGAACGAACGTTTCTTCACGAAACGAGTCACTCACTACAGTTTCGGTCCTTTCGTAACGCCGGATTCGATCACTCTGTGCAAGCGTCTCCCCTGTTGGCCACTGTGCTACTTCGCCAGTTTCGACCCAGCGTTGCCACACTTCCGGAGAATAGCTATCGTCGTCCGTCTGCGCCCGGTGATGAAGCCAAGAAAGAGGGACAGACTGTGTGTTGAGGATCGAGAAATGGAAACGATAGTTCGGAATCCGTGTTCCAGAAGCGTCTTCATATGAGTGAACCTCGAAGTGATCGGGGACACAGAGCCCGCAGAATTCAACTACTCCGGACTCCGGCTTGCGAAATACGAGTACTGGAGGGACCTCTTCGCGTTGTCCCGAAGCCGCTCGGTCGAATGCTGCTTTGATTTTCTGGTTGTTCGCAGACTCATCGTAAGGGTTCTCAGCTTTGGCGTCTCCCCAATAACTGATGTAGCCAGCATTAACAGCGAGTGTGTCTTCCCACGGATCGTCATATTGGGAGACACCACTGTCGTTCGAGACAAGCACGAGTGTACTGGTGTCTCGGACCGTGTCGCACTGAGGTCACGAATTCCACCAGTATTTTTGATCCCGCTATCGAGTGGCCCGCGAATCCAGCGCAAAAACTGATCATCACGATTCTTGTAGCTGCCCGTGTCGCGATATCGTTGGCCGACTTGAAATTGAGAATGCATATTGGCACGGTGTTCTGGCCGCGCCATTATAAACTATAGCAGGTGTATCAGGCATACCCAACAAATCTCAGTCAGCGAGCCAGTCAACCGATTCGTTGTGCCGTTTGAGGTACTCCGTCCGAATATTATTCTGGAGTGGTTCGACTTGGTCGCCCGCTTTATCCAGAATTGTTTGTCGAAGAAGACGGCTCTCTGTCTTGAAACCCGGATCAACTCGGAGTCGATAGTCCTCGTCGATCGTGAAGAGTTGGCGGTCAAACGCCGCGTGATGAGTCTTGCTTAGCGGGAGAACGTTTCCCAGGTCGACTCTGTAGTCCGGATACTCACTCCAGGACAGCACGTGTGCAACGTCAAGCAAGCCTCTATGATCGACACCTGAGATCGGGCACTGTCTGTCATACTCGCCAATGACGGTCGCACGAAACTCAGGATCGATTGACCGAGAAACGGCTGTCGTCTCATACGTACTCGCGGAAAATGCTCCGAGCTGGTTGGCGGCACGAGGCGGTTCCTGTGTCCACTTCCTGAGCGCATCCTCAACGAAGGTTCGACCATCGTCTGTGAGAGCAAACTTCTGTCCCTCTTTATCAACGAGGCCGAGACTTCGAAGCCAGTTCGTCCGCTGTTTGGCCATGTCTGTGTTCTCTGGATTCCAGCCCAACTCGGCGTGTGCACGGAGTTGCTGTTCGCCAACCTCTTCGATCGACATAGGTCCAGCGAGGAGTGCATAGAGTAGACTTCGAAGCCCGAGATTCCGTCGACACATGATTTCGGTAAGCATGTCGCGATCATAGTCTGGATAGTACGTCTCTCCCTCAGTTCCGAGCCGCCAGTGGTCATCCTCAGAGGCGAGGAACCCCACATTTTCGAGGTACTCGACACGTCGCATGATCGACTCGCGACTCGACACGCGATCGAATGCGCCGCGGTGCCATCCTAATAATTCGTCCGTAGTTGGGTGATGAGTGTGGACAAACTCTAGGATAGCATCCAGTGTCTCAACGTAGCTGGTCGCCCCACCGAACATTGGGACGATACTTCGGATCCGATCAGAGAGCATGTTTTGAGTGGTTCTGCCTCTATGACATTGATCCTTCGGTCAGACCACAGTCTCTCGTTCTGATTGTCCCTCGCCGAACGGAGCGCAGTAGGTGCCACTCATAGTTTTGTGATCGCCTGCGACAGGCGCAGGCGCGTTTCCCTGTGTGACCACAAATGAAATCACCAGAACAGACGACGTACATCGCCGGTGTCGACGGACAATCCGAGACCAAACTCCCATCGTGGTACCGCACTCACAAAAGTGATCCAACCCCGATGAGTTTCGCCGAGGCAATCAGAAGACTTCCGAGGGCAACGAACACTCCTGTTGCCTACCACAATCCCTATACCAGAGAATGGGTCGAAACTGATCGCTTCAGTGCTATCGTCGAACCCTCGAGACTCCAAGAACAGGAGGAAGACCCCCTGTTCAATGTGCCAACCGACAGCTACTCTATTATCAACCCAACCGACGTCTATGCACCACTCGAAGATGTCCTGCGAGAGACCGAATACGACGATCACAGCTTAGGCGAGGTGGTCTTCGGTGAGATCAGACAATACCGTGGTGGTGGTGAGGTTCACATGGACGTGATGTTCGACGGCCTGTCGATCGACCTCCCCGGTGAGCGCGACCCTATCACGCTTGGTGTCACCTCGGGGTACGACTACTTCGGTGGCCACGCCGTCTACGTCGAAGGCTTCGCCAGAGATACCTACTGTGCGAACTCCATCAGATCACTCACCGATCGCAAGACCGTCAAGCACGTCGGGGATGTCGGCGACTTTCACACCTGGTGGGAGACAATCCTCGACCAACTCGAACTCGTCGTTGACGACTTGCATAGGTTCATCGAAGACGCCCAAGAAATCACTCTCGATGTCACTACTGTTCCTTTTGACCTTCGCGAATTCTACAATCTGCTGGGTTTTCCAGAGTATCTGGCTAAACGTGCGGCCGAGGACGCGCAGGCCGAGTCACCAAACCCCTTCGACATCGATATGTGGACACTACACTCCGGGGCGACATACGCGCTGACGCACTTCTACAGCGGCAAGGAAGGTGCGGCCCTCGACAGGTACACCAGAGTCGCAAATGATATTCTGTTCAACCCGGATGCAACGTTGGATATCGTCAAAGGGGCGTACGAGCAACGGGCAGCTGATGCTACGTCTGCGGACGGACAGACAGGTCTTGAACAGCAATCTGCGCTTGCACAACTTGAACGTGTCAGTAGTGATGTTTTGGAGAAATCTCAGCAATTTGAGTCTCGTGAACAGGAGTTACGGGACCGATTCGACGTACTCTCAAAGTAATATCAGAATCATCTAGCTACACCGTGTATGGATCTAAGCTTCCGTTATGATATTAATTCCTTGCACGGAGCAGAACGAAATTGTCTACCTTCGATTCCAGAGCAACATCTGAACTCTATCGACAATCTTCTACAGAAGTGCGAAAAGGCAAAATATAAACACTCACTAGAGTGTTGAAAATATGTATGGACATGCGTTATCTAAATGGGTGGAAAGAATTTGTAAAAGTGACTCTGGTGGCCTGCCTGCTATTTTCGGCAGGGTTCGGAGTAATGTCTGCGGGTGCAGAATCAACACTTGTTGTAGATGGCGATGCTGATGGGGATGACGAGTATAAGTCTATCCAATCAGCAATCGACAACGCATCAGAAGGCGACGTAATTAGAGTACAAGATGGAACGTATCGAGAGGAACTAACAGTTGGAAAGAATATCTCACTGATTGCACCGAACGGTGCCACACTCAACGGTTCCAATCTACAATTTGGGTATGCAATCACCATCCCAGAGTATTCGAGTGCCTCACCGACAATTCAAGGCTTCAGAATTACTGGTTATTCACCCAGAGGAATTAGTGCTGACCGTACAGAAGGATCATGGACATTAGCAGACCTCAGGTTGGACAACAATTTCAGGCCAGTCTACGCATACGGCGCGTCTGGTGATTTCACACTGTCAAATGTGACGATAGAAAACAATACTGCAGGGTTGATCACCGCCGATACATCTGGTGACTGGACACTCGAAAATAGCACTGTTCAAAGACACAAAGACCCTGGTATCTCGACAGAAGAGTCAAGCGGCAATTGGACGATCACAAACAGTACAATCCAAAATAATGACATAGGGGTACGAGCAGACATATCAGGAGGTGACTGGGAAATCACGAACAGTACAGTAACGCAGAACTTTGATGGTATCAGTGCCACCTCGGCTTCTGGAAACTGGAGTATTACTGAAAATAGAATACATCAGAACCGCCGAACGGGCTTAGTTATTCGCCAGTCAGGTTCCGGCGAAGCAACTCAAAACTGGTGGGGCAGTCAGGATGGTCCTAGCGGTATGTACACAGGAAGTGGAGATGCTATTGCTGGAGTGACAGAGGTCAATCCGATCTACACAGATGAAAAACAATCGACTCTGGAACATCAAGCACAAATTCACAACCATGATCGGGTACAGACTTTCATAGTTGGGACGTCTCAAGAAAGCGACACAGAAACAATTCAGGCCGCTATTGATCAAGCACAAGATGGAGATACAATTAGGGTAGAAGACGCTGAATACTCAGAGCCAATCAGATTGGACGTTGGAGTGGTGCTGGACCTCAACGGTTCCGAGTTGGACGGTTCACAACTCTCGACTGACCTTCCCGGTATCAGAGTAGAAAGTCAAACAGCAACTGCCGAAGTAACAGATGGAATAATTGAAAGCTTTGATGACGCCATTATTGGAGCGGGAGGTGACGGACAGCGAATCATAGAGAACGTTTCAATCAACACAAGGATTGGAATATATGGCTCCGGCCAAACCGACTGGGATATCCGCAACGCAGAGATTGATGCAGACACTAGTGGTATCGAAGCAACATTCTCCAGTGGGGATTGGAACATATCTCAGACTGAGATTAGCAGTTCAACCTACGTAAACGTACAAAAAGGAATAGATGCGGCTGGAACTGATGGAGATTGGAACCTCAGTGATACAGTTATTCAGAACGTTAGCAGTGATGGCATTTCGGCCGACGACGCTACCGGAGATTGGGATATTGTCAATCTGACTATCTCTGAGGCTACCTTGGGGATTGATACAGAGCCCGAATTTTCGACCAGAGAGCCAACAAGCGGAAGTTGGGAGATCAGGGATAGTACATTCGCACATACAGATGTTGGTATCAATGGAATAAGCGTAGTTGGACAATGGAGTGTAGACCAGTCGACTTTCATCGAGAATCAGCATGGCATCAATGCCACGAATGTCCAGACTGAGATCGATGCGACAGGTAATTGGTGGGGTGAAAGCAGTGGTCCAAGCTCTGGTAGCTGTGTTGGAAATGTTGACTGTGGAGATTACTTAACCAGTGCACCAACAACTGATGCCGATTCTGAAGGTGAATTCGTTCTTCCGGATCAAAATACTCCGGCTCAAAATATTGACGCTGATGAGCAACTGGAAGATGTTGACGGAAATGGCCAAGGAAACCTCTTCGATGCACTCGCATATTACAACAATAGAGATAGCTCCGTAATTGAGAATAACATCCCCCAGTTTGATTTCGACGGTGATGGGACCGCTGGAACCTTATTCGACGCGATAGCCCTGTACAATGATGTCTCGTGAAGTATCTCAAGGACAAGATCTGAGACAATCGGAATAATCCGTCTTTGACATCATCTCCGCGCTGAAGCGCGAGGCTTTCGCCTCGAATTTTCCGTAATAACGAGAAATCTTGAGCTTGAAACCAAGGCGATTGACAATTTTCACGCGCGCAGAGTGTGGCGTAGGCGTGGAACGCCGTGATTCCGTGCTTGGTCTCAGAGTAGTAGAGGCCGTCTGTGCCGTCCTCGTCAACGTAGTAGGGTCGCAGGTAGAGGTTTGCGCAGATCTCTATCTGATCGGAGCAATTCGACGATGTCTCGTCGAAGAAGGGCATTAGCGACTCGTTCGCAGGTGGTAGAGGATTGTGCTCGCCGATGGCACTGGAGTTACAGAGCGTCGAGATTGTGGTCCCGTCGGCGGTTACGCCGACGAGGACCGATATGGACGTCTTCTCTCGGCCCCACACTCGAAACGGTGACATCCTCGCGTGGCTTCTCGCTGGCGTCTTGGTCGGCGCCGCCACTGCGGCCGCGCCGCTCGTCTCGGAGTCGGAACCGCTCAGACCCCGTTGAACAACCTGATGTCGCATTCGTAGCACCGCATAAGTGTAAATCGTCAGGACGTCCGTAGATAGTCCATCATGGGTTCGTAGACCTCCCCTCGTTGCTTCAGATTCTGTATCCCGTCCCTGGTATGGTTTTCGTGAATCCGAGCGACTGCTCTAGGTGGACGACTTCCTCGACGGGTGCGCCCTCGTCAGTTCCGGCTTCGAGATTCTGGATGAGACCTTTGACAGTCTGGCACCTCGTCTTTGGATATTGCTGATAGCTGCCGCGGTGAAATATATAAATGAGACGGACGGGAAATCCCTCAGTTGCGCGGAAAATGCTATATGTGTCGTCCGCCCCGCGCTGGACTACGAGATTTCTGACCTCGTGTGGCTGTCGCCTCGATGGCGAACCGAGCAAATACGATGAAGTCGGCGGTCTGACTGCGGCGGCGATGCTGGTGCTGGTGAAAGAAAGGTCCGAGGTACGCTTCGGGCGGCGTCTAGTTATTATAGCGCCCCGAGTCGACGAGCGCACCCATATCAGCGGTTGCAAGAGCGAAGAGTCGTTATCGCTTGCTCGGACAATACTCACTGCCGCCAAACGCAGCCATCGATGTCGTGCGAGTCTCCCCGAGGTACGACTCGATATCGTTGGTCGTCCAGCCCAGCGGCGAGAGAATACTCTCCGTCGCTCGAATCGCACGCTCGCGGTAACAGCTCACGTCGTAGGAAGTGCCCGACTTCACTTCTCCAGCCAGCCGAACACGGTCGATCGAGTCGGCATCGTCATTGGCGACGACGAACGCGACAGATTCGCCGGGCGAGACATCGATACCGTGGTCGGCAGCGCGTTCAAGCGCGGCGACGGACCGCGTTCGGTGGGTGTACTCGCCCGAGTGCTTGCTCACGCGGGTCGTGATGGTGAGGTCCGAAGGGGGAACGTCCCCGTGCCGAAGCTGCCGGAGGTGCCGCCCGAGCCGGTCACACACGTCCTCGGGCGAGCGAGTGCGATTCAAAACGGATAGCAGGTCACGCTGGACATCTTCAACCCACTCACTGGTCGAGCGCTGGCGAGACTCGATGCCGCGGACCTTCCGGGACCCGTCAGGACGGACGCCGAAGTATCGAGTGAGCGCGCCGGCGTCGCCATCCCGCCGCGGGCAGAACGCCACCCAGTCGAAGGTACTCTCATACTCCAGATCAATCCCGACGCGCTCGGATATCTCGGCCGCCAGCATCTCGATTGGTTCCGGGTCGTCGACGCCGTCCCGTGGGGTCACCCAGATGGAGTCGACGATACCGTGCAGGACATGCCACCCGCCCGCTTCGAGGTGCTCCTTTGCAGTGAGAAGGATATCTCGGGCGTACGCATTTATCGCCTCGTGGACCTCGATGCGACCGAACTTCGCGTTCGAGAACCCCTGATAGCCGAAACAACTGACGAGAATCCACTTCAGCGCGCTCGACTGCCCCTCCAAAGCGACCCTTTCAGCCGAATCGAGGTTGCCCTCGGCCAGATGCTCTTTGATTGCCGCGCGGTCGTCGATGATCGGCCCGAGGACATCCGGGAGAAAACCGTCGTCGTCACAGACCGAATAGCCCAGTTCTGGAACGTCCACGCTGTCGTGGCATCGACAGCGGACCGTCTCGGGAGAGAGATTCCGCGTACAGATGATGTTCGGATACAGCGACGCAAAGTCCAGTTCATGGACGTCCTCGTGAACGCCGACGACCGGCGAGAGCGTCGTCCCGCCGCGGTCTGCGTCGTGGAGTGTCGCGGCGGTTTTGAACCGCTCAGGACGCCACGCGTGCCACTGAACGAGGACCCCTCGCGAGCGGGCCTCGCGGATCTGGATTGCGGTGAGGACGTTCCCGATGCTAGCCCACGAGAGTTCCTGTAGTGGCTTCCGGGAGCGTTCGACCAGATCAAGCGCCCCGGCGAGATTCGTCTCGTCCAGAAAGAAGGTGTTCGAGCGGTCGACCACCACACGTCCGGGGACGTTGTACCGCGCTGGCGAGTGACGGCGCTGTCCATACGACTCAAAGGTCGACTCGCCGGCAAGTCGCTGGAAGATGGGGACCGTCTCCGCCGGTCGGTTCGGTGGGACGCGCTTCAGTCCGAGGTCCACATCGTTTTCGCGGGCTACTCGCGCCGCCAGCGGAATAATAGCGGCGCGCTCAACAGAGAGGATATCCGGGTCGTCGTCAGGCAGCCGATTAGCGACCGTCTCGATGGCCTCCCGAGAGGTGTCGCCGGCCGGGACAGTCCGTGTCTCTGTTGGCCGATCCGCACCCGAGGCCGATGGAGCGGTTGTCTCCTTCCCGATCTGAAGTTCCGAGAGGTCCTCGTCGGCGGCTGCCTCCCGAGACAGATCGAGTCGCAGCTGTGTCGGTGGCCGCGCTGGCATCGGTGATGCGTCCCGGTCGAGACAAAAGCGAAACTCCGGAGAGAAGTCAACATCAAACGAACGGAAGGGATGCTGTCCGGGCGGTCCTCGACGCTCGACAAACCGCGCCACCTTCCGAACGACATCGACACGGTCGGCCTCGATAGCCAAGACCGGCTGCTCATCAAACCGGAATCCCGGTCGCCGGCGCTCGATGCGGGACGTCACGACTGCGGGATGGGTAGCCAAGTCTTCTCGGAGGTCCTGAAGCTCGGACTTGCAGCGCTCGGCGTCTGGGGCCGTCTCCGTCATCCCGCGGGCAGTCACGGCGTACAGCGTCGGTCTGTACTCTCGATGACTTTCGGCCGTCCATCCGGGGTCGTCGACGGTCCCGGTCAGCGACCACGTGATTGGTTGGTCCAGAAAGTCGACAGTGAACACCATCGGTCAGTCCCCGCTGTCGTCGTCCTCGATGCGCGCTTCGAGTTCGTCGATACGGCGTTCCTGAGCAAGGGTAACGGCGACCAGCAGCGGGACTACAGGTGACTCATGGTTGAGCGCGCCCCCGGCGTCGGCATGGCGTCGTGCATGTGCTAGCAGTCGGTCGAACCGTGCCTGGTCCTCGTGCCGGAGAGTACGCCTGAACGGCTGCCAACGACTCTCGAAGCGACTGATGAGGTCCCGGAACGTCGGATTCGTCCGTCCCATGTCTCACCCCTCCAGCGTTCCGGGCGTCGATGGCGTGACCGGCCCGGGTTCTCCTGTCTCGGAAGCGTCGGCGACCTCGGGGTGGCGCATCGCTAGGACGTCCTGCCAGAACGACAACGTCGTCTGGAGGTGTCCATGGCCGACCGGGTAAGCCAGCGTTTCGAAGTCCAGCGCATCACAGTCAAACCGAGCACCGAACTCGGTCTCGACCAGCGAGATGGTCGTCGACGCGCGGGCTATCGGCGCAGTGTACTCGTCCTCGCGGGTACGGGTCAGGACGACCGGGATCGAGTGCTCCCTCGCAAGAGAGCCGAGGACAGCAATCGTCCGGCAGAGCATCGCCCGTGAGACGCCGGGTGACAGCTCGCCACCGCGATACAGGGCGCGACGGCCGGGCAGACGATCACGCTGGGCGTCGGTCCTGAGAGCGCCGAGTGGCCAGTGGTCCCAGCCGTGGCCGCAGCCGGCCGGACCCTCGCGCGACGCGGCGTGGTGGTGGCT
>NZ_WPCA01000104.1 GCF_009741825.1 Halapricum sp. CBA1109
GCTCGCTGGCGCTCGCTCGCCGAACCGCCGTCGGACGACGCTCGTCAGGCGAACAACTGACGAGCGTCGTCCAGCGCCTCGACCAGTTTGTCGATCTCCTCGCGGGTGTTGTAGATGTAGAAGGAGGCCCGCGCGGAGGCCGCGACGCCGAGCGTATCGTGCAGCGGCTGGGTACAGTGGTCGCCGGCCCGGATAGCCACCGCCGAGTCGTTGAGGATGCTGGAGAGGTCGTGGGCGTGGACGGTGTCGAGGTTGAACGCGACCAGTCCACCGCGTTCGACCCCTGCCGGCGGGCCGTAGGCCTCGATGTCGTCGAACTCCGAGAACCGCTCTAGGGCGTACTGTGCGAGGGCGTTCTCGTGGCGCCGAATCGCGTCCATCCCGATGTCGTCGAGGTAGTCACACGCCTCCGCCAGCGCGATGCCCTGTGCGATCAGCGGCGTCCCGGCCTCGTACTTCCACGGGAGTTCGTTCCAGCGGGACTCCTCGAAGGTGACCTTCTCGATCATATCCCCGCCGTAGAGGAACGGCTCCATCTCCTCCAGAATCGACTCCTTGCCGTAGAGGACGCCGATACCCGTCGGGCCGCACATCTTGTGGCCCGAGAACGCGAGGAAGTCGGCGTCGATATCCTGGACGTCGACCGGGCGGGTCGGCACCGACTGGGCGCCGTCGACGAAGATGTAGGCGTCGTGGTCGTGGGCGATGTCGGCCAACTCCGAGACGGGGTTGATCGATCCCATCACGTTCGAGACGTGGACGACGCTGACCATCTGGGTGTCCTCGGTGATGGTCTCCCGGGCGTGGTCCATATCGAGGGTGCCGTCGTCGTTCAGGCCGATGTACTTCACCTCGGCACCGGTCCGCTCGGCTATCTGTTGCCACGTCACCAGCGAGGCGTGGTGTTCCATCTCGGTGAGGACCACCTCGTCGCCGGGGCCGAGTTCGTTCAGGCCCCACGCGTAGGCGACGAGGTTCTCGCTCTCGGTGGTGTTCTTGGTGAAGATTATCTCCTCGCGGCCGTCGGCGTTGACGAACTCCGCGACGCGGTCGTGGGCGGCCTCGTAGGCGATGGAGGCCTCTTGGCTCAACTGGTGAAGCCCACGGTGGACGTTGGCGTTCGTCTCGCGGTAGTAGTCGCTGATGGCGTCGACGACTCGGTCGGGCGTCTGTGAGGTCGCCCCGTTGTCGAGATAGACGAGTTGGGTCCCGTCGAACTCCCGGTCTAGGATGGGGAAGTCCTCCCGAATCCGCTCGACGTCCAGCCCGCTGGATTCACTGACAGTCATTACTGTACGTTGGGGGTCCCAGACAAGTGATTCCTTCGGTTGGCCTAAAACGACGGCTGTCGGCCGGAGTTTTCAACGTATGGGAACGACCGACCCTATATATCCCTGTTCGGTCGGTATCTATAACTGTCGCAGCCATACGAGACCGACTGGGTGTCAGGTGGTGGGCAGTATCGTACTGCCACCCTACGAGAAGAACCGCTTGACATGTGAAGGTCACGACGGCTGCCGGCCAACGGAGACCAAGGTGAGACAATATGAGTGACGGCGCACCGATCACGGCGACGCTGGCGGTGGAGCCCCCGCCACAGGCAGACTGCGCGATTACCGGACAGGACGACGATGTCTCGGTTCAGGACCACAACATCACGTTCGACCGCTCTCGGTCCGACGTGGCGCTCGACGGCGGGACGTGCAACGCGAACGTCGTCGAGGACGCCGACGGCCAACACACCGACCGGTACGTCCAATCCGACGTCGAAGACGACTGCTTCTGTCTCATCTTCCACGAGGTAGACTGCGTCCCGACGCTCGAACGCGTGCAGAACGGACGACTCGTCATCTCCGTCCTCCTGCCCGACCGGGAGACGCTTCGGGAACTCGTCGAACGGATGCGCGAAGTCGGTTCCACCGTCTCCGTGCAAGGAATCACGCAGTCGAGCGCCGAGGGGAAAGAGTCGGTGATGCTCGATTTGACGGACGTGACCGGCAAACAGCGCGAGGCGCTGATGGTCGCCATCGACGCCGGCTACTACGACACGCCCCGGGAAGCCGACTTGGACACCCTCGCCGACCGCCTCGGTATCTCGAAGTCCGCCGTCTCACAACGTCTCAAGGCCGTCGAGTCCAAACTGGCGCACAAACTCGTCGACCACTGGACGGCCTGACTGTCGCCCCGCGGACCGCTCGGTCCGCGCACCGTCTCCGGACCGGCACTACTTGAAGTGGTATAAAATGAAGGTGAACCTTCTCGCATAGTGGGGACTATTCCCAAGGTATGAGCGTCGATATCGGCTACAGGGTCCGGTGTGACCGACCGACCGAGGAGGTGACGCCCGGCGTCGTCGGGTGGGGCCACCCCGTTCCGAACGGAGGAGTGGACGATGCCTGAGACCGACCACCCCCTGTTCGTGACCCTCAAGGTCGAGGACCGGACGGTCCTCCAGAACGTGGTCAGCCAGTACTCGACCATCGAGTCCGACATCAAGATGATATCTATCGTCGACCCCTCCCGAGAGGACGTCAACTCCCTCTCTGTGGACGTCAGCGACGTGACCGAGAAACAGTGGGAGGCCTTAGAGGTAGCCCACGAACTGGGTCACTACTCGACACAGCGCGGGGGGAATCTCACCGACATCGCCGACGCCCTCGGTATCTCCAAATCCGCGGCGTCACAGCGGTTGCGCGCCGCCGAGGGCAAGATTATGTCGGCGATACTCGGCGCGGCCCGGATCCGCGGCCGCGAGGCCGTCTGAGGTCCGATATTTAAACGACTGCATACTACAGGC
This sequence comes from Halapricum sp. CBA1109, assembly GCF_009741825.1. Lineage (GTDB taxonomy): Archaea > Halobacteriota > Halobacteria > Halobacteriales > Haloarculaceae > Halapricum. The sequence continues at coordinate 2,798 of NZ_WPCA01000104.1, forward strand.
GAACCGACACGGCCCGGTGACGACTATATGCTCGTATGGGAAGCGACCAGCTATCCTCTGACGTCCGGGACAGGCTACAGGAGCGACGGGAGGGACAGACCCCGAGCGGAACCCTCGTCGCCAGCGCCGACGAGGCCTACGTCGGCGATACGATCACGCTACGGGGGCTCAACCTCCCGGCCGAAGCCGAACTCGACGTCGTGTGGCAGACCGTCGAAGGGAAGTGGGGTGTCTTGCAGGCGAACGAAGTCGTCGGACCGCAGTACCGACCGCGCGAGGAACGGGTCCTCACGGTCACGACTGACGCCGACGGCAAGTTCGAACGGGAGTGGAAGATCCCAGAGGACTACGGCGGCGAGCACACTATCGAACTGCGCCAGAGCGCCGACGACGAGACGGCGCTGGCCGAGACGACCATCGCCATCACGCCGTGGTTCGAACTCGACCGGACGGAGGCGCCGTTGGGCGAGTTCTTCACCATCACCGGCTACGGTATCGGTCCGAACGTCTTGGAGAACAACTATCAGGTCGCGTGGGACAACGGCACCGCCGGCTTCATGACCGGCGTGATGAACCGCGGGACTGCGACGGCACAGATCAGGGCCGCCGGGCCGGTCGGCAACCACGAACTGCAGGTCTGGCGGAACTACCGCGGCGTCCCGTTCCTCCAGAACAACACCCAGTCGCCGTTCGGCGAGGTGGCCGGCGGCCGCCAGTACGCGTGGTCCGTCGAGGTGACCGAACCCGAGACGCCGCCGGAGACGATGTGGATCGACTCGCTGTTCGACGAGGCGCCGCTGTCGACGCACCTCCCCGACCCCGACCGGGAGACTGCGGCCGAACTGGAGGTTACGCCTCAGAGCGGCCAGCCCGGGTCCGACATCGTGATCACGGGCCGGAACTTCCCCGCCGGGGAGACGGTCGACCTCGTCTGGCACACCCACGAGGGCCACCGCGTCAAGGACATCCCGATCAGTCCCGAACCCCAACCCGGTGTGTTGCCGACCGTCGAGGCCGACGACGAGGGTCGGTTCCAACTCGAAGTGACGGCGCCCCGCGACCGTGGGGCGACCCGTCCGATCACCGCCGAGATAGGCGGCGAGTCGGTGGCCGTCGCGGGCTTCATGCTCCAGCCCGAGATAACGAGTATGTCGCCCACGAGCGGCCCCTCGGGTACCGAGATAGAGATCGAACTCTCGGGTATCGGCTGGCCCATCTACGAGAACGCCTACTACTTCCTCTACGACAACAAGCCGCTGGGGTACATCTGCGGGTTGGAGGCGAAGATCAACAAGACGGTGCTACGGGCGGCCGGTGAGCCGGGGTACCACTTCATCGACGTCTACCCGAGCCTCTTCGACGTCCGCGACGACGAACCGGACTTCGAGCTCAAACCCCACCTGTCGTACATCGACAACCACCCCGTCCGGCCGCTGCCGGGCCTGCATATGGCCTTCGAGATAACCGAGTGACGGCCACACGATGGACGACGCCCGACTGTATCAGGCCTGCTCGCTCGCCGTCTCGCTCCTCGTCTGGGAGCTAGCCGTCGGTGTCTTCGGCCTGCTCAGTCCCACGATGCTCCCTCCGCCGTCGACTGTCGCCTCGAACACGGCGGCGCTGCTCGCGGCGGCGTCCTTCCGGGCCCACCTTCTGGACACCGTCTACCGGACGCTGCTCGCGGCGGTGGTCGGATCCGTCCTCGGGACGGCAGTCGGGCTAGCGATGGGCTGGAACCGGCGTCTCAAGTCGGTGCTGTCGCCGCTGGCCGCGGCCGTCTTCCCCCTCCCGACCATCGCGCTGTTGCCCCTCGTGATACTGCTCGTCGGGAGCAACCAGCGGGCGCTGATCGTCACCGCCGCGCTCGGTACCTTCTTCGTCGTCCTGTGGAACGCGATGACCGGCGCCCGCGGTATCGAGTCCGCTCACGTCGACGTCGCCCGGGACAACGGCGTCACCTCTATCGCTCGGCTGATCCGGGAGGTGTTGCTCCCCGGGTCGCTGCCGCTCGTGTTCGTCGGCCTCCGCCTCGGGCTGAACACGTCGCTTTTGATCACCGTCGCCGCCGAACTCGTGGCCGGCGACAGCGGCCTCGGCTACGTTCTGTGGGTCTCGTGGATGTCCTACCAGATTCCGGACCTGTACGCGGCCCTCGTCTGTGCCAGCGCGCTCGGCGTCGCCTTCACCTACGGTATCGCCGCGCTCTACCGCGTGGCCGTCCCGTGGAGCAGCGACGTTCGCCGGTGGGAGACCGCTTAACGTGGGGTCGGCACCGTTCGCCCGGCTCCCCCCGAGGGTATAAAAGAGACTGCAGTATGAAGAGGAGTCGTTTGGGCGGTTCGGACGGTACGTACAAGTATGTCAGACGGATCTATCGGCTCGCGGACGCGTCGTGGATTTATCGCATCGACCGGCGTCGCCGCCGCCGGCCTACTCAGTGGGTGTGCCGGTTCCTCGGGCGGATCGGGTTCGGAGACGGTGACGTTCGGCACGCTGACGATACCGGCCGTCGCAGAGGTACTGATCGCCAAGGATCAGGGGTACTTCGAGGAGCGGGACATCACGCTCGAGGTCGAACGCATCCAGAGCGCCCCGCAGGCCACCCCGCGGTTGGCGAGCGGTGATCTGGACACCGCGACGGGGTCTATCGGTGCCAGCCTGTTCAACTCCGCCGCACAGGACGTCGACATCAACGTCGTCGCCGACCAGACCCAGTACTGGACCGGGCAACCGTCCTCGAACAAGGTCCTGATCCGGCCCGAAAAGTACGAAGAAGGGATGTCGCTGTCGGACGTCTCCGGGGACTTCACTATCGCGCTCCACGGCCAGGGCAACGTCGACTCGGTCATCTGGGCGCGGCTCCTCCAGCGCAACGGGATGACGTGGGATGACGTCCAGACGAAGGAGATCCTCTACACCAATATGACGGGCGCGATGGCCTCGGGCGAGATAGACGCCGCCGCCATCCCGGACCCGCTGGGTCTCGGGATGGTCGGTGAGACGGGCGCGAAACGCCTCCTGTACGCCTCGGAGGTTGCCCCGCGGATGCAGATCGGCGTGTACCTCTTCGGCGGCCCCTTCGCCAACGACCGCCCGGAGGTCGCCCGGAAGTGGCTGGAGGCGTACCTCCTCGGCGTCCGGGACTACTACGATATGGGCGGGTTCCCCAGCGACGAGGTGGCGTCCATCGTCGCCGAGGAGTTCGACCTGCCGAAGGGGTCGATCAAGTCCTCGGTCCCGTCGCTGCCGCACAAGAACGGGCAGGTCAACACCGACAGCGTCGCCACCCAGCAGACCTACCACTCCTGTCACGGGACGGTCGAGGAGACAGTCCCCGTCGAGGACGTTGTCGACCTCTCGCACCTCGAAGACGCACTGGAGGAGGTCGGCCGCGTCGAGGACCCACAGCCGTCCGTCGAGACCATCAACGAGTGGGGCGAAACCGCACCCGCCCCCTACTCCGAACTGGAGCGGACGAACCCGCCCGCCGACTTCCCCGCGGACTCGATATGCCAATGACCGCGCCTGATCCCCGGACCAGATAATGCTCCCACGAACCTCCATCACGGCGACTGCGCCGGTCGATTCGGGCGAGGACGACCCGGAACGGCAGTCCTCGGTGTCGGGTGAGTGCGTGTCCGCCGCGGAGGAATACCCGGAGTCCGCCGCGGAGGAATACCCGGAGTCCGCCGCGGAGGAATACCCGGAGTCCGCCCCCGAGGAGTCCTCGGGATCCGCCCCGGAGGCCCGCCCGGACACGACTGCGTCGGATGCCTCGACGGGACAGACGGACGCGGCCGGCGACCGCCCGGTTCGGATCCGCGCGTCGGGGGTCGCACGGCGCTACCAGTCGGACACGGCAGACGTTCGCGCCCTCGAGGATATGTCGCTAGAGGTGACCGACGGAGAGTTTTTCTGTCTGCTTGGCCCCTCGGGGTGTGGCAAGTCGACGTTCTTGCGGTTGCTCAGCGGCCTCGCCGAACCGGACGCGGGGGAGATAGAGATACACACCGACGCGGACAGCGACCGCCCGGCGACCAGTATGGTCTTCCAGAACGACGGCGTCCTCCCGTGGAAGACGGTCATCGATAACGTCGCCTTCGGCCTGAAGATGCGCGGCGTCGGCAAGCGAGAGCGCTACGAGATAGCCCGCGAGTACATCGAGAAGGTGAACCTCACCGGGTTCGAGGACGCCTACCCCCACCAGCTATCGGGCGGGATGAAACAGCGGGTCGGCATCGCCCGCGCGTTCGCCAACGACCCGCAGGTGCTGTTGCTCGACGAGCCGTTCGGCGAACTCGACGCCCAGACCCGGCGGTACCTTCAGGGGGAGTTGCTGTCGCTGTGGCACGACTCCGAACGGACCGTCGTCTACGTCACCCACGACATCGAGGAGGCGATCAAACTGGGCGACCGCATCGGCGTGATGGGCACCAGACCGGGCCGGATCAAGACGACGGTCGACGTCGACCTCGCCCGGCCGCGGACCCGCGAGAACCTCGATATGGCCCGCCTCGAGGAACTGAAGACCCGTGTCTGGGACGTCCTGAGTGAGGAAGTCCAGCGGTCGATAGAGCGACGATGATACCCTTCCTCCGACGCGTGGCGCGGCGCCTCGGGACCATCGCCGCCCCGTTTCTCGTGTTCGGGGTCTGTTGGGAACTGGCGTCCGGACCAATCCTCGACGCACGATTCTTCCCGCCGCCGTCGGCAGTGCTCTCGCTTGCCGTCGAGTTGTACCTCGAGGAGGGCTTTCTGACGCACGTCCTCGCCAGCCTCCAGCGGATACTCCTCGCCACTGCTCTCGGGGCGACCAGCGGCGTCGTGGTCGGTCTCGTCGCCGGATGGTCCCGGAAGGTCGGGTGGGTGCTCAATCCCCACCTCGCGCTGTTGTACCCCGTGCCGAAGGTGGCGCTGCTCCCGGTGTTGTTCGTCGTCCTGGGCGGGACCGAGATGGTTCGCGTCCTGACGATGAGCCTCGCGGTGTTCCTGCTCGTCGCCATCGACACGATGGGCGGCGTCCGGGAGATAGACGACGTCCACGTCGAGGTGGCACTGGACAACGGGGCCGGGCCGCTGGCGCTGTACCGCGAGGTGATCCTGCCCGGGACCCTGCCGCAGGTGTTCAGCGCCGTCTCTATGGGCTTTAGCGTCGGGTTCGCGCTGCTGGTCGTCATCGAGATGCTCGCCGCCGAGTCGGGGCTGGGCTACGTCATCTGGAACTCCTGGCAGTTGTTCACCATCCCGCGGATGTACGTCGCCGTCCTCACCATCAACGTCCTCGGGGTCGTCTTCGTCCACGGGACCGAGATGCTGGGCGACGTTCTCACGCCTTGGGAACACGGACAACGGCGATAGGGGCGGGTGACGATAGTTCGTATATGGAGAGTACGACCGACACCGAAGCGACCTCGGACGGCCCGACCGAGGACGCCGAACCGCGACTGGAGTTCTCCGACACCGTCACTATCGAAACCACGAGCGAGGAGCTTTGGGCGTACATCAGCGACGCCGAGAACCTCGCCGACTGCATCCCCGGGGCCGAGTCCGTCGAGCGCCAGAGCGAGCGCCACTACACCTGCGAGATAACCCGCGGCGTCAGCCACGTCAACGTCTCGCTGTCCGGGGAGTTCGAACTCGTCGAGATGCACGAACCGGAGTGGATCGTGATGGAGGGCGGCGGCTTCGACTCGACGACCGGTAGCGACTTCGACGTGCTGGCGGCGATGGAGATGACCGAGACCGACGCGGGCACCGACCTCGCGTACACGGCCGAACTGTACTACACCGGCGGCGTCGCGCGCCTCGGTGCGCGTCTGCTCGGGCGGGTCATCCGTTCGGACATCGAGACGTACTTCGGGAACATCAAGGACAACGTCGAGGACTGACGCTGTAGGCGTCTCTCGGCGTCGGAATCGTGAAAAAGAGGCGTGTCGGAGCGGCAGCGTGTCTACTCTTCGACGATAGTGAACGAGTTCGCGAGGACACCGACTTCCGCCGTGGAGGTGTCCGTCTCCACGTCGATGCTGTAGGTCACGTCGCCCGTCTCGGCGTCGTCCGGGATGAACCACGTGGCGTTCCACCAGAAGTCCTCGACCATCTCGCCGTCCTCGTTCTCGCCGCCTTGCCACTCCAGCGACTGCTCGACGCCGCGGCCCTCGATGGTGAGCGTCGCGGACTCGATGCCGGCGACGACGCCGTCGTACTCGAAGTCCGTGGGGCCGACCGGGTCGCCGCTCTGGCCGTCGTAGACGCCGACGTCGAACCCGACCATCATCCCGGGCGCGAACTGCCGCGAGGGCGAACACGAGGAGATGAACTGGTTGTCGCTGTAGCTGTCCTGTCCCGCCGACCCGGCGTAGAGGTCGTCGGTGATGACGTAGTTGCGCGGGTCCTCGTACTCGATGACCTCGAACGACCCGGAGAAGATGCCGACGTTCTCGAAGTTCGCCTCGCCGTTCGTGACCTCGACGTCGTAGTTGACTGTCCCCGGGTCGTAGTCCTCGGGGATGACCCAGTTGCCACTCCACTCCGGATCGGCCGACTCGTCTTCGGCCTGACTCCAGGCGAGTTCGACCGAGGGGCCGCCGTCGACGTTCGACGCCACCTCGTCGAGCGTCTCGCTGCCGACCTGTTCGCCGGTCTCGGGGTCGTAGACGCCGACCTTGAACACCGGTTGCATCCCGGGCGCGAACGTCCGCGAGGACGAACACGACGAGGCGAACCCGCCGGTTCCCGCCGGGACGTACTCGGACCCGGTGAGGATGTCGTCGGTGACGACGTAGTTCGTCGGGTTAGTCGTGTCTTCGGGGGTATCTGTATCCGTATCGTCTCCGGCCTCCGTATCGGTGTCGTCGCCGGGACTCAGTGCGTTACAGCCGGCGAGGGCCACGGAGGCCCATCCGGCGGTCCCACCGACGATTACCTTCCGTCTGGAGAGACCGTCGCTCGTGTTTGACTCAGTACGTTCTCGTGGCATTACGTCCGTATCATCTACTGCAACCGCTGTAAGTCCTGTCTGGAATAATGCAGTGTTATAAATAGGGTTTCGGGGGACGTGTGCCGGGCGCCGAACCCCGTCCTCAGTGGGAGGGGTCGACCTCTTCGAGGCCGCGGTCCTCGTGGGTCGTCGGGC
>NZ_WPCA01000224.1 GCF_009741825.1 Halapricum sp. CBA1109
CGTTAAGCGTCCGTTCGTCGCCGTATTCGTTCTCGACGCGCATATTCTTCCACCGGGGCCGGATGTGCGCATTGAATCCTTTCTGGTCGGCCATATCGTCGCCTTCGACGGCCTCGACGGACAGGCGGAACTCTCGAAGCTCGTCGAGTCGGAACGGTGTTCCGGTGGGTAGTTCGTCGCCGGGGTGGACGATGTTCGACTCCTGGTAGTACAGCGTGACGGTGTACCGGCCGGTGTCATCTTCGAGGCGATACTCGTCGACTTTCACGGCTTCCGTCTCGGTGGCATCGCCGCGGAACTCGAAGGAGCCTCTGGCGGACCCCTCGGCGCTTTTCACGGCGCGGTCGATCGCGAAGTATGGGCGGAGTCCGGCCTCGGAAAACTGAAAGTGAGCATTGAACTCGTGGGGGGCAGTGTGAATCAAGCCGCCTTTCATGATTCACACCCCGAACTCGGCACAGGCGGGCGGCTAAGGTTACTAACCGCATCAATTCGACCAGACCGTATTTTCAGCCGAACCCAAAACGCTTTGAGATTCGGCGTACAAGGACCAAGCACACGACCTAGCCCGCCAAGGTGGTCGTTCCGGACAGGGCCGCGCCAACGGCCCTGACCGGTCGTGCGGCCCTTCTCCGGGGCACGCGTCATATTGTTTAGTCGTGGGTATCTCCTTACCAAGCCGGTAGTGTCTCAGATGTCTTAGTACTTTCCACGGTTGGGTGGGAGTCTTGATAATCCCCAACACCAGTGTTAATACTATGGTATCCGCACGGATACACATGGGAAGAAAACGAGTTCAGACAAGAGTTCCCGAGGAGATGGTCGAGCGGATCGACGAGTACCGGGAGAACAACTACATGAATCATTCCGAGGCCGTCCGGTCGCTACTTCGGGCGGGGCTCGACGCCGAGACGGCTGACGCGCCCGACGAGGTAGAGACGGCGACCGACGACGGCGACGAGCAGGGCGCGGACGGAATCCCGGACGAGATGGATGTGTTCGGTATCAGCAGGACCGTTCGAACGGTGGGGGGCGCGGCGGTCATGGTCGTACTCGTCCTATACATCGGACTGTCGGGCGGCTTCGACACGATCGCGACGGCGGCCGCGGCGTTTGTCGGCGCACTCGTGGGGGCGATGCTATGAGTTCCGAGGACGAGCGGCCACGAATCGAGGACACCGAGGGCCTGACCCAAGAAACGCGGACGAAGCAAATCCTCGAACAGCGGACGAAGCTCGTCGACGTGCGATCACAAGTGAAACACGAACTCCACCGTGACGCAATCGGACGCTTCGAGGCCGAGACGCTGTTCCGTGATTCACTGGAATCGTATTTGCTGACGATCGAACCGTTATTCTTGAATCACGGTGACGGCCGATTCTGGCACCAGGCCGAACTCGGGCGCTTCGAGGCCGCGCCCGATGAACCGGGAGCACCGAGTCGGACGATCGAGGCAACGGGCCTCGTCTCGATATTGAACCTGCCCAACCCCATCAGTGTCGAGTGGGACGGCAAGCGTTCGGACGTGCTCGGTGGCCGGACCGAGCGCCGAAGTGTGGACGTGCAAATCCCGTTCGACGTGCTCGACACAGCGCTTCGGAAAACGAACTACGCACTGAGTGAGTTCGGGTTCGTGCTCGACGTCGAGGACAACAGCGACGAGTGGGAGATATGAGCACCGACAGCCTGGACGATCACGCCGACGGCCTGGACGATCACGCCGAGGCGCCGGCACTGCCCGAAGATTGTCCGCTCGCGAAACTCTACCGGAAGCGGGTGGCACAGGGGCGTGACTTGACCATCCTCGTCTCCGACTGGAATCTCGAACGGGGGTCTGGAAAGACCACGCTCGCGATGCGGCTCGCGGAATACATGGACCGGACCGAGGAAGGGTTCACAAAACACAAAGCTACGCTGTCGGCTCAGGAACTGACCGAGGCGTACACACGCGAGTCGCCACGGTCGGCGCTCCTGCTCGACGAGGGCCAGGCCGCGGCCAGCAACCGGCGGGCGATGAGTGGCGTCAATGAGGCGCTTCGACAAATCGTCGGCATGGGACGAGTCGAACAGAAATACCTCATTCTCACTGCGCCAGGAGTGCATCAAATCGACTCGGACATTCGGGCGATGGCGGACGTATGGGTGTTCGTTCGCGAACTCGGTGAGGCGCAAATCTTCCGGGTGAAGTACAACCCCTTCGAGAATCACGAACTCACGAGCGACTGGGGAACAATTCGGTGGCCGGGCGAACTCCCCGGCGATCTAGAGCAGGTGTACGACGAACTCACGGCCGAGAAACGTCGCCGTCTCCGTGGAAAAGGCGAGGACGGTGAGGGATACGTCGAGGCCAGTGAAGTCGACGACCAAATCAGACAGGCAAAGAAAGCCGCCCGCCAAGAGAAACGGGACGAACTCCTGAACTCGCTGTATGAGAACGGTGAGATGACACAGCAGGAACTCGGTGAGATGGTGGGACTTTCCCGCTCGCGAGTCGCGGACATTCTCTCGGAATAGGGCGGTGTCGTCTGTCGCTGTTCGACTGTACTATGTACAACCCGAGAAAATCGGGGGGCAAAACGACAGGGGTGCCGCCTCGATCGTGCCGATCGGGCCGACGTGCTCGGGGGCGATGGCGATCGTCGATCTAGACGAACTCGCTCGGTCGCTGGATTCCCCAGTCACATTCCGCACACGCGCGGACAGTCTGGGGCGGGA
>NZ_WPCA01000190.1 GCF_009741825.1 Halapricum sp. CBA1109
CCGTTGCGTACCCCTCGTCGACGAGTGCGTCGAGCGCCGCGGTAGCGGCCCGCTCCGTGACTTCCGTCTCCTTGACGATGGTCGTGGCGTCCGTCGGCCCATCCAGCAACGCCGCCGTGACGCCGGTCTCCCGGCAGGCCCACAGGAGGAACACCTCGAGATGCTTGTCGTACAGTGAGTCGCTGCCCATAGCTCGGCTTCGAAGACCGCGATAAAAAGCCTCCCGAGGAACCCCACACGGTGAGTCTTCGCTCGGTGACGGTCACTCGGTGACCTCGAAGGTCATATGAGCGGCCGCGAGCGGTCGCACCGGATGGTTGTCGAGATACGAGAGGTGCGGCCGGACCTCGAACTCCGGTTCGTCGTCGTCCACCTCAAACAGCGACGGGTAGACGTCGATGAAGTGATAGCCCGGGTCACCGGTCGCCCGCAGCACCGTGCGGACGGTCGGGCTTCGCAGGTCGTCGCTCGCACCGCAGGCGTAGCCCAGCTGTTTGTTGTCGTAGACGAAAAACGGCGCACTCTCGTAGGCCGTCCAGCCGATGCCTGAGAGTTCTATCTCTACTTCGGTACCGACCGGACCGCGCCGGGGCTCGAACGTCTCGATAGAGGGCTGCATCATAAACCCGGTCTGGACGACGGATTCCCCGTCGACCTCCGCGACGATGGGCCGCGTCGACCCCTCAGCCGGCGGAATCTCGACACTGGCTCGGAAGCTCCCGTCGGCGTCCGTCTCCACCGTCGGCAGGACGCCGGGCCGCGGCGTCGGTGTAACACTGATCCCCCGGATCCCGTCGCCGACGTGCTGATACCACTCGAGGTCGACAGTCTCGTTCGCCGGGAACCCGGTCCCCGAGACGACGGCGTCCGTCCCGGCGGGGCCGCACTGGGGCGTTATCGACAGGTCGGCGTCCGGGTCCGTCTCGACGTCGAGGAGGTGCACGTCGAGCGGTTCCTCCGCGACGAGATCGTCGACCCACGCCGTCTCCGGGGGGGATTCCGGCGGCGTGACGGTGACGGTCCACGTGTTCGTCCGCTCCCCCGCCACGGAACCGAGCGGCGACTGCGTGTTGTTCGCGACGAACGGGACACCGCGGTAGTTGCGCCAGACCTGCAGGACGTGGTCCCCCGGCGGCCCGGTGGCCGTAACGGCCGCCGTGGCGGTCCCCCGGTTCCGGACGCCGGTCAGGAAGCCGACGTAGCTGTTGTCCCACGAGAGCTGGAAGTTCGAGTGTGAGATACCGGGGCCCAACCCGTAGCCGACGACCTGTAGCGGGTCGCCGAGCGTGACCGTCGTCCGCTCGAGTTCGAACCACGGCGTTATCTCGAACTCGGTTCTGGCGACTGCCCGCCCCTCTCGCACCGCGGTTATTTTGTGTTCCCCGCCGAAGTCTTCGGGTACCGTCCACGTTACGTCGAACCGGCCGTCTTCGTCGGTCCGAACCGTCGATATCTCCACCTCCCGGGGCTGATACTGCGGGCCGACGATCTGGTACCCTTCGAGGACGCCCCAGTCACCGTCGACCGTGTCCCAGACGAGGTCGTACTCGGTGTCCGCCGGAAAGTTCCGACCCATAATCGTGACGTCGTCACCGACGTATCCCGTCCGCTCGCTCAGCGCCAGCGTGCCGCTCTGGGCCCCCGACTGCCCCGCGTTCTCCAGACGGTCCTGCAGATCCGAGGACAGTGGCGATTCCTCGTCCATAGCTGTGACGTGTCCGTACGAACTCAAATAACCGCCCGTCGGTTCCCGCTCGGTGGGCCCGCTCCCGGCTCAGATTTCGTCGGCCTTCCCGGTTGTGAGCGAGAACTCGGCTCTAGGTTCGGCCACGCACGGCAGGACGTAGCCGTCCGCCATCTGGGCCTCGTCGATGGCCTCCGCGCCGTCGTGTTCGACGAGTTCCGTCCCGTCGCCGTCGACGGTGGCGGCGCACTCTCCGCAGACGCCCACCTCGCACTGGTAGGGCATCTCCAGTCCCTCGTCGAGGCCGGCGTCGAGGAGCGTCTCTGTGCTGCCGACACCGACGGTCGCCTCCTGGACGACGTACTCGATGTCGTAGGTCTGCCCGCCGCTGTCGGTCGTCGTCTCCATCCCGTTGCCGGCGGTCGTCTGCTCGCCGTTCGCCGGCATCTCCGTCTCCTCGGGCGCGTCCGTCTCCTCCGGATCGTCTGTCGTGTCGCCGTCCTCACCGCCGCCCAGACATCCGGCCGACGCCATCGCCCCCGTCGCCGCGACGCCGAGCAGTACTCGCCGACGCAGACAACTGTCGACGCACGTCCCTTCGGCGGCCGCTTCCTCTGTCGTCTCGGACGAAGTGGATCCGTCCATACACCCCTGTACCGACTATTAGGGCTTTTTGCTACTGGACGAGATATATGTTACCGCAACACAAACCATTTTATGACACACGGCCTACAGCTTTCGGCTGAAGCTGCCCACTGCCTCCGGGGTGTTGACCGCCCTCGTCGTTCGTTTTCGGTCACGCTCTGCTCCGAAATCAGTGTTCTCAGTGCTTTCCACCGGGATATGAGCCGGCTTACCGGCCGATAACAGTCCCATAACTATGCGACGATAGTCCTTTCTCGGGGACGATATGAAACGACGAGCGTTCCTCGGAGCGGCGGGAGTGACGGGTATCGCCGGTATCGGCGCGGTGAACGGACGGGCGTCGTCCCCCGCGAGCGGTGTCACCGACGAGTTCGGGACAGTCGTCGACGCCGTCGCCGAGGGGGCCGACCCGACCGGAGAGGAACCAGTCACCGACATCTTCGAGGAGTTCGCCGGCGACGACACTCTCCTGCAGTTCCAACCGGGGACGTACCTCATCGACTACTTCCGCGTGGGCGAGTACGACCGCTTGGGCGTCGTGGGCAGCGGCGAGGACTCCGCCCGGTTCGTCCCCGCCGCCGGGGACTGCCGGGGCGGCCACCCGTGGGTCCACTTCGACAACGTCGATTCCCTCCACCTCGAGAACCTCCTCTTTGACTTCCGCGAGGCCCCCAGCGGCGGCCCCATCCACCTCTTTTTGCACGGCGACTCGACAGTTCGGGACGTACAGTATCTGGGCTCGTGCTCGAACCAGATAGCGATGGTCAAAATCGAGGTCAGAGACCCCGACGGCAGCGCCCGTATCGAGAACCTACTCGCCCGGAACGTCGGCGACAACCACTCGCTGACCGGCGTCTTCGTCGCCCAGAACCACGCCGGTGACCTGCTGCTGGAGGAGTGTACGCTCGAACGGTTCTCGGACAACGGGCTGTACGCGTCGGCCCCCGGGGGCCCGGACGGCAACGACGGCCGCGTCCGCGTCGTCGGTGGCACCTACCTGAACAACAACGTCTCGGGGCTCCGCCTCGGGACGACAGGGTCCCGCATCGAGGACGCGACGGTCGTCGTCGACGACGAGACGCCCGGCTGGGGACGCTGAACGCCCGCGGGATCCGGTTGCGGAACAAGTCCGGGCAGGTAATCGAGGGGTGTGACATCACCTTCGGCGCGGCGGCCGCCGACAGTTTCGGGGCCATCGTCTTCCATCAGGCCAACGGTGGCGCGCTGATCCGGGACACCACGGTCACCATCGACCGGCCGTCGGTCCCGGCCGTCCGGTGTTTCCCCGAACGCGGAGAGTCCGCGTCGTCGCCGGTGTTCGAGAACTGCACGATACGGGGCAGTGCCACCGATGGCGTCACGGGTCGAATCGAGGGCCGGGACGGCACCGTCTTCAGGAACTGCACTATCGACCAGCGCGGCAGCGACCGCCGGGGGCTGCACTTCCGCGACAGCGAGGACTGTCGTATCGTCGACTCCCGGTTGACCGTGGCCAACGCCCCCGTCGCCGTCGACAACGGGACGGTCACCATCGAGAACAGCACTCTCGTCACCCCGACCGGCGAGCGCCACATCGACAGCCGAACGCTCACCGACGAGACGCTGCGGACCGAGCCGTGGGTCACCGTCCCCGGCGGGGAGGGGCCGGCGTGGAGCCACGACGGCGACTCGAAACTGGAGGACGTCGACGGCGACGGGGACGCGGACCTCTTCGACGCCCTCCACTACTACAACGAACGCGACAGCAACGCCATCCGGAACAACCCCGACCTGTTCGACTTCGACGGCGAGCGCACCGCCGGGACGCTGTTCGACGCTCTCCAGCTGTACAACGATATCTCCTGACGCGCCTCGCCGCGTTCACTGGGTGCAGTGTGGCACCCGCCTATATGCACTCGACGCCACTCTAGACGAGTATGTCGAGCGTCAACACCGAATCCGACACCG
>NZ_WPCA01000056.1 GCF_009741825.1 Halapricum sp. CBA1109
AAAAAAACTTTGGGGGGAAAAAAAAGGCTCTCCCCTCGCGCCGCCGGGCGCTCGGGTCGAGTGAAAACGGCGCCTGCGGCGCCGTATGCTCGTCCGCACCGCGCCGCGGACCACGACGGCACCACACCCTCCCCAACCGACTGCGCTGCTCGCGTCGCTGCGCTGCTCGTCCCTCGTACGCTGGTGGCGCGCATCGACGCGCGCCGAGCGCACGCCTGACGCAGGTCCGTCCGTCTCGCTATCGAAGCCCCATCCACAGCGACTTTGGGGGTGCTGGCCGAAGTTATGGTAATGACAGCAGCAGCGACGGACATCTCTCGGCGGCGCGCGTGGCTGATGGCCGCCCGGCCGCAGACGCTCCCGGCGGGCGCCGCGCCGGTGGTCGTCGGCGTCGGCCTGGCCGTCCACGCGGGGGTGGCGGCACCGCTCCCGGCGCTCGCGGCACTACTCGGTGCGCTCTTGCTCCAGATAGGCACCAACTTCGCCAACGACTACTACGACGCCGTCAACGGGGCCGACACCGACGACCGCGAGGGGTTCACCCGCGTCACCGCTGGCGGCCTCATCGAACCGGCGCAGGTCAAGCGCGCGATGATCGGCACCTACGCGCTGTCGGTCGTCGTCGGGCTCTATCTCGTGGCCATCGGCGGCCTCCCCATCCTCGTCGTCGGCCTCACCTCCATCGCGGCCGGCGTCGCCTACACCGGCGGCCCCTACCCCTACGGCTACCGCGGCCTCGGCGACCTGTTCGTGTTCGTCTACTTCGGCGTCGTCGCGGTGGCGGGCACCTACTACGTCCAGGCGGTCACGGCCGTCGACGCCGGTCTGTTTCCGACGGGGATTCCCGCCGGAACGCTCCCGCTCGCGGCCGTCGTCGCCTCGCTCCCGGTCGCGGCACTCTCGACCTGTATCCTCGTCGTGAACAACATTCGCGACGTCGAGACCGACCGCGAGGCCGGCAAGCGGACGCTAGCGGTCATCCTCGGCTACCGATTCGCCCGCGCCGAGTTCCTCGCGCTCCTCGGGATGGCCTACGTCGTCCCGGTGGTGTTCGCGCTCGACCCGGGCTACGGGCTCTCGGCGCTCGCGCCGCTGTTGACATTACCCCTCGGTGTCTCTATCGCCCGGACCGTCCTCACCGAGTCCGGCGGCGACGCGCTCAACCCCGCGCTGGAACGCACCGGACAGACGCTGTTTGCCCACGCGGCCCTGTTCGCACTCGGGTTGGCAGTATGAAGGTCGAACCGTTCTCCCTGCCGCTGTCGACACCGCTTTCGACGGCCGCCGGGACCATCGACCGCCGCGAGGGGTTCCTGATCGACTACCGCCACCGCGGGGAGACGGGCGTCGGCGAGGCCACGCCGCTCCCGGGGTGGACAGAGTCCGTCGCGGACTGCGCGGCGGCGCTCGACGCGGCGACAGCAGCGGCCGACGAGTCGGAAAGCGACCGCGAAGGCACCGGCCACGGGAGCGGGCTGCTGGCGATGGACGCCGGCGAGACGCCCGCCGCGCGCCACGGGTTCGCGACGGCGCTTTTGGACGGCGATGCCCGCGCCGACGGCGTCCCCCTCTACGAGTGGTTCGGCACCGCCGACGGCCCCGTCGAGTCGGTCCCGGTCAACGCGACCGTCGGCGACGGGTCCGTCGAAGCGACGGTCACGGCCGCCGAGGACGCCGTAGCCCGCGGACTCGACTGCCTGAAACTGAAGGTCGGGGCGCGCCCGCTGGCCGAGGACCGCGAGCGAGTACGGGCCGTCCGCGACGCCGTCGGTCCCGGAACTCGGCTCCGTCTGGACGCCAACGCCTCCTACGACCGTGAGACGGCCGCCGAGGCCGTCGACGCCTTCGCATCTGCCGACGTGGCCTACGTCGAGCAACCGCTTCCGGCAGACGACCTCGACGGCCTTCGAGGGTTGCGCGGCCGCGGCGTCGACATCGCAGTCGACGAGAGCCTCACCGAGTACGTCGCACAGGAGGTCCTCGACGCCGATGCCGCGGACGTGCTGATACTCAAGCCGATGGTCGTCGGCGGGCCGGGCAACGCCCACACGATAGCGATGCGGGCCCGAGAGCGCGGCGTCGAACCGGTGGTCACGACGACTATCGACGCCGTCGTCGCGCGGACCGCCGCCGTCCACGTCGCGGCCGCCATCCCCGACATCCGGCCCTGCGGGCTGGCGACCGCCGGGATGCTGGCCGAGGACCTCGGTCCGGACCCCTGTTCGCTCGCCGACGGCCGCCTTTCGGTCCCGCAGTCCCCGGGCCTGGGCGTGGAGGTGTCGCCGTGACCGACCTGTTGGCGGATCGAGTCGCCGCGACGCCCGAGCGGACGGCCTTGGTCGACGCCGGCAGCGGCGAGTCGTGGACGTTCCGGGACCTCGACGCCCGGACCGACGCCGTCGCCGCCGGCCTCGCCGAGGCGGGCGTCTCGTCGGGCGACCGCGTCGGCGTCCTCGCGCCGACGTGCCCGGCGCTGGTTCCGCTCCACCACGCGCTGGCGCGTCTCGGGGCCGTCGCCGTGGTCCTGCACACGCGACAGCCCTCCTCGGCGTTGCGCGAGCGGATGCGACAGGCCGGCGTCGAGACGCTCTGTTACGATGCCAGCCTCGAAGAGCACGCCCACGCCGCAGACGACGTGCTCTCGACGGCGCTTGCCATCGACGACCTCCCGGTCGAGGGCGAGCCATCGACCGCCGCGTTCGACCCGCGCTCGCCCGAGGAGACGGCGGTCGTCGCGTTCACCTCCGGGACCACGGGCGACCCGAAGGGCGTCCGTCTGACGACCGCGAACCTCCGGGAAAGCGCCGAGGCCTCGGCCTACCGCCTCGCGTCTCGCCCGGCGACCGCTGGCTCTGCTGTCTCCCGATGTGCCATATGGGCGGCCTCGCGCCCATCTTCCGGACGGCCGTCTACGGGACGACGCTGGTCGTCCAGCGCCGCTTCGACGCCCGCGTCACGCCCTCGGTCATCGACGACCACGGCGTCACCGGCGTCTCGCTGGTCCCGACGATGCTGGAGCGACTCCTGTCGGCCGAGTGGTCGCCGCCGGCCCACCTCGACACTGTCCTCCTCGGCGGCGCGCCCGCCCGCGAGGAACTGCTCGATTCGGCCGCCGAGGCCGGCGTCCCGGTGTCGCCCACCTACGGAACGACCGAGACGGCCTCACAGATTGCGACCGCGACGCCCGAACAGGCCCGCGACCATCCCGGCACCGTCGGTCAGCCACTGTTCGGGACGACGGTCCGTGTCGTCGACGACGGGACTCCCGTCCAACGGGGCGCGACCGGCGAGCTAGTCGTCGACGGGCCGACGGTGTCCCCGGGCTATCTCGACGAGGACGCCACCGACGAGGCCGTCGGCGAGGACGGCCTCCACACGGGTGATTTGGGGTATCGCGACGCCGACGGCCGCCTGTGGGTCGTCGGTCGCGTCGACGATATGATCGTCACGGGCGGAGAGAACGTCGCGCCTGCATCCGTCGAGTCGACGCTCCGGGAACATCCCGACATCGAGGACGCGGCCGTCGTGGGCCTCCCCGACCCCGAGTGGGGCGAAGCGGTGGCGTCGCTCGTCGTCGGCGACGTGATCCCGACGACCGTCGAGACGTTCTGTCGCGCCCGACTGGCCGACCACGAGGTCCCGAAGACTATCGCCGTCGCCGAGTCGCTCCCGCGGACCGAGTCCGACACCGTCGACCGCGAGGCGGTCCGGTCGATGCTTGAGACCGAGCGCCGGTGATCGACCCCGGCAGGTTTTTGACTCCGCTTGCCTACCCCCGAGGTGATGAGCGAAGACGCCGCCCGGGTCGCGTCGTCGGGGTCGAGCGGTCGGCCGTCGACGCGCCGCCGGGCGTGACGCTGACCGACGACGCCGCGGGCGTCGACGCCGTCGTCGCCGTCGGTGAATCCGCGCTGCTCGATAGCCGCGCCGCTGACACGCCGATACTCCCCGTCGACGCCGGGGCCGGCGTCCGGTCGGTGCCACGCGGGGACCTCCCCGCGGCCCTGTCGAGCGTCGCCGCCGGTGACTGGTCCCGCTGGACGACCACCGCGCTATCGGTATCGGTCGGCGGCGAGCACGTCACGGAAGCGCTGTTCGACGCGATGGTCGTCACCGAGGCCCCGGCACACATCTCCGAGTTCACCGTCGAGACACCCCGGGACCGTCTGGGGCAGTTCCGCGCCGACGGCGTCCTCCTCGCCAGCGCCCCCGGGACCGCGGGGTACGCGAAACGCGTCGACGCGCCGGTCTTCGAACCGGAACTCCCCGTCGGCGCGGTGGTCCCGATAGCGCCGTTCGCGACCCGACTCGACCACTGGGTCGTCGACACCGACCGCGACCCGGTACTCACCGTGACCGTCGAACGCGACGAGGCGGCCGTCGAACTGCTGGCCGACGACCGGACGCTCGGTGAAATCCCCCCGCGGACGCCGCTGACAGTGTCGCCCGGCCGCCGGTGGACGTTCTGTCGCGTCCCCGAGAGCCGGTCGGCGTTCGAGTCCCCAGACGGGCGGTGATTGGAAAAACTCTAATGTGCCAAAGCCCGACTTCCGACTATGTCTGCCCCAGCGTACGAACTGTTCGGGCCACTCGACGCCCTGTTGGGCGGGACAGCGACTATCGAGTACGTCCTGCTCGGCCTCCTGCTGGCCAATATGGTGACCCGAGTGTTCGCACACAGGCGTAACGTCGCGGAAGCCGCGGGCGGGAACGTGTTCCGCATCCGGCCGCTGATCCCGGGCCTCGCAGACGAGGCGCCCGGCGACCTGACCCGACACCCGGCACACGTCGTCACGAACCTCGCGCTGTTGCTCGCGTCGTTCTACTACACGACGCTGCACCAGCACTCGGGCATCGTCTTCACGTCCCTCGTCCTCGGCGTCTTCATCACGGACTTCTTCGAGTTCGAGTCCCGGTGTGTCGACTTCCGACGCGACTTGGACATCGAACCGCCGAAAGGCGCCATCGCCGCCTCGCTGTTGGCGCTGTTGTACGTCGGCTACCTCAGCCTCTTCCAGTTCATCGCTCCGGTGTGGAGCGCGGTCGTCTGATCGGCTCTCGCCCTTCTCGTGACGCTTTCTCGACGCCTCCACAGCCGACACTCCCCGCTTCGAGATAGTCACGTGGGGCCGTGACGAGTATCGACGGCCGCGGCCGCTACTTCGAGAGACCGAAAACAAAAGCGTCGTCAGCTACTCCGCTCGTCGCGGTACGCCTGGAACTCGTTGATCATCGGGACGACCACCCAGAACACGAGGGCGGCGATGAGACCGAACCACAGGAGCGCGTCGCCGATGACCAGCGATAGCTGTGCGTAGATGTCCGGTTCCTCGGGCGCCGGGCCGAGCAACTGGTCACCCTCGAAACTGGGTGTCTTGTACCAGCCCGCGGTCACCATCCACAGGAGGCTGGTCGTCACCAGTATCCCGAACCCTTTCATGAATTCGTCGGCCATTACCAGCGGCTTAGTCTCGCCGCTCTTTATGCTTTCTCATCGTCCGGCGACGCCTCGGCGGCCGCCGTCGCCGTCGTGTCAGTCGACTCCTCGTCCGCGTCGGCCGACTCCTTATCCGCGTCGTCGTCGGTCTCCTCGGCAGCATCCCCACCGAGCATATCGGCCGTCTTGAATCGCGTCCCGAGGATGTACGATCCTGCCCCGACCAGTATCATCGTGACCCCGAGCAGTCCGAAGCCGACGTCGAGGACGCCGACGGGTTCCTCGAACCCGACGAGCGAGATGAGGCCGACGACGGCCTGCCGGATGAGGTTCTGCTGTTGGGTCGCGGCGTCGAACATGAAGAAGCCGAAGACGACGAGGACGACGGCCAAAAGCGTCGAGAACACCGTGATACCCTTGTACATCCGCATCGGGACGACGATGGTCTCGTCGTCGACTCGGGTCGGTTCCTCGGGCTCCCAGTCGCCGCTACTCTCGTCTGTCGAGTCGTCCGTGTCGTCGGAAGCCATTGAAATCAGTTGGCGGCAGGGTTATTTCGGCGGTCGGAGCCGGTAGTACCGGCGGTTGAGGTTGAACATATACCCCTCGCGCATCGACTTGAGGATGCCGTAGGTGATGAACGCGCCGACGAAGGGCAACAGGAAGGTCAGATCCTGCAGCAGGCCCTCGCCGATGGGGACGATGTTCTTGACCGAGAGGACGGCGATGGTGAACGCGAATATGACGCCGGAGACGCCCACGGCCGCCCAGAACGGTTGCTCGACGGGCCGGCGCGCCGCCCCCTTGTTGAGGAACGGCACGATGGCGATGAACCCGACGATGACGACGTTCGCCAGCACACCGTAGGTCCGGTCGGCCATCAGCGTCTGGCCGCCCAGAAGCGACAGTTCGGGGTTCAGGAAGCTCAGTTTGAGCAGTCCGAACGACCAGTAGAGATACCAGTCCGGCAGGATGATGGCCGGCGTCGACCCGGAGTTTGCGGGCGGGCCGATGTGCGGCGGCATCGTCGCCGAGAGGAACATTATCATCCCGACGAAGAAACTCGTCAGCGCCAGGTTCCGGATCATCTCGTGGGGCCACGCCGGGAAGCCCAGCACGTCCCGTTCGACGTAGTCGGACTCCTGGCGCAGGTCCTGGTCCTCGCGGCGGGACCGCTCGAAGTACTCGTAGGTCAGCCGCGAGAGGCCCTGCTTTCGCTTCTTGCGCTCGCTCCAGGTCGGCGTCTCGTCGTCCGGCGGGACGATGCCGGTTCCGCCGCCGTCCGTCTGTGCGTCCTCGGTCTCGGTTTCGGAGTCGGTGTCTGTGTCACTCATGGTCGATCAGTGCGGTTCCGCGATGCCCTGCATCCAGACGATACCGATGTGGATCGCGATCAGCGCCGTCACGATAAAGGGCAGGAAGAACACGTGCAGGATGTACATCCGCTGGAGGGTCGCCGGGTTCGGCGTGAATCCGCCGAAGATCAGCTGTGCGACCCACTCGCCGACCAGCGGGATCGAGAGGCTCATCTCGACACCGATCTGGCCGGCCCAGAAGGCTAGCTGGTCCCACGGCAGGAGGTAACCGGTGTACCCGAAGACCATCGTGAGGCTGATCAGGACGATACCCAGCAGCCAGTTCAGCTCTCGGGGCTCCTTGTACGCGCCCGTGAAGTACACGCGCAGCATGTGCAGGAAGACGGCCGCGACCATCACCTGGGCGGACCAGCGGTGGAGGCTCCGGAGCATGAACCCGAAGTTCAGGTCCGTCATGATGAACGTGATGGAGTTGTACGCGATGGTCGCCTGTCCGTTCGTCGAGGTGGCGGCCGGCGCGTAGTAGAACCCGAGCAACGCTCCGGACACTGCGGCGACGACGTACGCGAGCGTCGAGAACGACCCCAGCGCGTACAGCGGGTACCAGTACCAGAACTTGTTGTCCAGCCCGTACTGCTCGGTGTGGCTCTTGGGCATCTGCATGTTGACCTTGTAGTAGAGGTCCTCGAGCAGTTCGAGGTAGTCAACGATGCGCAGCCGCTTGTCGAGGTACATCAGGGTCATCAGGTAGACGCTCTCGACTTTCGAGAGGTCGCGCGTCTCCATCCACCCCTTGTGGTCGTGTTCGTCTTTGCGTTCCAGACTCATTGTTAACTCTGTGGTCGCGGGAGTGCAGTGAACGTCACTTGCACGGGCGAGAACGGGTCGTACACGGACTGGTGGCACTGACAGTAGACCCCGTCTTCGCCGTTGAACTTCTCACTGCCCGGGTAGGCCTTGAAGTGCGGCACACAGCAAAAGTGCGTACACTTGTCCAGCCACGCCATGAAGTTCTGTTCGGTGGCGGCGTCGAGGAAGCTCCGGACCTCCTGGGGAATCTCGCTGTATTTGCCCTCCCCGTTGATCATCTTCGGGAGCTCCGGCGTCCGCAGGACCTGAATCGGCATCGTCTGCACGTCGTCGCCCTCCGAGCGCCAACTTCCGGCGGCGGGCTTGCCGAGTCCGGACCGGCCGATGCCGTTGCCCCACTCCTCGTAGTCGTCAAACATATCGACGGTCAGCACCTCGCCGGTTTCGACTTCGCTCTGCCAGGTCAGTTCGCCCGGTGCGGCGGTCGCCCGGAAGAAGTTGTCCTGGTCGGCGTCCGGCTGTGCGCCCGCGTAGGTCTGGACGCCGCAGTACTGGAACCACGAGGAACTGTACGTGATGCCCCCGATGTCTTCCTCGGCGACACTGAACGTCCGTCCCTGCTCGGTGACCTCTTTCACTTCCGGCCAGTAGCCTTTGAGCTCCCCGGCGCTGGTTATCTCGATGGGGATCATCGGCATCCCGCGCGGCGCGGGACCCGCGGTGTTCTCGATAGCGACGTACTGTGTAATACCCCCGCCGGCACCGGTCGAGGATGTCGTCAGGTTGATCGCTGCTGTGCCGCCCGTCGCGACCCCACCGAGTGCGGCGCTCCCGACGACGCCCTTCACGAACCGTCGGCGGCCGGACTCGGTCGGATACTTGTCTTCGTCCAGTGGCATTGTTATTTCTTGTAGTAGGGGTACAGCGCGCGTTTGATGCTCTCTGTGGCGCCGTCGGTCAACTTCTCGCCGTCGACGTCGTCTTCGCGGATGTAGAGGTCTTCCCACTTGCGGCGTCGCTTCTTGACGATCATCACGTCCGGCAGGAACTCCTTGCGATACAGCATCAGGATGAACGCCAGATTGACGAAGATGACCGCCAGCAACCCACCGAGGAACATACTCCCCGTGGCGTCGTAGGTGGCGATGCCCCACCCACTGATGAGCCCGTAGGTGAACATCCCGACGAAGATGACCTCGAAGATGCTCAACAGGACGATAGCCAGCGCCGCGGCCGTCGACTCCCGCGGTGGCTCGTAGCGGTGGATGTCACCGTAGGTGCTTCCCGAGGAGGACATCAGTTGTTCCCTCCTTTCGTGTGTGAGGACTCACCGTACTTCAGGATGAAGAAGGTGAGCACCAACGAGACGGCGATACCGAGCAGCGTGGCGATACCGACGAAGTGGGCCTGAATCGGCACGCCCATGTGTTCGGGGTTGAGCGGTTCCTGTGCGCCCCCGACCTCTTGGGTCTCGATGTCGCCTTCCCCGCCGACGGCGATGGATCCGAGCATCCCCTGTCCCTGGTGGGGTGTGCAGTAGTAGTTGTAGATGCCCGGCTCCTCGAAGGTGTACTCGTAGTTGACGCCCGTCTCGCTGACGGGGTCGCCCGAATCCAGATCGTTGCCGTCGCCGACGACGTTGTGGTTGCCGTTGGTCCACTCGAATTTGACCGTGGTTCCGGTATCGACCCACAGCGCCGGCGGGGCGTACGCCAAGTCGCCGCCCGCACCGACTTCGACCGTCACCTCGCCCTGTCCCCGGGCGTCCTGTGTCGATTCGGGACCGCCGAACCCGTTCGCACTGTCGAGATACCCGCCGAAGTCCGGGACGACGGTCGCACCGCTGCCACCGCCGTCTCCCGAGCCCTCGCCGCCGCCGTCCTCGGCGGCAGTCGCGGACCCGCTCGCGGCGACGGCGGACGCGGCGCCGGCTGTCCCGCCGGCCGTTCTGAGAAAGTCCCGCCTGTTCATACACGCCAACCTCAGGACCCTATTTTTATAAACCCACCGGATGGGTCCACGTACCCGCGGTCTGGCGGATTCCCGGCCGTCGGGTTACTCGCTGTCGGAACCCGTCTCGGGGGTGTCGTCTGCCCCCTCCGTCGACGCCGATGTCCCCCCTCGGGTGGCGGGCCATCGGTCCCGGCGGCCACGTCCTCGGGTAGGCCGCCCGTGGCGTCCGACCGGTCGAGGGTCAGGTTGCCGTCCTCGTCGACCGGGAGGTAGTCCGGTCGCTCGCCCTCGCCGACGTTCATCGCCCGCAGGCGGTCGCGGAACTCCTCGGCGCGGAACCGGTCCGAGAGCCGCGCGTTCGCCACCGTAAAAAACAGGACGAACGCGATGGCGAGGAAGAACAGACCGGCCACCAGCGCGATGACCGTCGCCCCCGCGAGGATGAACGCGCCGACCAGTGCCAACCCCGCGAGCGCCTGCGCGAACGCGACGACCTGTAGCATCTGGTTGCCGAGTTCGCTCCCGCCCTCCGGCACCTCGGCGGGCGTCGGTAACACCTCTCCCTCGGGGACGTCGGGCACGTCGTAGCTCTCCATCGAGGCCAGCGCGACGGTCGGTTTGGTGTCGCGCAGGACGGTGCCCTCGCCAGCGATGCTCCCGTCTGGGTAGACGACCGCGAACCCCGCGTCGGAGTACGCGAGCAGGTACTCCTCGTGGCGTTCGATCCGGGCGAAGACGTCCCGATCGATCACTCGCTGTTTCAGATCGGCCTCGACGCGGTCGAGCAGTTCCGGGCCCGTGACCCACGAGTCGGGGTCGAACGCCGCCTCCCACTCCTCGGCGGTCATCTGTTCCATATCCTCGGGGCCGAAGTCGTCGAAATCGTACTTCTGTTCGACCTGCTCGCGGAGCGCTGCTATCGACTGGTCGCCCTCCTCGGCGTCGCGTTCGTCCTCGCCGTCGTCCGATCCGGGCGGCGTCGGCTCGGAGGTTCCCATCGTCCGGGGTTCGGTTGCCGCTCCCTTACACGTTCCGCTCGGACCCACCGACTGGGTCGCCGGGACGCGCCCGTGTCGTGGCCCATTTATCGCCCCCGCCCGTACGGCCGTCGATGCTCGGCCTCGAAGACAGCACTATCGCGACCGTCGTCTTCCTGTCGGTCACCGCGAGTTTTCCCTGTTTTCTGTACGGCGCGTGGATTATGATCGACACCGAGCACGTCACGTGGGACGTGCTCGTCTACCACCTGAAGTTCATCATCACCGGACTAGCCCTGACGACGGTGCCGATGCTCGTCTGGATGATCCCGCGACTGGCCGATCAGCTACGGGGCGCGGTCATCATCCACGCCATCCTCGGCCTCAACGCCTACGCGTTCCTGCTGTTCGGGTTCACCGGTATCGTCCGTATCTTCCGGGCGAAGTACGAACACGACCTCTATCACGACTACGACGAGGACGTCCTGCTGGAGGAGATCGGCGGCGAGCGGATGGACCACTGGCGCTCGCGCCTCCGTATCGGGGTCTTCGGCTACGTCTTCCTCTGGATGCTGGCGTACGTCGCTGGTTTCGCCCACTACCTCGTCCGGTACGTCCTCTGATCGCCGCCGTGTTCCGGGCGGAAAAGCACTCCAGACGGGCGATTTGGGCCGAGTGCTGACGGACACGACGCCCATCGTCGTCGTAGGTGGGCCGTACCGTGACAATGGTCGGATTATACGAGTCTAATACTGCATTAATGGCGTTTATGGGGCCTCTACGGACGAAAATAGTCCTGAAACGTCTGGGGTGTATATACGCCCTCCGAGGGTGGGTGTCTCCTGCGGAGGACACAGACACACGTGACATCAACCCCACTCGACCGACGGCGTCTCGTCGTCGTCGCCCTCGTCGCCGCTGTAGCGATTGCGGGCGCGACACTCGCCGTCACCGCACACGAACAGACAGACACACACACCGACGAACTGAACGGCTCGTTCACGGTCTCGAACCTCACGGTTTCCGAGGACGCTGACGCCCTGACCGCGAACGTGACGAACCCGACGGACGCGCCCGCCATCCAAGCGGTCGAGTACCGCGCCGACGGTGCGCTGGTCGACCGCCGCCACTGGGCGCTCAACCCCGGTGAGACCGAACAGATCGAGTTCGAGATCAACGACTCGGTCGCCAACGACACCGTCCTGAGCATCCAGACGATGACAGACGGTGCCGTCACCACCACCGAGAGCGACGATAGCGACGGCACGTCGTCGGTCCAGTTCGACGATCAAGTCACCAGCGGCGTCGGTGTGACGGTCCAAAACGCGACCAGCCCCGAGGCCCCCTACTACATCGCCGTCTGGTCGGTGAACGACACCACCGGTGAACCGGACACTATCCTCGGCGCACGGGAGATATCGGAGTCGTCCGTCTCGGACGTCCCGGTCCTCTTCGACGAGGACCTCACCGAGGACCAGACGCTCGTCGCCGCCGTCCATCCGAGTGACAACGGGACGCCGGTGACCGACGAGATACTCGCCAGTGACACCGCGAACGTCACCGTCGAGAGTGCGGAAGAGCCGACTGAACCGACCGAGCCGACCGAACCCTCGGTCACCTTCGAGGATCAGTCCTCGGACGGATCGAGCGTCTCGGTCGCCAACGTCTCGAACGACGAGACGCCGTACTACACCGCGGTCTGGACGATAAACGAGACCACCGGTGAACCTGAGGCCCTACTCGGTGCGACCGAATCGAACGAGACCGACGCGAGTGACGTTTCGGTCACCTTTGAGGAGCCCATCACCGAGAACCAGACGCTCGTCGCCGCCGTCCACCCCAGCGACAACGGGACGCCGGTGACCGACGAGATCCTCGCCAGTGACACCGCGAACGTCACCGTCGAGAGTGCGGAAGAGCCGACTGAACCGACCGAGCCGACGGAGCCGTCGGTCACCTTCGAGGACCAGTCCACGGAGGGATCGAGCGTCTCGGTCGCCAACGTCTCGAACGGCGAGACGCCGTACTTCACCGCGGTCTGGACCATCAACGAGTCCAGCGGTGAGCCGGCGGTTCTGCTGGGCGCAATCGAACTCAACGAGACCGACGCGAGCGCCGTCTCGGTGACCTTCGATCAGACCATCACGGGCGACCAGACGCTCGTGGCCGCTGTCCATCCGAGCGAAAACGGGACGCCGGTGACCGACGAGATTCTCGCCAGTGACACCGCGAACGTCACCGTCGAGAGCGGCGAGGAACCGTCCTCGCTAATCGTCGGGGCGGCCGCACCGCTGTCCTGACGAGGAGACCCGCGCTCATTTTTTCGGTAGCCGCCGCGTTCGCGCGGCCGCGCTCACCACGTCTCGCCGGTCGCTAGATCGGTGTCGTTATCGACCTTCGAGGACGGACAGATGTCCTCCAGCACACAGCCCTCACAGTTCGGGTTCCGGGCATCGCAGTCCCCGCGGCCGTGGCTGATCATCAAGTGCGTGAACTCCTGCCACTCCTCCTCGGGGACGACATCCATCAGGTCTGACTCGATAGCTTCGGGGCGTTTCTCCTCGGTGATTCCGAGGCGACGAGTAATCCGCTGGACGTGGGTGTCGACGACGACGCCCTCGACGACGTCGTGGCCGTGTTGGAGGACGACGTTCGCCGTCTTGCGGCCGACGCCGGGCAGATCCGTCAGTTCGGCCATCGTGTCGGGCACCTCGCCGTCGTGTTCCTTGAGTAGTATCTCGCCGATGCCCTTCAGGTAGCCGCCCTTGTTGTTGTGGAAGGTGATGCCGTAGATGTCCTCGGCCAGTTGCTCCTCGCTGGCCTGTGCGTAGTCCTCGGCGCTCTCGTACTTCTCGAAGAGGTCGGCGGTGACCTCGTTGACCCGTTCGTCGGTACATTGGGCCGAGAGGACGACGGCGACCAGCAACTCCAGTCGCGTCGAGAAGTTCAGGGAGATGGTCGTGTCCGGGAACTCGGCGTGCAACCGTTCGAGTACTTCCGTGACCTGTGCCTCGCGTGACTCCAGTGCTGTTCCCATATCCCGGCCTTGGGCGGCGCGGGCTTGAGAGATTCGGTGGTCGCCCGCCGCGGCCGGCCTCCGGTCACAGGCCCGTGCGGTCACAGCCCCGACACCGTCTCGGCGATGGCCGACAGCGGCGGCCGATCACCGTCGCCCCCTCGCACCCACGAGAACCTGATCGTACACCGTTCGTCGACGACGGCCACTGCTTGGGGCGTGCGGTCGGTCGGGAGGTCGTACTGGCCGGCGACGTAGCTGTCCCGGTCGTGGAGAACAGGGAACGGGAGGTCGACGCTCACCTTCCGAGCGATCTGTTCGGACCGACAGAGGCCGAAGACGGCGACGCCGTCGGTCACCGACGCCCAGTCGACGCCCGCGAGCGCCGACAACAGCGCGCGGGCCGCCGTCTCCTCGGCCGGGACGAACCCGAGAACGACCGGGGCCTGCGTTGCGGCCGAGGACAGCATGTACTCGTTTCCGGGGTCGTCGGCCGCGGGGAGGTAGAAGTCCGGCGCGGGGTCGCCTGATTCGAGCATCCGGTCGAGCGGTCGGGTCCGCCGGACATATGCTATTCGGTAGCAGGGCTGGACAACGCTGAATACCCCGGCCGGTGACAGTTCGAGTATGTCGCCTCCAGTGTTCCTCCGGGGTGAGGACGTGACGCTGCGACCCCACGCCGAGGACGCCGTCGAGTTCCTCTGGGAACTGGTCAACCACCCCGACGTGTGGCCCTCACTGATGACGTACGAACCGTACACCGAGGCCCAAGAGCGCGAGTGGGTCGAGAACGCCGGCGACGAGGACGGCACGCACTTCCTCGTCTACGCCGACGACGACCCCGTCGGGACCATCGGCCTCAACGACATCAACGAGACGTGGGGACTGGCGGAACTGGGCTATCTGATCCACCCCGACGCACAGGGCAACGGCTACGCCACCGACGCCGCGCGCCGCCTCGTCCGGTACGCCTTCGGGGACCGCCGCCTCCACAAGATTCAGGCCAGCGTCTACGGCCCGAACACGGCCTCCCAGCGCGTACTGGAGAAGGTCGGTTTCGAGGAGGAGGGCGTCTTCGAGTCACACGCCTACGTCCGCGGGGAGTACGTCGACCTCCACCGCTACGGCGTGCTGGCAGACGACTTCGAGTACTGATTACAGAGTTTCGAGGCGAAAGCCCACGACTTTAGTCGTGGGATGAAGCCGACAGCCGGCAAAACGTTGATTATGTCGGCGTTAGTAGGTTGTGGTGCCGAGTCCGAGGTAAGGATACGCACCCCTCGCGGGGGTAAATGAAGCCCGCTATCTCGGTCGGGGGCCGCACTGGCACGGCCCACAACCCCACCGCGTACGAGTGGGAAACCTCCCTTCGTGGACTGCCCGACCTGTGGTCGGGAACCCCACGGCTTTAGCCGTGGGAGGATGTCAGAGGCCCAGTTCCCGAGCGACGACGAGGTGTTGAATCTCGCTGGTCCCCTCGCCTATCTCCATCAGTTTGGCGTCGCGGTAGAACCGCTGTGGCGCGAAGTCGGTCGTGTAGCCGTAGCCCCCGAGCACCTGCACGGCGTCTTCTGCCACCTCGCGGGCGGCCTCGCTGGCGTCGAGTTTCGCCAACGCCGAGTGCAGCGTCACGTCCTCGCCCTCGTCGTAGCGCCACGCCGCCTCGCGTGTCAGCAGGCGCGCCCGCTGGGTCTTGCGGTACATATCGACGAGTGTGTCCCGGATAGCGTCGAACTCCGAGATGGGCTGGCCGAACTGCTCGCGTTCCCCCGCGTACGCTTTGGCGGCCTCGTAGGCACCCTGTGCGAGGCCAGTCGAGAGCGCGGCGATGGAGATGCGGCCACCTTGGAGGGTCTCCTTGGTCTGGTCCCAGCCGTCGCCCTCCTCGCCCAGCAACCGGTTCGCGGGGATACGGCAGTCGTCGAACCGTATCTCGCAGGTCGGCGAGGCGTTCAGCCCCATCTTCTCCCACTCGGTCGTGACCTCGAAGCCGTCGTCCTCGCGGGGGTCGACGATGAACGTAGAGATGCCGTCGTAGCCCGCCTCGGGGTCGGTGACGGCCTTGACGAGAATCGACCCCGCGACGGAGGCGTTGGTGATGAACTGCTTGGTCCCGTTCAGGACGTAGGCGTCGCCGTCGCGTTCGGCCGTCGTGTCCATATCCGAGGCGTCCGAGCCACTGTCGGGTTCGGTCAGCGCCCACGCGCCGAGATACTCGCCTTCGGCGAGGGGCCGGAGCCACCGTTCTTTCTGTTCGGGCGTGCCGTAGGCGTCGATGGGCTTGCTCGCCAGACTGACGTGGGCGGCGTAGGAGAGGCCGATACTCCCCGAGACGCGCCCGAGTTCTTCCGTCACCACGGCGTACGTCGACTGGTCCGCGCCGAGACCGCCGTAGGCCTCGTCGACGGGGACGCCGAGTACGTCCAACTCGGCCAACTGGTCGAACACCTCGGCCGGGAACCGGTGGTCGTCCTCGATGTCCTGTGCGATGGGCGCTATCTCGGCCTCACAGAACTCCCGGACGGACTCCCGCATCATCCGGTCGGCCGTCCCGAGCGCGAAATCCATACCACTCATACGATGCGTGTCAACAAATAACATTTTCCGGGCACACAACCCCTATATCGGTGGGAGACGACTAGCGAGTATGTCCGTGCGCCGGCTACTGCGTGGTGACATCGACCGCGAGCTACTGGTGTCGGTCGCACGCGACGTCGCCGCCCGGTACGGGGACGGTCCCGGCGAGATGTCGGTGCTCGACGCCGACAACTGGCTGTCGACGCCGCTGGTCGTCGACGACCGCTTTTTCGTGAAGGTCATCTCCCGCCAGCACTCGGCCGTCCACGCGCTGTTGACCACGGGGCGGAACCTCGGGGTCTACTCCAGCGGGTCGGCGGGCTTTTTCAAGCACTTCGAGACGCCGCTGGCGATGGCCGAACACGAGTTCGACGCCACCGGGCGGATGCGGGAACTGGGCCTGAACGTCCCGAAGCCGCTCTCGGCGTTCGAACACGAGGGTCACGGCGTCCTCGTGATGGAGTACCTCCCCGAGTTCGAGACGCTGGACGCCGTCCCGGCCGGGACCGTCGCGGCCCACGCCGA
>NZ_WPCA01000053.1 GCF_009741825.1 Halapricum sp. CBA1109
GCGTCGACGGCGTCGTCTTCGACGCGCCCTACGGCCGCCAATCGAAGATAGCCGGCGACCTCGACGCTATCGTCGCGGACTGCCTCGGGGCGCCGCCGACCTCGCGCCGCGCGCGGTGGTCGTCGGCGATCGGTCGTGGGCGGACACGGCCCGCGAGGCCGGGTGGACCGTCGAGTCGACGTTCGTCCGCCGGGTCCACCGCTCGCTGGACCGCCACGTCGCAGTCCTCCGGAAGGATTCGAATAATGCGATGATTTAGTGGACGATTTCAACCCTGAATCCCAGTGTGTCACGGAAGTTGCCGCGAAAATGGCGGGGAAACAAAAGATATTATCACAGTGGTTGGTACGTGCTCACAATGCCACGGTGGACAGACCCGGCCCCGTGTGAGGACGACGAACAGTTGTTCGAGTGTCCGGAGTGTGGTACCCGCGTCTGCACGACCGAGAGCCCGGTCGAGTGTGACTGCGGGGCACAGATGCGCAACCTCAGCGTGCCGCGGCCGGAGTGACCACGTCGAACGGTTTATACCCGCGTCGCGCCAGTGGCAACGCAACGGATGTCTCGCTGGTTCACGCCCGGCACCTGGACGTACGCCCTGCCGCTGTTTCTGGTCGCCGGACCGCTGTTGTGGTTTTACCCGTCGGTCGCCGCCGGATGCATCCTCGCCGGTCTCGCCATCCTCTTTTTCCACCGCGACCCGCCCCGCGAACCCGCGGGCGAAGGCGTCCTCTCGCCCGCCGACGGCACCGTCTCCGTCATCCGCGAGGAGGAGGGTCGCCTCCGCGTCGGCGTGTTCATGAACGTCCACAACGTCCACGTCAACCGCGCGCCGGTCGACGGCGCTGTCGACCACGTCACTCACATCGACGGCGCGCACAAGCCGGCCTTCTCGAAGGACTCGGACCGCAACGAACGCGTCCACGTCGACTGCGGCGACTACCGGGTGACGCTCATCGCCGGCGCGTTCGCCCGCCGCATCCACCCCTACGTCGAGGACGGCGATCGTCTCGCCCGCGGGGACCGCATCGGACACATCTCGTTTGGCTCCCGTGCGGACGTGCTCTTCCCGCCCGAAACCGAGCGCTCTGACCTCCGCGTCGAGGAGGGCGAGGGCGTCCGGGCCGGCGAGACGGTGCTGGCCGAGAAACCCTGAGCGGCCCGCCGAGTCTTGAAGTGAACCGACCGTGAACGCCCACTATGGCGGGCAAGTACTTCGAGGCGTTCACCGAGGGCGAGACCATCGTCCACGACCGCCGGCGGACGATATCCGAGAGCGACAACCAGCGCTTCTGCGATATGACGATGAACCAGCAGCCCCTCCACCTGGACGCCGAACACGCGGCCGACACCGAGTTCGGTGAGCGCGTGGTCAACGGCCTCTACACGATGAGCCTCGCCGTCGGGATGACCGTCCCCGAGACAACCGAGGGGACCGCCGTCGCCAACCTCTCGTACGACGACGTCGAGCACCCGGCGCCAGTCTTCCACGGCGACACCGTCCGCGCGGAGACGACGGTGCTGTCGACGCGCGAGACCAGCGACGGGGACCGCGGTGTCGTCACGATGGCAGTCTCCGTCTACGATCAGGACGACACCGTCGTCTGTCGGTTCGAGCGGACGGCGCTGGTCGAGCGACGGCCCGACGGCGAGTGACGGCCGCGGGACGGCCGCTTAGAACAGTAGCGTCGAGTTGACGGCCGCGGCGACGAGCCACGGCAGCGCGAGGCCGAGCGGCACGACTGCGCCGCGTTCGTCCAGCACTCGCCGCAGGCCCGCGCCGACGCCGACGACGGCCAGTTTGACGCCGAGCAGCGCCGCGACGCCCGCAGCGTCGATGGCGGCCCGCATCGCCGGGTTGCCCTCGGTGAGGCCGGCCTGTAGACCGGCGTACGTCGTGAGTAGGTCCGCGAGCAGCGCGGCCCCGAGCAGCCACCACAACTGGCGCTCGACGGCCGCGAGTCGGTCGATTACCCGTTCGCCGGTCGTTTCCTGTCGGTACCCCTGCCCGACCGCTGTCGACTCCTGAACTCCCATATGTACCCCCACGACCCACCGTCACCCACCCCTGGTGCGACGGCGAGAACCCGTGGTGCTCGACTGTGGTGTGGGCTGACACAAGTAGGTTGTGACTGTGTCAGTACTCGTCGCTGGCTTGTACCGGTTGTTCGACCAGTCTGATCCCCTGTGTCAGGACGGCGACGAGGAGGGCGAGGCCGACGATGGCTCGGGTGGGGCCGACGATGTCGGCGACAGCGCCGCCGCCGACCCGGAAGACGGCGAAGGAGAGGCCGTACACCATCGAGGCCGTCGACAGTACCGTCGCTCTCCCGAGGGAGGGCAGGTGGTCGTTGAGGTACTGCCCGCGGAAGGTATACGAGAGACTCTTGATGACGCGCATCCCGACGAACGCGGGGACGGCGAGCCACGGCGCGAGCAACATCCCGGCCAGCACCGCGGCCAGCAGGACAGGGGCGACGGTGAACCACCCGCGGATACCGACCCACGACCGGACGCGGTCGACGTTGTAGGACGCGACGGCCGTCAACAGCATAAAGGCGGCGTAGAGGACGCCCAGCCACGCTTCGGGGACGCCCGCGTCGACGACGATTGGCTGGATGTACAGGTCCGCCAGTTCGGGAATCGACAGCAACAGCGCGGTGTAGACGATGAACGTCCGGAGGCTCGGCGCGAGGAACTTCTCGCGGACCGTCCGGTAGGCGGCGGCCGCCGAGAACGACTCCCCGCCGTCGCCGTCGGCGTACTGCTCGGTCTGGGGCATCGACAGCAGAATCAGGATGCCGCTGGCGGTGACGGCCGCCGCGGCGACGAACGGGAGTCGTCGGTCGACGGCGAACAACAACCCGCCGGCCACGGACGTCGCGGCGGAGGTGACGAGGAAGGCGGCCCCGCCCCGGCCGGATATCGCGGTGTACTCCTCGGTGTCGAGGCGCTCCTCGAGGGTGTCGTAGAGATACGCCGACCCGCTCCCCGACCGGAACGTCAGCGCGACGCCCCAGAAGACGTAGACGGCCGAGAACGTCGCCACCGACCCGGCGACGGTGAACGCCAGAAGCGAGACGGTCATCGCGATGGAACTCAGAATCAGGCTGTTGCGCCGGCCGATGGCGTCGCCGACGTAGCCCGTCGGTATCTCGGCGGCGATGACGCCGACGAAGAAGAGGCCGTTGACGAACCCGACCGCGCCGTTCGAGAGGCCCCGCGAGAGCAGATACAGCGTGATGATTGGGTAGACGAACCCCTCGGAGGTCGAGGCCCGGTAGGCGTAGAACTTCCAGATCAGGAGGCGCTCGCTCCAGTCGGCGTCGGCCAGTCTCGTCCCCTCGCTCACGGGTGGCCATCGCTCGCTCGGGACCAAACACCTTTCGAAGTTCCTGACCGGATAGTCAGCTTCAGAGTACCGTGCCGTGTTTCTTCTCGGGGCGGTCTTTCTCGACGTCCTCGTAGACGGTGAAACGGGCGTTCAGTTCGGTCCGCAACTCGCTGGGTGGGACTATCTCGTCGATGACCACCTCGCTCGCCATCCGGCGGACGTCGATGTCCTCGCGGTACTGCTCGCGCAGGCGTCGCTCCTCGGCGGCGCGTTCGTCCTCGTCGTCGATATCAGCGAGTTTCCGCGCGTAGACGGCGTTTATAGCTGCTTCCGGTCCCATAATGCCTATCTCGCCGGAGGGGAGCGCGATGGTCGACTCGGGGTCGTAGGCCGGGCCGGACATCGCGTAGATGCCCGCGCCGTAGGCCTTCCGGACGACGACACACTGTTTGGGCACCGTCGCCGCCGAGGTGGCGTAAATCATCTTCTTGCCCTGCTCTAAGATACCCTCCTTCTCGACGCTCGATCCGGCCATGAATCCGGGGGTGTCACAGAGGTACAGGAGTGGAACGTTGTAGGCGTCGCAGGTCCAGACAAACTGTGCGGCCTTCTCGGCGGCGTCGGGGAAGATAGCGCCCGCTCGCTTGGCCGGTTGGTTGGCGACGATGCCGACGACGCGCCCGTCGATACGGGCGAACCCGGTGAGTATCTCGCCGCCGTAGGCCGGTTTCAGCTCGAACCACGAGTCCTCGTCGACGACTCGGTCGATCACGTCGTGCATATCGTAGGCCTCGTTGGGGGCGTCGGGGACGACGGCGTCCAGACCCGCCGGGTCCGCCGCGGGCGCGGCGCCGTCGGTCGCGGGCGGTCGCTCGTCGCAGTTGTCCGGGAGGTACGAGAGCAGGTCCGCGATCAGTCGACGGGCGTGTTCCTCGTCTTCGGCCACGAGGTCGGCGCTCCCGGAGTGTTCGGTGTGGACCCGCGGGCCGCCGAGGTCTTGTAGGTCGATGTCCTCGCCGGTGACCATCTCGACCATCCGCGGGGAGGCGATGGCCATCGCGGACATCCCCTCGACCATGACGGTGAAGTCGGCGAATACGGGGGTGTAGGCCGCGCCGGCGATACAGGGGCCGTAGAGGACACAGACCTGCGGCACGAGCCCCGAGAGCCGCGAGTGGTTGTAGTAGTACTTCCCGATGCCCTCCCGGTTGGCGAAGAAGCCGGTCTGTTGGTCGATGCGCCCGCCCGAGGAGTCCATCAGGTACAGCACCGGGCGTTTGGTCTTCAGCGCCCGCTGTTGGAGGCGGAGGAACTTCTCGACGCCGCGTTCGGCCATCGACCCCGCCTTCACGGTGAAGTCGTTGGCCATCACGTGGACCAATCGGCCGTCGAACTCCGCGGCCCCAGTGAGGAGGCCGTCCGCAGGCAGGCGGTCGTCTGGGTCGTCGGTCTCCGGCGAGTCGCCGTGCCAAGCGTCAAAGTTAGCGAAGCGGCCGTCCTCGAAGGTGAACCCCTCCTCGCCGAACCACAGTTCCAGACGGTCCCGCACGAACAGTTTCCCCTGTTCGTCCAGTCGCTCGCGGTACTTCGGCGGGCCGCCCGCGTAGATGTCTGCGATCTGTTCGCGCAGGCGGTCCTCGCGGTCGGTCGGTCCGGTCACGCCTCCGTCGTCGGTCGAGGGCGACGGCTCGCCGATTTCTTTACTATCGATCTCGGGATCGCGAGTCACTATCGGTTCGTCGTCGTCGCCGGCGTAGACGGAGACGGTGACGGCGTGTTCCTCGGCGAGGGCGGCCGCGATGGCTTCGGCCTCGTCCCGACTGGCCGCGGCGTCGATCCGGACCTGCATAGTCGTCTATGCTCCCGGCAGGGTCACAATAGTTCCGCCCGTCCAGAACGGTCCCTCCGAGGCTGCGTTACTCCTGTTCGTTCGGCCACGCCGACTCGCGGGTCGTCATCCCGGGGTTGCGCGAGGTGCCGCCCAGCGTCTCGACGAGGCGGCTCATCGGCTCGCTGCTCCCGACGAACAGCGGCGTGCGGCCGTGGAGGTCACCGTCGGGCTTTCGGTCGAGGACCGACCCCTCGCCGTCGAACGAGTCCCCGCCGGCCTGTTCGACGATGTAGGCGATAGGGTTGCCCTCGAACTGGTGGCGGAGTTTCCCCTCGGGCCGGGAGGACAGCGCCGGGTAGGCGAAGACGCCGCCGTGGGAGAGTACCTGATTCACGTCGCCGACGAGCGCGCCGCCGTAGCGCCGCTTGAGGCGACGCTGGGTCTCCATCGCGTACTGCCGAAACGACCGCGACCACTCCGGGACGGGGCCCCCGAAGCCATACACCGTCCCCGACGCGTCGAGTTCGACGCTCTCGGTGAGAATCGAGGCGTGGCCGTCCTCGAAGATGTACTCCGTGACGCCCGCGTCGGTGGCGACCATCGCCGTCGTCGCCGGTCCGTAGAGCACGTACGCGGCCCCGACGAGGTCACGGCCCCGCGCCGGCAGGTCCCCGTCGTAGACGCCGACGATGGTCCCGACGCCGTTGTTCGATCCGAGGTTGCTGGAGCCGTCAAGCGGGTCGACGGCCACCGAGAGGCCGTCGCCGAACGCCGTCGTGTCGGCGCGCTCCTCGCTGGCGTAGGTCCCCACGCAGTCGAGCATCCCGAGGTGCTCCTCGAACAACTGGTCGGCGTAGACGTCCGCCGCGAGCATCTGCTCGCCGCTGGGGTTGTCCGAGTCGACCGCCGCCCGATGCGTCCGGAAGGCGCCGCGCATCTCCGGCACCACCGACGCGAGTCGCTCGACGATGGTATCCATACAGTGTGCGGTCCGGTCGGACGCGGTCGGCTCCTCGGGTGCAGCCATTGTTACCTGTAACCGCCCGGTAGTAGTATAGTATTTGTGTGTTATGTATGGTGCAGTGTACTCCGAGAATTACGCGTATAGAAGGGTCCTAGTTGTGGTTATACACGTCTCGAACGACGAATAATTTCGTCACAGCTCACTGTCTTCCGCGCTGTCGTGTCTGGCCCGTGGTGTCGAGACGCACGGTGGCGGAACGGTCACTGTCGACACCAGCCCCGGGAAGCGACTCGTCTATCCCGGCGGGTCGACGACTGTCGTCTCGCCGTCGGTGTCGACCAGCGAGACGCTGTGGGTCGTGTGTCGCGCGTGTGTCTCGGCCCAGCGCCGGGCGGCCGAGGATTCCAACCGCTGTATCTCCTCGGGACAGTGCCGACAGACCGCCTGCCACGTCTCGACGCCGTCGGGGAAGTGACCGGTGTGGCGGTGGTGGTCCAGCGCGAACTGCTGGACGGCCTGGTTGCCGACAGCCATCTCGTCCAGTTCGTAGGCCAGATCCCACTCGCGGCCGCAGCGCTCACAGGAGATGATCGGCGTGTCGTCGACGGAATCGGGGACGCCGGTCGGGTCGTCGCTGTCGTCTGGCATACCACCGCCTTCGTCGCCCGGCCGTTTGAATCCGCGGCTCAGGCGAGGAAGACGTGCCGCGGCGTGTCGGCCAGCACTTCCCGGCCCCACTCGACGGTGTCGCGGAACTCCTCAGAGCGGAAGAATGTCATCGCGTTCTCTCGGCTGTCCCACCGGGAGGCGATGAACATATCGGTGTCTTGCTCGTGGTTGACCAGCAGTGCCGTCTCGCGGTGGCCGTCCATCGTCTCGAGTTTCTCGCCGACGACGCCGAAGGTGTCGACGAACTCCTCGCGGTAGTCGTCTTTGACCGTGTAGAACATTCCCATCGTCCCGAAGCCGTCGCCCTCGCCAGCCTTCCGGACGACGCCGGGCAGGTCCGCGAGGTACTCGCTGGCCGTCTCGGCGGCGTCGGCCGTCTCCCAGAGGCTCACCACGGCCGTCATCTCGCCGTCCTCGGTGCCGTAGACGGCCGTCTTGACGTGGGTGTCGTAGCGGTCGAAGTTCCCGCGGAGGTCGGTCACCTCCCCGAACAGCGCCTCGCGGTCGGCCTCCGAGTACAGCACCATCGCGTAGACGTCCTCGCCGTGGGGCGTCCCGGCGTAGATGCCCTCCTCGGCTAGTTCGGCACGGATGTCCTCGTCCTCGTCGGTGCCGGCCGCCGACCCGTCCTCGGCGTCGCCCTCGTCCGGGTCGCCGAGTCGTCCGCGCGCGCCGGTGTCGACGCCGTCGACGTCGGTGAGAAAGCCCGAGGCGGTCTGTGCGGCGTCCTCGGTGTCCCACAGGCTCACCAGCACCGTCTGGCCGTGGTTGGCCCGGACCATCGTGCCCTGATGGGTGTCGTAGTGGTCGAAGTTCTCGACGGTGCCCTCGATGTCGTCGGCGAGGGCAGCAGCCTCCCGGTCGGCCTCGAACAGCAGGCCGTACGCGCCGGGGTCGTAGGCCTCGCCCTCGTGGACGCCCGCGGCCGCGAGGCGTCGTCCCAAGTCCTCGACCGCGGTGATCGAATCGGCCCACGTGTCGGTCGTCGGGGGCCGGCCGCCGCCGCTGTCGGGGTGGCCGCCGTCGTCCGCGTCGTCGCTCTCGGCACTCTCCTCGGAACTCCCCTCGGCGACGTGCCCGCGGACGCCCGCGTCGACGCCGTCGATGTCCGTGAGAAAGCCCGAGGCTGTCTGTGCGGCGTCCGGGGTGGCCCAGATGCTCGCGAGGACGACGCGGTCGCCGTCGCTCTCGACGTGGGTCCCGTGGTGGGTGTCGTAGTGATCGAAGTTGCTCGCGAGGCCGTCGACCTCCTCGCGGAGGTCGGCCACGTCGCGGTCCTCGACCTCGTACAACAGGCCGTAGGACTCGCCGTCGGCGTCGATACCGACCGCGTCGAGTCGCTCCCGCACGTCTTCGACCTCGGAGACGGCGTCGTCCCACCCGTCGGTCGTCGGGGGGCGGCCGCCGGCGGACCCGCCTTTGTCCCCCTCGTCGTCGCTGTCACCGTGGGGGGGTGGTCGCCGTGGGCCGCGCCGCCGCTGTCGGCGTGGTCGCCGCCGTCGCCGTGGCTCCCCGCCGGAAGCGGACCCGCCGGCGTGGGGGATGGTCGCCGTGCGTCGACCCGCCGCCGGCGTGGGCGGCCGCGTCCTCGGGCGTCGCCGGCCGGTCGGCGTCGATGCCGGCCCCGTCGCTCTCGCCGAGGTGCTCGCCGGCTATGAACGCCGGGAGGTCGGCCGGGTCGAGGTGGCTCCCGACGTAGAAGGGACCGAACTCGGCGTACTTCGAGGAGGAGGGGTCGAACCGCATCTCGTACAGCAGTCGCTTGACCTCGGTGAGGTCGTTGGTCCACAGCGTCACGCCCCACTCCCAGTCGTCGAAGCCGATGGACCCGGTGATCATCTGGGTGACCTTCCCCGCGTACTCCCGACCGATTTCGCCGTGGACGTCCATATGCTCGGCGCGTTCGTCGAACGGCAGGTCGTACCAGTTGTACTCGGGGTCCCGGCGCTTGTCCATCGGGTAGAAACAGACGTGGTCGGCGTCGGGAACCTGCGGGTAGAGCCGCGAGCGCATGTAGTTGGCCAGCCCCGAATCGTCGTCGAGTTCGCCCTCGATGAACTGCCGGCCCTTCTCGGAGTAGCCCGAGGCCTCGGTGACGGAGACGAACGACGTCGAGCGCTCGGTGAACGCCGCCAGTTCGGTCTGCTCGAAGCGCCGTTCGAGGGCGTCGATGTCGGCGACGGTCGGCCGGAGGTGGACGACCATCAGGTCGGCCTCGTGGCCGAGCATCGAGTAGACGACCGTCGCGCCCGCCTCGGCGTCCTCCAGCGCGGTGGCGGACTCGAGGAACGCCCGTCCCTCCTCGATAGCCCGGTCGCGGGTTCGCTGGGGGGCCTGCGCCCAAGCGTGCCAGTCTATCGTTCGCATGTCGTGGAGTGCGTACCAGCCCTCGACCGTCGGTGGGGCCTCTCGTCGGACCATTGTAGCGGGGGCTACGGGCCTGCCGATAAGGAACCTTGCCTTTCGTGGTATCCGTTGTCGGTCGACCCCGGACGTCGACTGCGCCGAGGCGGCGCTCCCGCTGCTCTCAGGCCAGCAGCGCCGGGCCGAACAGCATCAGCAACAACCCGGCGAGCATCGTGATGCCGATGGTCGTCGTGACGGCGGTGACGTGCTGGCGAGAGTCGAAGGGCGTCCGCGAGAGCACCGCCTCGGTGCTGTTGCGGAGGATGTGTCCGCCGTCCAGCGGGAAGGCGGGGATGCAGTTGAACAACCCGAGATTGAAGTTCACCCATCCGGTCCAGAAGAGGACGTTCGCGAGGAAGAACACCCCGCCGCCGAGCGCCGAAAGGGGCCCTTGGATCACGAAGAAGTTCGTAATCGGATCGAGGAACCCGGCGAAGTTGTACCCCAAGCGGGGGTCGGCGACGGCCGCGAACGGCAGGGTGAGCAACAGCAGGATGCTTCGGCCGAGCGACCCATCGCCGAGGCCGCCGAGGACCCCGTCACCGCTCAGAAAGCCCAGATACAGGTCGGCGGGGTAGGTCCGGATGCCGAAGTCGTCGACCACGATACCGGTGATTCCGGGTTGGCTCTGGGAGACGCCGACGAGCGCTCCGCCGGTCCGGTCGTTGCTCCCGAGGGTCACGTTGTACGTCTCGAACTGCCCGCCCGTCCACGCCTGCACCGGCACCGTCGTCCCGGGGTCGGTCTCCGCGAGGTACTCCGCCAGCGCCGTCGCGTCGACGGTCCGGACGCCGTCGATGCGCGTGATGACGACCGGTTCGCCCTCGGGCGCGCCGGCGTCGGCGAGGGGGCCGCCTTCGGAGACAGCGACCGCGTAGGCGCCGACGGGTCCGGTCGCGTTCGTCCCGTTGTCCATCGTCAGCGTCGCGGTCGTCCGATTTCGGAGGGCGTCGTCGAGGGCCGCCTCGGTCCGAACGGGCGTCCCGTTGACGGCCGTTATCTTCTGTCCGACCTCGATGCCGAAGGGACCGCCGTCGAGTTCGTTGACGACCAACAGCGAGCGGTTCACCCTGAAGCGGTCGCCGCCGCGGGTCTCGACGGTGAGCGGCCCGGACCCGGCCGACGCCTTCACGTCCTCGAACTCGCTGTCGTTTGCGACCGTCGTCCCGTTGACGGCCGTGATGAGGTCACCGCGTTCGAGTCCGGCCTCGGCCGCCGAGGAGTTCGGCGCCGTGTTGCCGACCGGGACGCCGTCGGCGACGGCGATAGCGCCCGTCACCGGCCCGAACAACAGCGCGAACGCGATGATGGTGATGGCGAAGTTGTTGGTCACGCCGGCCGCGAACATCCGGGTCTGGGCGCCGCGGTCGGCTCTCTTCCGGTCTTCCTCGTCCGGTTCGACGAAGGCCCCGATGGGCAACAGCGCGAACAGGACGACGCCCATCGAGTCGATGTCGATGTCCTCGACGCGACAGAGCAGGCCGTGGCCCCCCTCGTGGACGACGAGCCCGACCAGCAGGCCGATGATGATGTCGGGCGCGGCCGCCAGCGGGAGAAACCGGTTGACGCCGGGGATGACGAGCGCGTCTTGTGGGCTCTGGATGGGCGAGATGTCGGGGCTGACGAGGTTCTGATACCCCGAGAGGAGCACCGTCAGAAAGAGGCCGACCAGAAAGAGCAACGCGATGCCGACGCCGACGTTGCCCCACGCCCGCCAGAACCGGCGCCGCTCGGCGAGCCTGTTCAGAAACGCCTTCCCGCGCCGGGTGTGGATGGTCGTCAGCGGCCCCGAGACCTTGACGAACTCGGGGAGTATCTGCCGCTGTTTCAACCCCATCGCGACCAGCGAGTAGAGGACGACGCCAGCGAGGACCAACTGCCACGTCGGTACCATTGGCTCGAACCACGGGACACGGCGGCAAGAGGGTTGTGTTCAGCCGTCCAGTCTGAGTCGCTCGACGACGACTCCCGGTCCAGTTTCGCTAAGAACGGCCCCAGCCGCGGCCCTTCGGACTGCCCGAACAGCAACTGGTAGCCGGCGCCGAACAACTCGCTCACCTCGACGCGTGGCGCTTTGCGGCCTCGTAGATTTCTTCCTGTATCGCCTCGCCGTCCTCGCCGGCGGCGACGGCGTCCGCGAGGTCCGACAGCGCCGCCGTCGTCGCCGCGTCGAACTCGACATCGGGCATCTCGGCACGCTTGAGTTCGTAGTTGAACTCGTTGTCCGTGCGCCGCGTCCACGCGCGCGCTCGCTCGACGCGAGAGAGCGCGCCTTCGACCGCCCACTCGGGGCCGTCCTCGGGGATGTGGCCCTCACGTCTGGCGATCTCCTCGCGCAGGTCAGGGTCGTCGGTCATCCCGAGAACCGCCGCGAACGTGTAGGGGATGCGGAGCCGTTCCTCCCGGACGTCTTCGACGACCGTCGGGTAAGCCCGTTCGGCGATTGCGGCCTGTCGCTCGGCGTCGTCGCCCTCGCCGTCGAGTTCCCCGAAGTACAGCCGTTCGAAGCGGTCGAACTCGTCGACCAACTGGTCGAGTCCCTCGATGGAGAAGTCCCGGGCCTTCTTGGGGTCTTTCAGGAAGAAGTAGCGCAACACCGCCGGTTCCAGCAACTCCAGCACCTCCTCGACGGTGACGATGTTGCCCGACGAGGAGGACAGGGGGTCGCCGTTCAGCGTGAACCACTCGTAGACCATCGGTACCGGCGGCTCGGTGTCGAAGACGTTTCGCGCGACGTCCTGCCCGGAGGGCCAGGAACCCTCGGCGTGGTCCTTGCCGAACGGTTCGAAGTCGACGCCGAGAATCTCCCACTGGGCGGGCCACTCGAAGCGCCACGGGAGCTTTCCCTCCCGGAAAGACGCCGTTCCCTCGTGGCCACAGCCCTCGATGGTCTCGCCGCCGGCCTCGACGTCCTCACAGACGTACTCGACCGTCTCGGCCTCGAGGTCGACGGCGGTGATTCCCTCGGTCAGGTGGCCACACTCGCTACACTGGGCCTGGAATGGGACGTAGTCCGAATCGACCTTGTCCTGATACTGGCTCAGGACCTCGCGCGCCCGGTCCTGGTCGCCGAGGACGGTCCGGACCGCCTCGTCGAAGGCGCCCTCGGCGTAGAGGTCGGTGTTCGAGACGAACTCGATGGGGACGCCGAGCGCTTCGGCGCTGTCCCGTAGGATGGTCGTGAAGTGCGCGCCGTAGGAATCACAGCAGCCGAACGGGTCGGGGATGTCGGTGTAGGGCTTGCCGAGGTTCCGGCCCAGCGCACCGGCGTCGACCTCGCCGAGACCGACGATATTTCCCTCTAGATCGGCGAGACGGCGCGGAATCTTCCGGAGGCGGTCCTTGTCGTCGCTGGTGAACACCTGCCGGACCTCGTGCCCGCGGTCACGGAGGGCCTCGGCGACGTAGTAGCCGCGCATAATCTCGTTGACGTGGCCCAGATGGGGGACGCCGGAGGGGGAGACGCCGCCCTTGATAACGATGGGGTCCTCGGGGGCGCGGGCCTCGACGGCGTCGGCGACGGCGTCGGCCCAGAAGGGGCGGTCGCTGTCGCTGCCGACCTCGTAGGGGTCGAGTGGCTCACTCATCGTCGGGGCGGATCCAGGTGCCGTCGATCTGATCGTCAGTGACTGCCCGCTCGACGACGTTCGGGTCCGTCCCCTCGACGACAGCGGCGGTCATCTTCGAGCGGTCGAGCACCTTCGCGGCCAGCAGGTCGATGGGGGCGTTCGATCCGGCGGAACCGAGCGACTCGCCGCCGGCGATGAGGTTGACCAGCGCGCCCGTCGAGATGGTGTCGTAGCGCTCGGCGTCGGGGTCCTCGTTGGGGTCAGCGTCGAAGACGCCCGGGACGGAGGTGGCAAACACGAGGCGGTCGGCGTCGACGTACTCCGCGAGCGCCGCCGCGACGGCGTCGGTGGTCTGGGCCGGGACGACCCCGCCCATCACGACGACCTGATCGCGGTGGAGCGCGCTCGCGGCGCTCTCGTAGTCGGTCGGAACCGACGGGGCCGCGAGGTCCTCGTCAAGCCCGGCCAACAGCAGTCGGGCGTTGAGCCGCGTCGTGTCGATGCCGATCTGGTCGAGTTCGCCCTCGTTCGCGCCGAGGGCTCGGGCCGCATCGATGTACTGGCGGGCGGTCGGGCCACCGCCGACGACGACGGCCACGTTGTGACCGGCCGCGGCGAGCGATTCGACGACGGCGGCGTAGCCGGCGACCCGGTCGCCTCCATGTCCGGGACCAGCACGCTGCCGCCGATAGAGACGACTACGTTCATTGGGTCGCCGTTACCGCGATTCGGTCTTAAGCGTTGTCAAGGAGGCCAGCCGTCAGTCTCAAACCTGTTCCGCCCCTCCACGCCCGTATGCACGTACTGGGTGTCGTCGGC
Source organism: Halapricum sp. CBA1109 (assembly GCF_009741825.1). Lineage (GTDB taxonomy): Archaea > Halobacteriota > Halobacteria > Halobacteriales > Haloarculaceae > Halapricum. The sequence continues at coordinate 13,593 of NZ_WPCA01000053.1, forward strand.
CACTCCGACACCGGCAAGACCACGCTGCTCGAGCGTCTCACGGACCGGCTTGCCGAGCGCGGACGGGTGGCGACGATCAAACACGGCCACGCCTTCGATGTCGATACCGAGGGGAAAGACACCGCCCGCCACCGCGCCGCGGGTGCGACCCGAACCTACGGCATCACCGACGACGGCGCGTGGTTTGCGACCGGCGCGGGTCGGACGCTCCGGGACCTCCTCGAATCGCTGGCCCCCGACTTCGACTACGCCCTGATCGAGGGGTACAGCGACGCCGACGTGTCACAGGTCGTCCTCGGTGGCCGCGACCACGCCGGCGAGACGCTCGCCAGCGCACCCGAGGCGGACGCCGTCGACGTCGACGCGGTGATCGACGCCCTCGAATCGACCGAGCCGTTCGTCACGCTCCAGTCGCTGGTCCGTGAGGTCAAGGCGGAACCCGCCGCTGAACGCGCCGGCGCCATCGCCACTTTCACCGGGCAGGTCCGCGCGACGGAAGACCCCGAGGACGAGTACACCGAACACCTCGCCTTCGAGAAGTACGACGGCGTCGCCGAGGACCGACTCGCCGATCTGGCGGCCGACCTCGAATCCCGCGAGGGGGTCCACGCCGTCCGTCTCCACCACCGGACGGGGGTGATCGAGGCCGGCGAGGACATCGTCTTCGTCGTCGTCCTCGCGGGCCACCGGGGGGAGGCGTTCGAGGCCGTCTCGGACGGCATCGACCGCCTCAAGGAGGAGGTTCCCATCTTCAAGAAGGAGGTCACCGTCGAGGACAGCTACTGGGTCCACGAGCGCTGACCGGCGCGCGCCGCTGTGTACTGTCGACACTTTCGGCGATAATGAGGTATCATTTGCCGCTTATGTGCCGGTAGCGTCCGTCGCCCCTTCCGAATAAAAATCATAACTCAAAACGTGAATAGATATATTAGAACAGATTGTAAAACGTTTGCGGCCCGAAGAAAACGTCTTGAAAAAGTGGTTTTCGGCCGTTTCACTCTGAAAACGGACGAACCGATGCGAAGCTTCACGACTATATATACCCCTCTGGCGGATACGACCGGGTGAGGTGACTCAGATGAGTACGACGCAGCCCTCCCCCGACAGCGCGGAACCGAGCACCGAGTCGACGACGACGAAGAAAGAGCGACTCCAGTCGTATCTTCGGCAGAAGGCCGAGGACGGCGAAGTCTACTTCAAGAGCAAGTTCATCGCGGACGAGGTGGACCTCTCGCCGAAGGAGATCGGTGCGCTGATGGTCAAACTCCGCGAGTCGGCGACCGACCTCGAGGTCGAGAAGTGGTCGTACACGAGCGCGACCACGTGGCGAGTCGAAGCCGCATAGCCCTGCCAGCATGGTGTGACGTGTCTGTCAGTCCCCGCCTCCGCCGACCCGGTCGGGCCCGACTGGGTCACCCACCCGACGTATCGTCGGGATTTTACCACGGCACCCCTAGCCGATAGGTACGAATGTCTCCGACGGAGCCGCCGGACGACGCCCCGGCGGCCGCCACGCTCGCCCCCGTCTTCGACGTCAAGACAGTCGAGCGCGACGGCGACCGCCTCCGCTACGTCGGCACGCCCCAAGCCCCGATAGCGGCCGCCGAGGAGGAACTCGCGGCCATCTTCTACGAACACGGCTACGAGATGCGCCTCACCGCCAGCCTCTCCACCGACGGCCCACCCTCGGCCGGCGACTTCACCGTCGTCGCACAGCCCCGGTCGGTCGGTATCGACGGTATTCCCTACAAGAACGTCGCCCTCGCGGCGGCGACGGTTCTGACGACGCTGTACGCGGGCACGGTCTGGTACCACATCGACCTCGCCGCGGACCCGCTGGCTATCTGGCGGGCGTGGCCGTTCTCGCTCGCGGTGCTGACCATCCTCGGCGTCCACGAGGCCGGCCACTACGTCGCCAGCCGCTACCACCGCGTCGACGCGAGCCTCCCCTATTTCATCCCGTTGCCCCCTCCGTTCGGGACCGCCGGCGCGATAATCCGGATGAAAGGCCGCATCCCCAACCGCGCGGCCCTGCTGGATATCGGCGCGTCCGGACCGCTGGCCGGTATCGCCGCGACCATCGCCGTCACGACCGTCGGGCTCTTCCTCGACCCCGTCTCGGTCCCGCAGTCGGTTATCGACGCCAACACCGGCGCGATCAGGTTCAACAACCCGCCGCTGTTGCGCGGCCTGTCGATACTCACCGGCCAACCACTGAGCTACGACGACCCGACCAAACAGCTCAATCCCGTCGTTTTCGCCGGGTGGCTCGGGATGTTGGTCACCTTCCTCAACCTCCTCCCCGTCGGCCAACTCGACGGCGGACACGTCCTGCGGTCGCTGCTCGGCCCCGCACAGGAACGTATCGCCGCGCTCGTCCCGGCTATTCTGTTCGCGCTGTCCGGCGGCATCCTTCTCTTTGGCGACGGCTCCTTCGAGGTCGGCATCTGGCTCGTCTGGGGCGTGTTCACTGGCGTGATGGCCTACGTCGGCCCGGCCGACCCGGTCCGGGACCGGCCGCTCGACCGCCGCCGCACGGCGGTAGCGGCTGCTGACGTTTCTCGTCGGCGCGCTCTGCTTTATGCCGATTCCCTTCGAGATCATCCCTCCGGCCTGACCCGGGGCCGACAGTCACTCCCCGTGGGTGTACCCCTCGTCGGGCAGCGGGTCACCGTCGAGGGTGACGCCGGACTCGACGACCGACCCGATACGGGTCAGCGGCACGTCGACTGCCTCTTTGGCCGCTGCGAGGCTCTCCTCGGGCACCGTACAGACCAACTCGAAGTCCTCGCCGAAAAAGAGGGCTCGCTCGCGGGCCGCGTCGGGGTCGGCCGCCGTCGCCGCGACGGCGTCGTCTATTGGGAGCGGCGATTCGACGGCCATCCCGCAGTCGCTGGCCTCGGCGAGTTGGTGGAGCGATCGGGCCAGTCCGTCCGAGGAGTCCATCATCGCCGTCGCGTGACCCGCGAGCGCTCGCCCGGCGGCGACGCGCGGTTCGAACCGGAAGGCGTCGTTGCCGGCCTCGGTGTCCCCGCGTTCGAACAGCGCCAGTCCGGCCATACTCCGGCCGAGCGTCCCGGTCACGCAGACGACGTCGCCCGGTCGCGCGCCCGAGCGCCACACCGGGTCCTCGACCCGGCCGATAGCCGTCGTCGACACCGTAAACTCCTCGTGGGTGTCCATATCGCCGCCGACGTACTCCCCGCCCACCGTCCGGCAGACGTCGCCCGCGCCGTCGACGAACGCCGTGACGGCCGCCTCCTCGAAGGCGGGCGCGGCGT
>NZ_WPCA01000244.1 GCF_009741825.1 Halapricum sp. CBA1109
GGTCTGTGAGGGGTTGTTTTAGAGATTCCCGGGAAGACGGCCCATGCTCCCGGTTTTCGTGGTCTGCCGGGTTAGTCTTGGATAGCCGAGAGTCGCCGCCAGTTTCGGCAGACCCGCTCATGCCGACCCTCCACGTCGGCGTGATCGACGCCGACAGCTACCGCCACACGAGTTCCGGCCCTCCGCCGAGGGCCGGCCTTTACCCTCACTCCCGCCCTCCGACGCGCCCACCCACCTCCACGTTCCGGTGAGCGGCCGACAGCGGCCGCTCACGGGCTTTCGCTTGGCAAGTCCGGTCTGTCCAGGGAGCGGCAAACACTTTGCACAGCGCGGCGTAAGGGCAAATGCACGGTAACCACACAGCATGTCCGTGCGATGCTTGCTCAGGTGCAAGCTGCCTTTTCGGGTGCCCTTACACCCGATTTCGATCACTTACTGATTAGCTGCCTCCTTGTCACCCTCCACGTCCTCATCGCTTGAAGTGTTTACGCTGAGATAGCAGTCCAGTTTCCGGTAGTACTTCGCCAGCGGGTCCAGCAGTAAGTCCATCTGTTTGTTGAAGTCCATGTCCTCTACCGGCAGTTCAGGGTATTCGTTGTTCAGTGCCTCAACGAGATCGTCCATCAACTCCTCCGGCACCTCCGGCCGGTGGGGACGATCACGCCCAGTCGAATCGTTCTCGAACGTATAGGGCGTCCGCAGCTCGGCGTGAGTGTACCCTCCGAGGTCGTCGTTCCGAAGGTTGTGCCGAACACCGTCGGCGTAGTCAACACACGCCCGGAGTTGATCGGCAAATGATAACTCACCCGGATGGACCGAGGTCGTGCCGATCACGAACTGCGTGATACCTTGGAGCCGACACCAGTTCCGATGAGACACCGATGGAACCGCCATACAGGTACTCTCCCCGACCACCTACATAATAGACACGCCGGACGTACGTCACAGCTACGTCCCCGATACGGCCCACGGACACCGGCCCAACAATCCAGCTATATCCGGCGTTTTCGACGGCTATAGCCCCGCTCTAAGCCCTCTCAGAGTGTATAGTATACACGTAGTGTATACTACCTCCTTTCATCGGTGGTAGTTACCCCGACGGCTCGAAAAGTTGACACCGGCCTATGGGGGCGGGTCCCCCCTATCAGGGACCCACGTCGGGATCATAGTCACACCGCCACCGGACCCTTCCACCTCATGCAACTCCCCGCTGCCGTCCTCGACGCCGATAAACTCCCAGTTCGGGTCTGGTGGCTTCCGCTCCGTCGCCATGTACTGTTGGGCACCGTTCGACGGACGCCATCGCTGCCGACCCGTCGCCCACAGGACTGTGTTGGCTTTCTGGACGTGTTCCGGTTGTTTTAGCGGGTCCTCACCGTACGTCCCGAGGTACTCCGCGAGGTAGATCGCGAGTTCGTCCAGGTGATCGGCGTCGGCGTCCTCCCGATCACTGCCGGCCCACCGAACAGACACCACATCATCGGCCGCCACATCATGCGCGTCCTCTCCGGCTAATTCACAGTTCCGAAGGTGTGCGTCGATTACCGGAGCGAAATCGTCCTTTGTCACCTTCCCATCGACGAACACCGCGACGTGGATATGAAGGTAGCCGCTCTTGTGCGGCTCCAGAATGGCGAGCCGTTCCCATCGCCGCCCCTCCAGCGACCGCCGTAGCTCCCGAGCAACGGCCGACCATGAAGACAGCAGTTCGTCCAAGTGATCGACGGGCGGGAGGGGTCCGCCATTGTCGTCCGTCCGAGGACGCCGTGACGCGGTGACATCGCAGGTGTGGAGCCGTCGCCCATAATCCTCCTTGACTTCCCGCTCCTAAGTCCTTGAGCTTGGCATACTGCTTCGTCTCCATAGTCCGGGTGGAACCGATTGG
>NZ_WPCA01000081.1 GCF_009741825.1 Halapricum sp. CBA1109
CTCAACCCCCGCGCAAAAACTTGGGGAAAAACTCCCTGCTCGCTCGGCCGTCGGCCGAGCGAGCAGTACTCGACGGAGTCCGGTTCCGCTCCGCCGCCCGCACAGCACCGCTCCGCGGACCGCCCCGCGACTGCCTCGCGACCGCTCAGCGACTGCCCCGCCGCCGCTACGGCACTGCTCCGCCCTGCTCCGCGACTGCACTCCGCTCACTCCGTGTAGTCGGGCCGTTGCTCGTACTCGATGGGGTCGACGACGCCCGCGCGCTGGAACGCCTGCAACCGGTAGGCACAGGCGTCACAGGTCCCGCAGGCCGGCGCCTCCGAACGGTAACAGCTCCACGTGTCCTCGTAGGGAACGTCGAGTTCGAGGCCGCGCTCGGCGATGTCGGTCTTCGTGGCGTCGACGAACGGCGCCTCGATACTGATGTCGGCGGCGGGGCTGGTCCCGCGGTCGACGACGTCCTGAAACGCCCGGAAGAACGCCGGCCGACAGTCGGGATAGCCCGAGTAGTCCTCGCTGTGAGCGCCGATGAACACCGCCGTACAGCCGTTTGCCTCGGCGTAGGAGACGGCCATCGACAGGAGGTTCGCGTTCCGGAACGGGACGTATGAGTCCGGGACGCCGTCGCTGTCTCGCGGCTCATCGCCGCTCGACTGTTCCGTGGCGGTGCCCGCCACGCTCTCCATATCGGCGTCGTCGACAGCCTCGGCGTCGGTGGTGAGGCTGGACGCACCGATATCGGCGAGGTGGCTGGTCTCGACGACCAGCAGGTCCGCGGCGTCGACGTGGCGGGCAAGCGCCTCTGCACAGGTCCGCTCGCGGTCGGCGGTGTGCTGGCCGTAGGTAGTGTGGAGCAGGTACAACTGGTCGTAGCCGCGTGCCAGCGCCTCGTAGGCCGCGGTCGCGCTGTCCATTCCGCCGGAGGCCAGCACGACCGCGCGGTCCTCGTGCGGGTCGGGCACGGGCGAGTCGTCGGTGTCAGTGGTCATATTTGGGGTGCGTCGTTCCAGAGCGTCACGTGCAGTCGCGGGGTGTAGCGGTAGCCGTACTCCGCCGCCAACTCGGCGACGCGGCCGCGCGTCTCGGCGAGTCGCTCGCGGGTCGTCCCCTCGGGCATCAGGAGGACGTCGCTGTCGGGCAGGGGCGCGTCGGCGGCCTCGCGGACGGCCTCGACGACGGACTCGATTTCGGCCATATCCTCGCGGCCGGTGACGACGAACTTCAGTTGTGTGTCGTGGGCCTCGACGTACCGCGCGAGGACGTCGATGTCGAGGCGGCGCTGGTCGTGACGGTCGGCCCACGCGTCGTCGACCGGGTTGCCGTCCGGGCGCTCGGTGTCGGCGGTCGGCGTGCTGGAGGCCAGTTTCGGGCTGGCGCTCACGAGGTCGACGGGCGCCTCCCGAGAGATGGTCCCGTTGGTCTCGACGGTAGTGTGGTAGCCGGCGTCGGCCAGCCGCTCCAGCAGGGTCACGCTCTCCTCGTGGAGCAGGGGTTCCCCGCCCGTGAGGACGACGTGATCGGCGTCGTACTGTTCGACCGCCGCGACGATTTCGTCGACGCCCATCCACGCGTGGTCGGGGTCCCAAGAGGTGTTGTACGAGTCACAGAACCAACACCGGAGGTTACAGCCGCTGGTGCGGACGAACACCGAGGGCGTCCCGGCGAGTTTGCCCTCGCCCTGCAGGGAGTGGAACAGTTCGTTGATCGGCAGGGCCTCGCCCTCGGGAGCGCTGTCCGGTCGCTCGACGTCAGTTGAGACGGGCATCTACGGTCTGGCGCACAGTTCGCCGGTCTCGGCGACGCTGACGGCCACGTCGCTGACCGTGTCCGGTAGCCGGTCGGACAGCCGTGATTCCAGCAGCGACGCCATCACCTCGGCCGTCGGCGGGCGTTCGAGGACGACGACGGCGTCGCCGTCACCGCTTGCCTCGAACGCCTCGACGAGGGGGTCACCGGCCTCAAGCAGGAAGCGATGGTCCCACTCGTCGATCACTGCGGTAATATCGCCTTTGTCGACGACCCACCCCGCCTCGGTCAGCGGTCCGGTGACCGCGACGCTGATCTCGTAGTTGTGGCCGTGCGGGCGGGAACACTTCCCGTCGTGGTGTTGGAGGCGGTGTCCCGCCGAGATACGGATCGGCCGGTCGCCGCCGACGACCAGCGTCCGTTCGTCGGACGCGGCCGCCCGATCGCCGGCAGCCTGTGTCGATAATCCTTCGGGCATATCTAGATACTATCGGTGTACAGCGGTGCCCGGTATAAAACTACCCCGGTGTGGGTTATCGCTCGCGGACGGAATCGACGACCGAGAGGTCGCCGTCGACGGTGAGGGTGAGCGTCTCGTCGTCGGCACGAAAGGTGAACTCGGCCTCGAAGGGGTCCTCGGCGAGGATACGCTCCTCGTAGTTCATCTGGAGTTCGTTGACCGCCCGGACGGAGTCAGGGTCGACCGGGTTGTGGCCGTGGTCGGTCAGGAAGTCGAGTAGGTCGGTGTTCGACAGGAGCGCGAGGACGCCGGCGCCGCCGCTCGAGAAGATGCAGTTGGTACACTGGAAGCCGACGCTGACGGCGTAGTAGCCGCCACAGGCCGAGCAGGACTCGCCGGTCGCGCCGTGGTCCGTACAGACGTGGCGCTTGGTCTCGATAGTGGCCGAACAGCGCGGACAGAGGCCGCTGGCCATCGACAGTATCTCGAGGTTCGTCCGGGTCCAGGCGGCCTGTGCGGCCGCGTCGGCCGAGCGGTCCCGGAGCCCCGCCGGCGGGAGCAACAGCGTCCCGAGATACCCCTCAGCGCTCCCGCGGTTGCGGCGGTGGTTGTGGTCGTACCGGCCGTCGCACTCGGTGCAGTAGAGGTTGATGCCGCCGTCGTTCCACGTCGCTTCGACGGGGCTGCCACAGATGTCACACTGCTCGTCGATGGGAGTCCGGTCGACGGCCACGTCGTCGGTCACGGCCCCCGAGAGGATGGCCTCGACGATGCGCCGGCCGGCCCGGTCGAGTTCGTACCCCTCCTCGGTCTTGCGGACGAAGTGACCGACGAGTTTGTCCAAGTGGTAGTTGAACTGCCCGGAGTCGCGCATCTCCATCTCGTCGTACAGCGCCGAAAAGGACAGCGGGTCGTCCTCGTCCCCGAGGACCCGGAGAATCCTGACCCGCGTCTCGTTGCCGAGGGCGGCGAACGCCTCGTCCGGCGAGAGCGGGTCCTCGCTGGCGGCGTCGTCTGCCATACCCGGTGTACTCATCGGAGGGTCCTAAGAACTGCGGCGGTCGGCGCTACCCAGCGGCGACCCGGTAGCGTCCTCCGTCGTGTCCGCCGTGGGCGTCGTCTCGCCGGCGTGACCGCTCCGGCGACGTGCCACCCGGCGACCGCCGAGGACCGCCACGACACCGGCACTAACGACCACCCCGATGGCGGGGTAACTCAGCGCGACCACCGCCGTCAGTACCGCGAGGGGGACGCCGGCCGCGAGCGCGAGCGCCTGTCCGAAACTGTACTGTGCTGTCGACCTGTACCGCGTCGTTCGACCGCTCATACCAGTACAGACGGCCCCTACGGGGATAAGTATAATCTGAAATACATTTCTGTAGGTTCAGTTTCCGAAACGGATTTCTGTACGTCCACATACACTTTCCGCCGTCGACACGCAAGCCTTATGTACAACTCTGTACGTTAGTGGACGGTAATGGAACACAGTGATGAGATCGCACCAGCCGTGCGGTCGATACTCGACGCCGCCCACGAGCGAGGCGGTGGGGGCGAGCGTGTGTCCGTCGACGCGCGGTCGCTGCCGGCGGCGTTCGACCGCGCCGCGGCCGACGGCCGCGTCCCGGTAGTCGCGGAGGTCAAACCGACGAGTCCGACGACCGACGGCGAACGAACCGACGACCCGGTCGAACTCGCCGAAGAGATGGTCGCCGGCGGGGCGGCCGCCCTCTCGGTGCTGACCGAGCCGGACCACTTCGGCGGGTCGGCCGAGACCCTGCGCCGGGTCCGGGCGGCCGTCGACGTGCCCGTCCTCCGGAAGGACTTCGTCCTGCACGAGGCCCAACTGGACGTCGTCGAAGCCGACGTGATCCTACTGATCGCCCGCTTCCTGCAGGAGGAGGGGACGGACGACCTCGAGGACCTGATCGCGGCGGCCCGCGACCGCGGTTTTCAGGTGCTGGTCGAGACCCACACCGCCGACGAGGTGGCGACGGCCGTCGAGGCCGGCGCGGACATCGTCGGCGTGAACAACCGCGACCTCGCCGAGCTAGAGGTCGACCTCGGGACCTTCGAGGCCGTCGCGCCCGAGGTACCGGGAGGCGTCACGCTCATTGCCGAAAGCGGCGTAACGACTCCAGAGGACGTGGCACGGATGCGAGCGGCCGGGGCCGACGCGCTCCTGATCGGGTCGGCGATCATGGACGGTCCCGTCCGGGCGAACACCGAGCGACTGACGACACCCAACTCATGAGTACGGACGACATCGACGCGACGGACACGAGTGGTACAGACGACCTCGACGGCACGTTCGGCCGGTACGGCGGCCAGTACGTCCCCGAGGTGCTGATGCCCGCCATCGACGAACTGGAGGACGCCTACCGGCGGTACGTCCTGCACAACGAGGACAGCTTTATGGACGAGTTCCGCCGCCGCCTCGCGGACTTCGGCGGCCGTCCCATCCCGCTCCAGCGAGCGGACCGCCTCAGCGACCGCTACGACACCGAGGTCTACCTCAAGCGCGAGGACCTGCTCCACGGCGGCGCGCACAAACTCAACAACGCGCTGGGACAGGTCCTGCTGGCGAAGTATATGGGCAAAGACCGCATCATCGCCGAGACGGGCGCGGGCCAGCACGGTACGGCCACCGCGATGGCCGCCGCCCACCTCGACATGCCCTGCGAGATTTACATGGGCGAGACCGACATCGCCCGTCAGCGACCCAACGTCTTCCGGATGCGCATCAACGGCGCCGAGGTCACCCCCGTCACCGTCGGCCGCGGGACGCTGAAAGAGGCCATCTCAGAGACGATGCGCGACTGGGCGACCAACGTCTCCGACACCCACTACGTCATCGGATCCGTCGTCGGCCCCCACCCGTTCCCGCGGATGGTCCGTGACTTCCAGTCGGTCATCTCCGAGGAGGCCCGCGAGCAGATCAAGGAGAAGGCGGGTCGCCTTCCGGATTCGGTCGTCGCCTGTGCCGGCGGCGGGTCGAACACGATGGGGACGTTCCACCACTTCGTCGACGACGAAGCTGTCGACCTCGTCGCCGTCGAAGCGGGCGGGTCCTCCCTCTCGGTGGACGAGGACCGTGGAGTCGCCCCGAACTCGGCGTCGCTCTCGACCGGAAACGAGGGGGTTCTCCACGGCGCGCGCACCAAACTCCTGCAGGACGGCGACGGCCAGATTATGGAGTCTCACTCCGTCTCCGCGGGGCTTGACTACTCCGGCGTCGGCCCGGAACTGGCCCACCTCGTCGACACCGGCCGGGTCACGCCAGTCAACGTCGACGACGACGCCGCGCTAGAGGCGTTCCACCGCCTCTCACAGGACGAGGGGATCATCCCCGCGCTGGAGACGGCCCACGCCTTCGGCTATCTGGAGGAGAACCCCGACGCGGTGGGCGACCTCACCGTCGTCAACGTCTCCGGGCGCGGCGACAAGGACCTCGAAACTGTCATCGAGGAGACCGCCAAACGTGATCTGGACATCGCGCCCGATATGAGCGTCTTCGAGCAGGTCGGTGCCGGCGGGATGATGGATATGGGCGGCGACCACGCGGGCGGCGACGGTAGCGGCGGCGACCACGCGGGAGGCCACGAATGAGCCTCGACGGCGTCTTCGCGGCCGACGACCCGGCGTTCATCCCGTATCTCGCCGCGGGCGACCCCTCCTACGAGGCCTCACAGCGGTACGTCGAGGCCCTCGTCGAGGGCGGCGCGGACGTCATCGAACTCGGCCTGCCGTTCTCCGAACCCATCGCCGAGGGGACGACCATCCAGAACGCCGTCGTGCGCGCCCTCGAGTCGGGGATGACCCCCGAGCGCTACTTCGAGTTCGTCGCTGACCTCGACGTCGAGGTGCCCATCGTCTGCATGACCTACTACAATCTGGTCTTCCAGTATGGAGGCGAACACGGTCCTCGGCCGTTCGTCGAACGCGCCGCCGAGGTTGGCATCGACGGGTTCGTCGTCGTCGACCTGCCGGCCGAGGAGGCCGACCCACTCCGTGAGGCCTGCGACGAGTTCGGCCTCGATCTGGTGTTCATCGTCGCGCCGACGACGACCGACGACCGCCTCGAAGCGATGCGCGAACGCGTCTCGGGCTACGTCTACGTGCAGGCCCGGACGGGCGTCACCGGGGCGCGCGAGGACGTCAGCGACCAGACCGCCGCGACGCTCGCCCGCATCGGCGACTGGGACGTGCCCAAGGCCGTCGGGTTCGGTATCTCGGATGGCGACCACGCCGAGCGCATCGTCTCGGCGGGCGCAGACGGGATCATCGTCGGGTCGGCGCTGATCGACATCATTGCTGAAGGAACTTCAGCAGGCAGTCAGACGCAGTCTGACGGCGTCGCCGAGGGCGACTCCGTCGCGGAGACCGCACAGCGCCTGACGGCGAAGGCCCGCGAGCTCAAGGATGGTGCGATCCGGGGACTGCAGGATCGACCGCAACCGGAACAATGATACCGCGCACTTGCCACAGCATCACATACTAATGAGCGCAGGGAAATCGGCGCGGCTGTCGCGCATCGGGACAGCGGGGCGGCACCTGATCGTCCCGATGGACCACGGCATCACAATGGGGGCCGTCAAGGGCCTCAAGGACATCGAGTCGACCATCGACGGCATCACCGCGGCCGGGGCAGACGCCGTCCTCACCCAGAAGGGACTGGCCGACCGCGTCCACCCGAACAAGAACGGCGCGGGCTACATCGTCCACCTCAACGGGTCGACGACCATCGGCCCCGACGAGGAGGACAAACGCCTCACCGGCACCGTCGAGGACGCCATCCGGGCCGGGGCGGACGCCGTCTCCTTTCACATCAACGTCGGATCGGACCACGAACCCGACCAGATCACGCAACTCGGGGAGCTGACGACCGAGGCCGGCCGGTTCAACGTCCCGGTGCTGGCGATGGCCTACGCCCGCGGGCCGGGCGTCGACGGCACCGATCCCGAGTCGCTGGGCCACGCGGTCCGCCTCGCCGAGGAACTCGGCGCGGACGTGATCAAGACCTCCTACAGCGGCGACGCCGACAGCTTCGCCCACGTCGTCGAGTCCACTGCCAAGCCGGTCGTCATCGCCGGCGGGTCGAAAGGCACCGACGAGCAGACCCTCGATATGGTCCGTGGCGCGATGGACGCCGGGGCCGCCGGCGTCTCGATGGGCCGCTCTATCTTCCAGCACGACGACCCCGGGAAGATCACCGAGGCCGTCGCCGCTGTCGTCCACGACGACGCCTCGGCGCTCGACGCGATGGAGCAAGCCGGCATCGCCGTCGAGGCCTGACCGACGCTCACTCCGCTTCTCTCGCCGCCGCCAGCCACCCCGGCGGGTCGACCGGCCGGTCATCGAAGGTGTCGTAGCGGTACTGTACCCGGACCGCTCGGCCGTCGGTGACGGTCCTGAGCGTGAGTCGCCGGATAGCCCCGTCCGGCGTCACCGCCATCGCGCCCGTCGCGTTGTCGAGCGTGTCGGCCACGTCGGTCAGGCGGAAGACGACGGCGTCGCTGTCGCCGACGGTGGTTCGCTCGCTGGGGACCCACTGGCCCACGCCGAGCGCGTTGTACACCTCGTAGGCGGCCGTCTGCGTACGGTACTCGCCGACCGTCGTCTCGGTGATCCGGTCGAAGTACGACCCGTTCTCGTCGGTGATCCGCGCGAAGCGGTCGCGCTCGCTGTAGTAGGCGTCGATGGTCTGGTTCGGGTAGACGCCGTTCGAGCGCTGACGCTGTGAGAAGTTGATCCGCGCCGGGTCGGCCTCGAAGTCGACGGTCGTCTGCGTCCGACTGAGGAGAGCTTCCCCGCCGTCGACGCGCCGGACCGTCCGGTTGATCGTGATCCGGCCGTCGGTCCGGTTGGTGCTGGCCGTGTGAGCGTCGACGAGGGCCGACCGGTTGTCGATGCCAGCGGCCGTCGCGCCGGGCGGGAGCGGGCCGTCGAACGACGCCCCGAACGACGGCGAGGGGACCGGTGCCGGCGTCGCCGTGGGTACGTCGCTCGTACAGCCGGCGAGGCCGGCCAGCACCACGACAACGACGGTCAAAAGGGTGGTCCGGTCCATCGTCGGGCGTTGGGACCGGGCGGCAAAAGGCCCACCGACCGTCGAATCCGCCACGTTCAAGCGCCCCCACCGCGACCCTGTGCACATGACACGCACCGTCTGGCTCAAAGCCGACAGCGAGGTCGGCGACTGGGAGGCGCGCAAGCGACGGATCACGGCGGGACTGGAGGCCGGCGTCGACTGGGTGCTGGTCGACGAACGCGACGTCGACCGGGTCCGGGAACTGGGCGCGGTGAACGTCGCCGCGTTCACCGGAGGGGACGTCCACGTGATGGACGCCGAGGCCGAGGCCGTCAGCCCCGACGCCGCCATCGTCGGCAAGGACGGCGAGGGCGACGGGACGGTCGACCTCCCCGCTGACTTCTCCGGGTCGGCCGACCTCTCCGCGCTCCGGGCCGACGACGGCCCCGACGGCGGCTACGTCCGCATCTTCGATCAGGACTACGAGGCCTTCGCCGAGGCCGTCGCGGCCGACAGCGACTACACCATCGTCATCGGCGAAGACTGGCAGATCATTCCCCTAGAGAACCTCATCGCCCGCGTCGGGGAGGAAACCGACCTGATCACCGGCGTCCAGACCGCCGAGGACGCCCGGACGGCCTACGAGACGCTCGAAATCGGTGCCGACGGCGTCCTGCTGGACACCGACGACCCCGACGAGATTCGCAAGACCGTCGAGGTCCGGGACGAGGCCGACCGGGAGTCCCTCGAACTGGAGTACGCCACCGTCACGGCCGTCGAACAGACCGGTTCGGCCGACCGGGTCTGTATCGACACGGGGAGCCTGCTGGAACACGACGAGGGGATGCTCGTCGGGTCGATGGCCCGCGGGCTCTTTTTCGTCCACGCCGAGACGGCCGAGTCGCCTTACGTCGCCAGCCGACCGTTCCGGGTCAACGCCGGCGCCGTCCACGCCTACGTCCGGACGCCCGACGGCGGGACGAAGTACCTCTCGGAACTCCAGAGCGGCGACGAAGTGCAGGTCGTCGACAGCGAGGGCCACACCCGCGAGGCCATCGTCGGCCGCGCGAAAATAGAGAAGCGCCCGATGTTTCGGGTGCAGGCCGAAACCGAGGACGGCGACCGCATCGAGACCCTTCTCCAGAACGCCGAGACGATCAAGGTCCGGACCCGCGAGGGCCGGACAGCCGTCACCGACCTCGAACCCGGCGACGAGATACTGCTGTACTACGAGGACACCGCCCGGCACTTCGGCGAGGCCGTCGAGGAGTCAATCATCGAGAAGTGAACAGCCCGCCGTCCTCCGGCGGTTCGTCAAGCGGTTCGGCACACCACTGACAGAAATCGAGATCAGCGTCGCCCAGCGACTCCCCGCAGTGGGGACAGCGCGTCGCCGACTGTCGGCCGCGCGTCGACCGACCCCGACTCCGGGAGCGGCGGTGGACCCCGCGCTCGGCCTGTCGGTAGGCGTCGACCGTACTCAACCCGACGACGCCCACCGTCAACAGCGGGAGGTACAGCGGGATGGCACGGGCCGCCTCCAGCACGGTGTCGACGTTGAAGCGCCCGTTCAGCGCCGTCTCCGGCGAGAACAGCGCGATGGGGAGCTGTGAGACGACGAATATCAGCCCCAGCCACGCCAGTCCGCGCCGCCACGCCCGGAGGTAGAGATGTCCAAGCCCGGGGTAGGTCAGCGCCAGCACCGCGGCCTTCCACGGTTGTTTCTCGGCGTCGCTCACGATACCTACACTACCGGCTGGACGGACTTAAACTGTCTCCGCGTCGCCCGACAGCGAGTCGACGAGGCCCCGCAGAGTCGCCAAATCGTACTGGCCCGGGGCCGTCGCCGACGCGGGGTCGACGGGCGCGTACCCTATCTTCGACCCGTACAGCGGCGCGACCGCCCGGGAGTGTCTGCCCGGTTCGCCCATCGCCATCGTCGCCACGGTGTCGCCGGCGGCCGTCGCCGCCCGCGTCGCTACCAGCAGGTCGAGCACGTCGTCCCGGCGTTGGGCCGTCACCGCGAGTTTCCCCACGTCGCCGTGCTCGCAGGCCCGCGAGAGCGTCTCCTGTAGCTCCCCCATCCCCGGGGTCGCCTCGAAGTCGTGGGTCGAGACGACGACCGAGACACCCAACTCGCGGGCGTGGTCGACGACCCGCGCCCCGTCACCGTCCTCGATGGCCGCCAGTTCCACGTCGACGACCGCGACGGCCCCGCGCTCTACGGCGCGTTCGAGGGCGTCTAGCCGCGCTCGGTCGTCCTCGGCCTCTCCGCCCTCCCACGCGGCGCGGTTTGTCACCAAAAGTGGGAGGTCGCCGTCGTAGTTCGCCAGCGCCGCCAGTGGCTCCTCGGCCAAGTCCATCCGGAACTCCACGATGTCGGCGTGCTCGCGGGCGTCTGGCTCCTCGGCGAGGTCGGCCGTCGACGCGGCGAGTCTGAACGTATCGAACTCCATACGCCGGGTACTCCGGCGCGGCGCAAAACACCTCCGACCCCTCACTCCGTGTAGGGGACGTGGGTCGCCCGGTAGCCCGCGTCGGTCCCCGCGACCGAATCGAGGACGTACAGCCGCAGTTGGCGCTCCTGTTTGGTCCGGACGGGGGTGTCGTAGTGGACGGCCTCGTAGTCCAACTGGCCGTCGTAGTCGGCGACCCACGCGCGGTGGGCGGCCAGTCGCTCGCCGGCGCGCCGCCGGGAGCGCGCGGGCGCGTCGGCCAGTCGCTGCTCGAAGGCCGCCCGGAGGTCGGCGTCGAGTTCGTAGCCGACCGACCCCCGGCCCTCGAACATCGCCGCGAGCGTCGTCGTCCCCGTCCCCCAGAAGGGGTCTAACACCGTGTCGCCCTGCACCGAGAACATCCGGATCAGTCGGGTCGGGATGGCGAGCGGAAACGCGCCCGAGCGCTCGCGGGCCCCGGCCTCGACGTCCTGCGGGTGGCCGGTCACTTCCCACAGATCGGAGAACCACTCGTTGCGCTCCTCCCAGAAGTAGGCGCTCTCGTAGCGGCGGCGCGCCCCGGGTTCGAACTCCCGGCGCGGACCGTTGCGAAAGAGCAGGATGGACTCGTGTTCCAGCGTGGGGTAGGCGTTGGGCGGGACCATCCCCGAGCCCATGAACTTCGCCGCGCTGTTTGCGGGTTTGCGCCAGAGGATATCGGGGAGCGGATCGAACCCCCGGTCGCGGAACCGGCGCGTTATCTCGGCGGTGTTGGGATACTGGCGAAAGCGCTCCAGCGTCCGGGTCGCGTCGCCGACGTTGATGGCCGCGATGCCGCCCGGCCGGAGGACCCGGGCCACCGCCGCCCACACCGAGTCGAGGACGTCGTGCATCGCCGCGAACGCCCGGTCGCCGTCCCCGGCGTCGAGAGCGTCGCCGATATCGGGGTCGAGCGCGGCGAAGACGTCGTCCCACATCTCGATCATCGGGTACGGGGGCGAGGTGACAACGAGGTCGACGCTGTCCTCGGGGAGGTCCATCTCCCGAGCGTCGGCCGTCTCGATGCGGTGTGTCGTCTCCATATCAGTCACCTCCGGCGGGCCCGGCGGTCCCGTCGTCCGACCGCGACGAGCGCAGTGAGTCGCGGCCGTTTTTCCCCACGTTTTTGCAGACGGGGGGTCCCGCAGGCGAGCGCCGCGAGCCGAGGAACCCCCCGTCTGTAAAAAGTGGGTCGACACTGTCCTCGGGGAGGTCTATCTCCCGGGCGTCCGCCGTCTCGATGCGGTGTGTCGTCTCCACGTCAGCGGCGAGGAGTGGACGGTTTAGGTGCGTTGCGGTCTCAGTGGCGCCCGCCGAGGACCGCGCGTGACCAACGGGGCCGGGCAACGGCGGTCAGAACTCGGGGTCGGTCCCGTACAGGCGGACGGTGACGACGGTGCCGCGGGGGTCGTTGTCGGCGACGGAGAGGTCGCCGCCGACGCGGGTCACCGCCCAGTTGATCGACCACAGCCCCATCCCGAGGCCGTGTTCGAGTTGGGTCTCGGTGCCGCTGTCGAGGACCGCCCGTTCCCGGTCGGGGATGCCGGGCCCGTCGTCGGCGACGGTTAAACTCCGCGGTCGTCCTCGAGCCACCCGACGGTGACGGTGGACGCCCGACCCGGCGTGTTCGACGGC
>NZ_WPCA01000015.1 GCF_009741825.1 Halapricum sp. CBA1109
CGCCGAAGTCGACTTCGGCGGCGTACATCCCGACCGGCGGCGCGCGGACGCGCGTCCCGCCGTCTAGGTCGAGTCCGTACTGGAGGTTCGTCGGCCCGTCGGTGTTTGCGAACGGTCCGGCGGGCACGAACATCACGACGCCGCTGACGATGAGGAATATCGCCAGCGCGACGATACGCCAGTTCTCCCGGAGGGCGCTCATTTGGCCACCCCCTCGAACTTGTAGTAGCGAAGCAGGCTGAGGTTGAGCATATAGGTGTTCATCAGGTCAGCCGAGAGCCCGAACACGAGGATGATGCCGATGTCGGGCAACAGCGGGACCCCCAGCGCGAACGAGACGATGGTCATCACGGTCATCGCCGCGAGCGACGTGAGCGTCATCGTCACACCGGTCTGCATCGCGTTGTACGTCGACTCGTAGAACCCGCCGCGCCGGCGGAGGATATGGTTGTTCAACAGGATGTCGGAGTCGACCGAGTACCCGATCAACATCAGGAGGGCGGCGACGGTCCCCAGCGTCAGGTTGATCCCGAAGATGTTCATCAGGGCGACGGGGATGACGATGTCGGAGAACGCCGAGATGACGACGGCGATGGAGGGGATGAAGGTTCGGAACAGCGCGAACACGAGCAGCGCCATCCCGCCGAAGGCAACGGCGATACCGATCAGGGCGGTCCGCTGGCTGTCACCGCCGAACGACGCCGACCGCTCCTGTACCGATACCACCTCGTATCCGGCCGACTCGGCTGTCGACTCCAGTTGACTCGCGTCGGCCTCCTGTGTCTGGACGAGGTACTCGTCGTCGTTCGAGATGGGCGTGACGGCGTCGTCCTGTACGTCGAAGGTGTCACGCACCTCGTCGATGGAGTCGCCCGTGGCGACCCGTAGTTCGGTTCCGCCAGAGAAATCGAAACCGAGCTGTACCGGTGTGCCTGTGAGCACGAACGCGACTGCGATCACCAGCAGCGCCGCCCCCAGCACCCCTAAGGGTACTGCGGCGAGCTGGCGATTCGTGTACCGGTCGTAATCGATCTCCGGTACCTCGAACTCGACCATGGGCGAGGGTGGTAGACGCCCGTGAATAAGTCTTCCCAAGTATCGCCGCTACGTGGGGGGCTCCGCTCAGTTCGGCAGGTATCGGACGCTGACGACGCCGTCCGCGGCCCTGATCTCGACGCGGTCGACCCCGAGGCGTGCCGCCCGCGCCACCGTCTCCGGGTCCTCGCGCACGTCCGCGACGGCCTGTTCGGTCGTCTCCTCGGGGACCGTCAGGACGTGTATCTCGCCCTCTCCGGCCCGCTCGCGTCGGGTCAGCTCCCCGACGCCCTGCTCCGTGGCGATGTCCCGCTCCTGTTTGGTCGGCGGTTCGGGACTCTCCTCGACGGGGATCGACCGCCGGTCGTCGACGGCCCGGAGCCGCCACGCGACGTCGATATCGCCCGCCGATTCCAGCGTCGCTGTCAGCACCTCGCCCTGTTCTAGCGGCGGGTCGGCCTGTTCGGCCAGCGCGTGGACCTGCCGGTCGGATACGTCCGTCAGCGTCGCCGCTCCCTCGTCGCCGTGGGTCACGAGAAAGGTTCCCGTCTTCGTCTCCATACCCAGCGTTCGTGGCTCGGAAGTTTGGGACTTTCGAGTTCAGCGCAACACCCGGTGGAGCAGGTACATCACGAGGGCGACGGCCGCCGGCGGGACGAGGCCGTAGATGGGGTCCAGTCCGTAGAGGAACTCGACGACCGAGGCGGTCACGCCCGACCCCTCGGGGTCCCGCCGCAGACCCGACGGCGCGGATGCGACGAGCAACACGTACAGCGATCCCAGATAGACGTACCCGACGGCCGCGAGTCCGAAGTCGTACCGCGACGGCGACGACCCCGTTCCCCGGCGGTGTCGGCGGGCGACCGACAGCACCGGCGCGATGATCGGAACCACCACCGCCAGCGCGACGACGATGTAGAAGCTTCGGGAGAAGGTGAACACGCCGGCTCCGGCGCTGGCGGTCGATCCAACGAGGTTCACCAGCGCGAGGAGGAACGTGACCGCGATGGCCAGCGCCGCCAGTCCGCCGACGACGGCGTACGACCGGAACAGCCGCGACTCGCTCGCCCGGAAGGCATACGGGAAGGCACCGAAGATGCCGCCGTAGCTGTCGTCGCCGTCCGTCGCCGCCGCCGTCTCTGTCATCGTCCGCTCTTGGACCGACACCGAATTAAACGGCGTGGTCGCGGCCGCATCACAGTCCATAACAACCGCCCAGCCCGGAGAGGTAGATATGGAAGCGGAATCGACGGGGCCGGGCGGCGTGCCGACGCCCGCCGACCGGGCCCGCGTCGTCGGACAGGTCCTGCTCGTCGCGCTGGCCGGACTCCTCGTGGGTTCGATACTGTACAGCGCTGTCGCAAGGATCGGGGCGTCGTTCGGGCTCGTCACGATCACCGATTCGGGACGACTCGACACCCCGGTCGTCGTCCAGTTCTCGGTCACCGTCGTCTTCTCCGGTATCGGACTCGCTCTCACGACCGCCGGCTACCTCTACGCCCGGTCGGAGCCGCTCTCGTTTCTCGACGTCTCCGTGCCGTCGCTTCGGGACGTAGGATACACCGTCGGCGGCCTCCTCGGCCTGTTCACGTTGTCGGTCGTCGTCTCGCTTTTGTTCCAGTTTCTCGGCGTCCAGTCCGCCCCGAGCGGCATCGAGACGACCGTTCGGGAGACGGGCGCGACCGGCGCGTTGCTCGTGCTGGCGGTGTTGTCGATACTGATCATCGGTCCCGGCGAGGAACTCGTCTACCGGAACGTCATCCAAAAGCGGCTGTACGACCTGTTCCCACGGGGACAGGCTATCCTCCTCGCCAGCGTCGTCTTCGCGGCCGTCCACGTCCTCCAGTATCTCAACTCCGATCCGCTGCAGACGCTGAGCGCGCTGTCGGTGGTGTTCGTCCTCGCGTTGGTACTCGGGTTCGTCTACGAACGCACGGAGAACGTCGTCGTCCCCGCCGTCGTCCACGGCCTGTTCAACGCTACCCAGTTCCTGTTGCTGTACGTCCAGATCACCTACGACCTCCAGCCGGCGCTGTTGATGCCCGTCTGACGGGGTTTTATGCTATGGCACAGCGTACCAAAGGGTATGCCGACCCGGTACACGGTTGTCTGTGACGACGAGTCGGCCCAGGAGATAGCACGACTAGCCCGGGAGAACGATCTGACGGAGGCCGCGGTGGTGGGCCAACTCGTCGACCTCGGGCTCGACGTGGCGCTGGCCGAGACGGAGTATCCCTAGGCCGGGTTCTTCCGGGAGAGGGAACTCCCACAGACCGGACACCGGTCGCGGTTCTCGTCGAACTCCCGGCCACAGCCGGCACACTGGAAGCGCCACTCCCGCTGTTCGTCGATACCGTCCTGCGCGATCACCTCGACGTCGACGTCGAGGTGCTGGGCGACGTTCTGCATCGCGTAGTCGTCGGTGACCAATCGGCCGTCGAGTTCGAACGCGGCGGCGACGAGGCGAACGTCGGTCCGGGAGAGCTCCGCGAGGTCTCCCGTCTCCTCGGCCGCGCGCTCGATTCGTTCGACCGCCTCCGCTTCGGGGATGTGGAGGTGCATCCCCGAGCCTTCCAGCGCGTCGAAGCGGTAGGAGGCTTCGCCTTCCAGTTCCTCTCGCACCAGCGGGATAGAGGCTATCTTCCGGTCGGTGTGGTACTCGTTGATAAACGCCGAGGAGTCGAGGACGAACATTTACCGGTCGATGATCATGTGGTCTTTGACGGCGCTGACGCGGCTGACCGGGATGAGCAACCGGCCGTTGTCGTTGTACTCGAACTCGGTGTCGCCGATGTGTTCGTCCGGTTCGACGACGAGGTTCGACAGCGCGCCGGATTCGAGGTCCATCGTGATGTTGTACAACATCCCCAGTTCGGCACCGTCGCTCCCCATCACGGCCTTCCCCGAGAGGTTCTCCGCGAGTATCTCTGCCATACGGTCGGTTACCCAGTCATATCATATAAACGCCACGGGCTTGTCTGACGCTCGGACCGTCCAAACGGTTTTTCGCGTGGAACCCCCATCGAGATTGATGGACAGACGCACCTACCTCACGACCGGCCTCGCCGCCGTCTCGCTCGGCGTCGCCGGCTGTTCCGGTGGCGACGAGACGACGGACGGCGACGGGACGACGGCCGACGGGGCGGACCCGACCGAGACGCCCGACGAGGTGACGGCACCCACGACGACCGACGACTCGACGCCCGAACCCACCGACGAGCCAACACCCGAACCGACCGACGAACCCACACCCGAACCGACTGCGGAGCCGACGGACACGGCCACGCCCGAACCGACGCCGGAGTCGGTCGCACAGGTCGTCACCGTCGCCGCGGACGGACAGCTACAGTTCGCGCCCGAGTCGTTCACGATCAGCGCCGGCGACACCGTCCGCTGGGAGTGGGCCGCCGGCGGGCACAACGTCGTTCCGGACGGGACACCGGCCGACAGCGACTGGAGCGGGTCTCCCGGCGCGCCGGGCGAGACGCTCTCGGGCGGGGACACCTACGAGTACACGTTCGACGTCGCCGGCGAGTACAGCTACTACTGCAACCCACACCGGAGCGCCGGGATGGACGCGTCGTTCACCGTCGAGGAGTGAGCAACAGTCCTCGTCAGCGCGAGGAGATAGTGTTGACCGCCGGCACGAGGTTCGTGACACAGTTACACTCCTCACAGTCCTCACATCCGGCCGCGAGACTGACTTGGACGATTGGGGTGTCTAAGGACACGACCGTCGCCTGCACCGACTCCGCGTCGGCGTCGACGGACCCGTCGGCGAGTGCGACCTGCATCTCGCGCCCGGTCTGTGGGTTCCGTTCGCCGACGACCGTGGCGGCCTGCGCCGCCAACTCCTCCCGACCCGCTTCTCCGCGGTGATGGGCCGGCAGGAACGACAGCGCCCGCTCGCTCAGCTCGCCGTCGTAGACGAGCGAGCCGAGCCGGCTCCGCTCGCGGGTCAGCCCCGAACTGATCGTCCGGCGCATCTCCTCGACACTGCGGTCGTGCTCGACGCTATTGAGTTCGGGCGCGCCCTCGGCGACGAGCATCGTCACGGCGTTGTGATACAGCGCGTTGTCGTCGACGACCCACCCGCCGGCGACGACGTACTGGTCGTCGTGACGGACCCGACGAACGTACAGCAACGCTGGCATCGCTACCGGGCAGTCCTCGGGCTTTGCCGCCACCGGCAGGACGACCGTCCCCGAGGCGTCGCTCTCGCCTTGGACCCTGTTGTCGCCCCACGCGTACAAGCCGCCGCCGTTGCCGCGGCTGACAGTCCCGTTGGCGATGTAGACTCCCTCGTCGGTGGTCCCGTTCCCGTCACCGTCGTCGTCGATTTCGCCGCGGACACTCGGGTCGAGGGCCGAACTGACGTTGCTGAACCGACCCTTGTATCCCAGCGCTAGCAACTGCTCGTTCGGGTTGTACGGGCCGGTCGTCCCCGACGGAAACGGCCACTCGATGGTCGCCGCGAGTCTCGGTTCGTCGCGACCCCACGAGTACACCGTCCCCTCGGAATCGTCGGCTCGACCGGTGAGATACTGTAGGATCCGGTCGGGCGTCAGTTTATCCAGGAGACTGTCGCCGTCCTCGCCGAGTCGGGCGTCCGGCACGCTGAGGACGAACCGCTCGCCGATGGTGGCCTCACCGTCGAGGTAGGCGGCCAGTTCCGCTCCGTCGTCGATGCCGTCGCCGTCGCTGTCCTCGTCGTCGGCTATCGACCTGTTCGAACGGCCCGCGTTGTGGTTGGCCACCCGCAGTCGCGACGTGGTGACGTACGCCGAGAGGTCGACCGACGAGTCGAGACCCTCCCGCTCACCGGAGATCGTGATCGGAACGTGCGTGACGTCGTAGTCGGTTTCGACCCGACTCCCCTCCGGACGACTGTCTCCGCCGTAGAACGCGGCCGGCGTCGCAAACCTGTTCCTCACGGCCGCCGCCGCGGCGTCGTCGACCAGCCCGTCTATGGCGTCCGTACAGCCCGCTAGCCCGGCGAGACCCAGTCCCGCCCCCGTCGCGAGCACCGTTCGCCTCGTCACGTTCGGTTGTTTCTCCCCCAACATATCATCTACCATACTATCCCCGAAGACGCCGAAGTATGTATACTAGATCATTAATAATTGCAAATAGGCACGATAGTAGCGACACGCTACTCGGACTGCCGATTCGCCGTGGACTGGGTAGGGGATCACACAGCGGTCCGGCTCCGGCGGCGAATCGGCTATCATCGGTTTAAATGCCGGCGTCGACTCCCTACACACAAGATTCTCTCCGGGTGGTCACCATGTCTGACACCGACTCCGACGCCGACGCGTCACCGACAGGCCAGCTTCGCACCCCCATCGTCGCCGTTCTCGGTCACGTCGACCACGGCAAGACGACGCTGCTCGACACGATCCGCGGCTCCGCGGTCACCGAGGGCGAGGCGGGGGCGATAACCCAGCACATCGGCTCGACGGCCGTCCCGCTCTCGGTCATCTCCGAGTTGGCGGGGGACCTCGTCGACCCGACTGATTTCGACCTCCCCGGGCTGTTGTTCATCGACACGCCCGGCCACCACTCGTTCTCGACGCTGCGCTCCCGCGGCGGTGCCTTGGCGGACATCGCCATCCTCGTCGTCGACGTCAACGACGGCTTCCAGCCCCAGACGATGGAGGCCATCGACATCCTCCAGCGCACCCAGACCCCCTTCGTCGTCGCCGCGAACAAGGTGGACACCCTCCCCGGGTGGAACCCCGGCGAGACCGAACCCATCCAAGGGGCCATCGCCCGGCAGGCCGACCGCGTCGAATCCGACCTCAACGAGAACCTCTACGAAATCATCGGCCAGCTCTCGGACAACGGCTTCACCGCCGATATGTACTGGCGCGTCCAGAACTTCCAGAACAACATCGGCGTCGTCCCCGTCTCGGCCATCACCGGCGAGGGCATCCCGGACCTCCTGACGGTCCTGATGGGCCTCTCCCAGCGCTTTCTCAAGGAGGGGATGGCCATCGACGTCGCCGGCCCCGGCGCGGGGACCGTCCTCGAAGTCACCGAGGAGCGCGGGTTCGGGACGACGCTCGACGCCGTCGTCTACGACGGCACCATCGCCGAGGGCGACCAGATAGTCGTCGGCGGCGTCACCGAACCCATCGTCACCGAGGTCCGGGCGCTGCTCAAGCCGCGCCCGATGGCCGAGATACGGACCGAAAAGCAGTTCGAGAAGGTCGACTCCGTCGCGGCCGCCGACGGCGTGAAGATAGCCGCACCCGACCTGGACGACGCGATGGCCGGCGCGCCGATCCGCGTCGTCCGCGACCGTGATCTCGACGGCGTGATCGAGGCCGTCCAAGCCGAACTCGCCGAGATAGAGGTCACCACCGAGGAGGAGGGCATCACCGTCAAAGCCGACACGCTCGGCTCGCTGGAAGCCATCTCCTCGACCCTCCAGGAGGAGGAGATCCCGATCATGCACGCCGAGGTCGGCGACGTGGCCCCGCGGGACGTCCGGATGGCCGACACCGCCGGCGAGGACACTAACCGCACGGTGTTGGCGTTCAACGTCGACGTCCTCGAAGACGCGCGCACCTTGGCCGAACAGGAGGACGTCCGCCTCTTCGAGGACGACGTGATCTACCAGTTGATCGAGGACTACCAGCAGTACGTCGAGGAGGTAGAACGCGCCCAGCAGGACCAGATTCTGGAGAACATCACGCGCCCGGCCCGCTTCGAGATTCTCCCCGACCACACCTTCCGCCAGTCCGGTCCCGCGGTCGTCGGCGTCGAGGTGCAGGGCGGCCTGCTCCGGCGGAACGTCAACGTCGGCCGCTTCGAGGACGGCGAGTTCGACCGCGTGGGGACGCTGAAGACCATCCAAGACGAGGGCGAGGACGTCGACGAGGCCCGCCGCAGCGACCGCGTGGCCGTCTCCATCGAGGGCCCGACCGTCGGCCGACAGATCGAGGAAGGCGAACAGCTCTGGGTCGAGATTCCCGAGAAACACGCCAAGATCCTCGAACAGGAACTCCGCGAGGAGATCACGTCCGGCGAGCGCGAGACGCTCAAACAGTACCTCGACGAACACCGGAAACGAGACCCGTTCTGGGGGAAGTAACCCGCCGTTCTCTCGCCGTTCGCTTCCACCGCCCGGTAGCCGCCGCTGTCCGCCGCGCTCGCGTTCGCTTTCCGCTCGCTACCCACCCGTCCCCCGATATCTGCCCGAGTAATAATATTTAATTAGGCGGCGCGACACGGTTCAGACGTGACCGACCTTCCGGCGGGAACCACGGCCGATTGGCTGCTCGCGCTCATCCCAGTGACGCTGCTGGGTGGACTGGCAGTCGGGTGGCTGTCGTCGCTGTCGCTGGCGCTCGGCGCCGTCGCCGGGTCGGTGCCGGCGTCGGGGCTCGTCGGGTACGCGCTGTTTTTCGCGGGAATCGGCGAGAAGTAGGCTACTGTGCGGCCGCGCCGCCGCCGTCCTCGGGGAAGGCCTGTTTGACCTGTAGCGCCGCGCTCGCGGCCAGTCCCAGCGCGAGGTCCTCGCGCTCGTCGTCGGTGATGGCGGCGTCGTCGGCGTCCTCCAGAGCGTAGCCCGCACTGACGACGGAGCCGACCGGTGGCTGGACCGCGATGGTCGCCTCCGGACCGCCCGTCCCGCGGGTCAACTCCGAGCCGACGACGAAATCGCCCGGGAGCAACTCGCGGGTCCGGGCCGCGACGCTGGAGAGGTCACGCCGCAGTGTCCGGCGCTGGTCCGGCGTCAGCGTCGTCTCCGTCCCCTCCGGCCCACCACTGGTCGGCATATTTCCGTACATTGAGTTGGTCACTCCGTATGCGAGGCAGGGATAAAAAACCGCGGTTCGTTATTCGACTATCGGTCGGCTCTGTCCGTAGGCGGCGACGACGACGGCGCTCGCGTACGCCTCGGGGTCGGGGTCGGCACGGGACAGTCGGACCGTCGGGTCGTCCTCGAACTCCCAGTCCCGGAGCGCCTTCCCGGCGTCGAGGCCGTCGCGGATGGCCGCTTCGACGGCCTCGGCGTCGTGGCCTTCGGTCTCGTAGAACAGCCCCTGTCCGGACTCGCTGCGGACCCAGCCGATGCCGGCGACGGCCGGCCGGCGCGCGTCCGGTTCGACCGTCGACTCGCTCTGGACGACGGTGAGGGCGTTCCCGGTCGGTCCGAGGTCCGGCGCGGTGCCGGCCTCTTTCAGGTCCGGCCCGGCGGGAACGACCGACGAGACAGTGATCAGGTTGTAGTTGTGGACGTTCGCCGCCGCGAGCGCGCTGTCGTAGGCCGCCGTCTCGGTCGGGCCGGTCGCGTCGCCCCACACGACCCGAATCGTACTCATATCTCCCCCTCGATTACCGCCACGGGATAAGGTTTCGTTTCACGCCGAGAGGACGCCGGTCAGTGTCTCCAGTACCGCGTCCTGGCGGTCCTCGTCGTCGAACCGGAACAGCGCTCCGAGGTACCGGACGTACGCGTCCGGCGCGAGGACGAGCCGGTGCGTGATCGAGGGAAGACGGGCCGCGGCGGTTCGGTAGGCGTCGTACTGGTCGGCCGTCGGCGTCGGGAGGGCGGACGGGTCGCGTCGGTCCGAAGCGGGAACGACCCCGCCGCGACGCTGAACCGCCGCTGTGCCGGCGTCGACCCGACGAACCGGAGCCACCGCTCTGAGCGTTCCGGCGTCGGCGCCTCGACGGGCGCGCCAAAGGCCGTGGCACCGAACTGGACGGTCCCCGCCGTGCCCGGGAACGGCGTGACGGCCCAGTCGTCGCCGTAGGCGGCGTCGGGCCGCGCCGCGAGCCCCGACGTCGAGGCGGCCCCACCGACGAGTCGCCCGCCGGCAGCGACCATCGCCACGCGGCCGTCGAGCAGCGATTCGACCGTCGGTCCGGGGTCGCGGTCCGAGCGACCGAACGCGGTGAGGTCCATGACTGTCCCGACCGCTCGTTCGACCGTCGCCGTGTCGAACCCTGACTCCAGCGCCTCCCGGTAGCGTTCGGTGCCCATTCGGGCCAGCAACACCCCCTCCAGCAACCGCCCGACCTGCCACGGCACGTCGCCGGGCCACGACAGCGCCACGGCGTCGGTCTCCGCCTCGACGGTCGCTAAGGCTGTCCGGAGCGCCGCCGGGCCGCCGAGGCGTCCGGGTCGACGCCCGCCCGGTCGAGGACCGACGGATTGTACAGCAGCGTGTTCACCCGCCGCCCCGTCCACGGGACGGAGATGTGGGTCCCGTCGGTCCGGACCGCGCGGCGCACGTCCGCAGGGTAGCCCCCGCCGATGTCGTCCCACACCGACTCGCCGATGTCACGGAGGTACGACGCACGGGCGAGCGACAGCAGCGCCGGGCCGGTCTCGGTCTGCCAGATGCCCGGCGGCGTGCCCCGGTCGGCCCGCCCTTCGAGCCCCTGTTCGATGCGGCTGATACCGTATGCGTTCACCGACTCGACGCGCACGTCGGGCCGCCGCTGTTCGAACAGGTCGACCATCGCGTCGTAGCCGGCGCTCTCGCCGTCTCCCGACAGCCAGTGGGCGACGCGCAACGGGTCCCCCGACTGCTCGTCGGGCGTCCGTTCGGTCGTCGGGACGGCCGCCGGCGTCACCGTCTCGTAGTCGCCGCCGAGGCCCGAACACCCGGCGAACAGTCCCGCGACGCCTGCCGCGCCGCCCAACACTGCCCGCCGCGACCGGCGTTCCATACTCTACTACACGGGACCGACGCGCAAAAACCGTCGGTCGCCGGGGCCCGCGGCCTACCGACCGTCGGCCGCCCTCAGCGGCCGTGTTTTGTCACGCACGTCGACAGGCCGATCAACTCGACCGGTTCGGAGTTGTCCGGCGAGTAGACGACCATCTGGCCTTTCTCCATGTAGGGCACCTTCGATTCGAGGTTGCTCGGGATGTTGACCGCCGAGATGGCGTCCTCGTCGCCGAGGTTGAGAACGGCGGTCGTGTTGATCTGTTTGAACACCGGGTCGGCGATGTCCTGTGGGTCCTGCGTGATGAGAAAGAGGCCCAGTCGCTCCTTGCGGCCCTGTTTCGCGGCGTCAGTGAACTTCCCGATGACCTTCCGGGCCTGGACGGTGTCGGCGTCGGTGAGGAAGTTGTGGGCCTCGTCCATCCCGACGATAAGCGGCGTCTCCTCGATGCGCTCGTAGCGGGGGTCGTTCGACAGTTTCTCGTCGACGATCAGCGACGCCAGCGCCAATACCACCGTCTCGGTCGCCCGCGAGTCGTTGATGTGGTAGGTCGGGACGACCGTCAGGCCGCCGGGGCGGACGAACTCGTGGATGCGGTCGGTGATGGGCCGGGCGTCCTGATCGAAGACGTTCCCGAACCCCTGCGCGCGCCGTCGGACAGCGTCGAAGGTGGCCTCGTGGACCTTCCCGCTCTCGTCCAACTCCTCCCGCAGCGCCGGGTCGTCGAGGAAGGAGATGAACTGTTCGTAGGTTCCGTCCTCGCCCGCTTGGGCCCAGAACCGCGGGAGGAGGACGTTCACCAGCGCCGCGTACTGGTTGTCGTTGAGGCCGCTCCCGGCGATGAGCCACGGGTTGCCCCGCACCATGGAAAAGGGGATGGTGAACGTGACCTGCTCGGCGCGGTGGTGGTCGGCGGCGTACGTCGACCCTGCTACTTCGGGGACGAACGCGACGGTGTCGTCGTGGCCGCCGCAGGCCACCCCCTCACGTTCACACCGGCGCTGGAACGCCGCGGGCAGTTCGCCGTCGTCGTGCATCTGGGCGTACTCGTCTTGGGGGTCGAAGACGACCATCCCCGGGGACACCTCGCGGTCGCCGCCCGCCTCGACCGGGTACGTCCGGTCCTCGGCGAGGTACTGCCGGAGGATGTTCTTCGCCCCGTGGGTCTTGCCCGACCCGGTTCCCCCGGCGACCAGCGTGTGCCGGAAGACCAGCGGGTCCCCCGACTCGTAGTCGTCCTTGAGGCGGTAGTCGATGGTCGGTGGCTCGGCGGCGGTTCGGACCTTCTCGCCGCCGACTGCGAGGTGCCCGAGGAAGACGCCCTCGCCGGGCATCTTCAGCCCCGTCTTGATTTCAGTCGGGTCGTCGGCCTGCCGGACGACCGTCTCCGGTTTCGGGACGCGGTCGGTCATCCGCCGCTTGAGTTCGCCTGCTCGCGGCTCGTCGCCGCTCGCTTCTTCGGAGGCGCGTGGCGCCTCCCTGTCCTCGTACAGCACCGCCACCGGTTCCAGCGTCGCCATAAACTTGAAGTCCTGCTCGTCTATCTCGCGAGAGCGCATCGCCCGCCGGGCGTGAATCTCGGTGGCGTCGTCGGCCCGGAACTCCTGTGCGTACTCAAGCGCCGTGATACGGCAGAAGAGCTTCTCGCCGTCGGGGTAGGGGACGAGGAGGTACTTCCCGATGCGGACGGCCGAACGGTTCCCGACGGTGATGTACGCCCGCAGACGGGTGTCGTCTTCGTCCTCGCTGATCGTCAGCCCCTCCGCCGCCGAGAGGACGCCGATGCCCGCGTCGCTCCCGGCCGGCGTGACCTCGACCGTCTCGAAGTCGTCGTCTCTGTCCCGTTCGGGCGGGTCGTCGTCGAGCACCTCGGCGTCGTCGTCCGGTGTCGATCCACCGCCGTCGTCCGCCGAAGCCGCCTGCTCGTCGTCGCCGTCGAAATCAGTGAAATCCCCGAGGTCGGACATACACGGGCAAACGGCGGCGACCCCTAAGGTCCTTCGGGGCCGTTCGCCGCCAGCGGTACGTCAGTGGGCCGCGTCGAGCGTCGTCACGACGGCGGCTGTCGCCCACTCCGGCCCTCGGTAGCTGTCTTTCCCGATGGCTCCTCGGAGGTCATCCCGGACCTTCCAGCGGCGTGACATCGCCGGCGCGAGCGTAGCTGACCGTCGTCCGCGTGCTGGCGAGGACCCGTCCCTCGGTGGCTTCGACGGCGTCTTCGTTGGTCGTCCCGCCGTCGATATCGAGTCGCCGGTCGAGCGCGTAGATCTGAAAGTCGTAGTCGTAGGTCTCGCCCGGCGGCGGGCACGGCGCACGGTAGCCCACCTCGCCCAGACGGACCCGGCCCTGCCGGGCACCGTCGAGCGACCCGACCGTCGGCTCCCGGGGGAGGTCCTCGGGGATGCGCTCGGTTTCGGGAGGGACGTTCCACAGCGTCCAGAGCAGCGACTGGTTGGCGATGTTCGAGGTGACCGTCGCGGTGACCATCACCGATGCCGTCGGTTCGGGCACCGACGAGAGGGTGACGGCCGGCGAGACGCCGTCCCCGTCACAGGAGAACCGAACCGGCAGTCGCCCACCGTCGTCAAGCGCCGGTAGGTCGGCCGACAGCGGCGACGCCGACTGCCGGGAGACGGTCACACAGCCACCGACAGCGGCGACCGCGCTCGTTCCGGCCGCAGCGAGGAACTGGCGACGTTGCACGCTCGCGCTTGGACCGGCAGCCACTTGGCGGCGTCGGGTCGCGCCGCTTCCCAAACAGACTCAAAGGGTGGCCCCCACACTCGAAGTGATGACCGAGTGGCTGCGCGTCATGACGTACAACGTCCGGTACGACAACCCCGAGGACGGGGACCACGGCTGGGACCACCGCCGGTCGGCGGTCGCGGACACTATCCGCTTTCGGGACCCGGACCTGCTCGGCCTCCAGGAACCGTTGACTCACCAGTTGTCGTACCTCCGCGAGCAACTCCCCGACTTCGAGTTCGTCGGCGCGGCCCGTATGGACGGCGGCGACGAGGGCGAGTTCTCGCCCATCGGCTACCGCCCCGACCGCTTCGAGTGCCTCGACTCCTCGACGTTCTGGCTCTCGCCGACGCCCGACGAAGCAGGGTCGACCGGGTGGGACGCCCGCTACCCACGCATCGTGACGTGGGCGCGCCTGCGTGACCGGGCAAGCGACACCGTCTTCGTCCACGCCAACACCCACTTCTCCCACGACGGGCCCGAGGCGCGCCGCCAGAGCGCGCAACTGGTCCGCGAGCGCATCGACACCATCACCGATGCCGAGCCACTCCTCCTCACTGGCGACTTCAACGCCATCGCCGGCGAACCGGGCTACGAACCGCTGGTCGACCCCGACCGCGGCCGCCGGACGCTGACCAACGCCATCGACCGCTCGACCTACGGCCACCACGGCCCGCTGACGAGCGTCACCGACTTCGAGCGCCTCGTCCCCAACCGCAAGATAGACCACGTCTTCGTCACCGACGGCGTCGACGTCCGCCAACACGGCGTCTGTACCGACCTCCGCACCGCCGAAGCCTACCCCTCCGACCACTTCCCGGTACTGGCCCAACTGTCCGTGGAGTAACCGACCGGTTCTATCCGGCGTATACAAGGAGAAAACATATGCCGCCCCCTCGGACAGAGACCTGTATGGACAGCGACCGCGCCGCCACTGCGGCGGTCGTCGTCGGTCTCCTGCTGGTCGTCGCCGGAGTCGGGTCCGTCGCGCTCGGACTGGGCGGGACCGAGTACTATCACGATGTCTGGGACGTCGAGGATTCGCCCCCGAATGTGTCCGACGGGAACACGACCGACCGGCCCGACGGCGTGTATGCCCTCTCGAACCTCTCCGACCGGGGCCAGACGGCGGTCAACCGGACGCTGGACGGCTATTGGACCAACGGGAGCGGATACACCATCACGGACGAGAAACAGCTCCCGCCGGAGTTCTTCTACGAGACTGATGCCCCGAGCCCCGGACACGGTATCTACTACGTCGAGTATCGCGGGATATACTACGAAATCGTGACGGGGTCGTCGTGGCAACCCCTCTCGCCGCTGGTTCTCGTCGGATTCCCCACTGCGCTGTTCGGCGTCGTCATCGGCTTGCTCGGCCTCGTATCCTCGGTCTTCCGCCGCGGTAGCAGCGAGGGCTGATCGTCCCCCGCCACGCACCTCTGGAGGTCTATCGGCGCCCATTCCGCACTCGGATCACTGTTCAAAGCCGTCCTCGAACCGGAAGGTCCCGTCGCGCTGGATCACCTCGCCGTCGACCTCGATGCGGGAGTCCTCGCTCATATCGACGATCATATCGGTGTGAATCGCCGAGTCGTTGCCCTCCCGCCGCGGTGGCACCAAGGGCTGATTCCCGGCACTTCCCACCCGGCGTCAGTCGATCCAGTAGCGCTTGAGACGGGTTATCGGCCGATCTAACCTCGAAATATAATAGTATATGGGTTGAATGAACCCCATTTATATATACGTGCACTATTACAAATACTAAAATTTATATTTGATGTCGAACTACTGTTCTTTGCAGCAATGGCAAAGAGTCACTTCAACCCTGACCTAGAGCAGATTAATGAAGACGACGAACCGAAGAAAAACGAAGCGATGCGAATGACCCACAACGGCCACGTCGCTACGTAACGACACTTAGACCGTCATTGTGGGGAGTACTTTGAATTCCTTCAAAGGCACTCCCCCCCAATCCGGATTTTTCGGATACATCTTCAGTACGTCACGAGGCGGGACTCGTGAGATACGTCGCAAGTGCTTCCGCTATCTGGAGATCAGTTGTTCGCTCCATCTCCCCGAAGTTCGGGGCTTCGTTGAGTTCTAACATCTTGAATTCACCGTCCGATTGGAGTCGAATATCGACACCGGCAACGTCAATCCGATCTCGTTAGTTGCTTCTTTTACAATTTTCTTGATGTGTGTCGGAACCGTGATGGACTCCTTCTGTACGTTCTCGCTCTCTGCAAGCTTGAAAGAGAATGAATCGCTCGTGTACTTTACCGCACCTACAACCGTTCCATCTACAACAAATACACGAACATCGTCGCCCGGAGCGAAGGCTTGGAACTGGACTGGAGCCGTTTCCAGGTGCTCTAATCGTTCTTGGGTCAAGTCCTCCTCTGTGAGTTCATATGGCTTACCCCCTCTAGTCACCGGTTTGTATATGACTCGAGTATGGTCTTCAACGAACTCTTTGACTGTACTCGGGTCCGTTGTGAACACTGTCTCAGGGGTCGGGACGTCCAGTTGCGCCAGTACCTCAAGCTGGTATGGTTTCCGATCCTGGAGGTAGTGATTCTGTAGTGGTACGATGACGTTCCGAGAACGGGAATCGAGGATTCCGCAGAGTCCTTCAAACATCGCTCGATATTCTCGAATCTGATTTAGCCCTGCATCAAAGTCGTCGAGAAGACGATCTCGAATCCTGTTTTCGAATGGATGTAACAAATGATGTGGTACGATATACGCTCCTCTAACTGTCTCTAAATCTATTTCTTCGCCAAAGATAGCTGTTTCTTTTCCGGGTTCTAAAGAAAGCGGTGAACCACCCGGCCAATTTTGTACATTGATGAGAACGGCATCGTGTCCCTTCTTTTCTATCTCTTCGGCTAGTAAATCGAACTCACCAGCGTGTCCAATCCCGATGAGTAGTACCGTCATTCATAATTCTATTATAAATACCTCCATATATACCTTTAGAACATAAGTAAATCATAACTAATATTCTTTAATATTTATGCCGATAATAATCTGGGGTAGGTGCTTCTCTTTCCCCATCCTTAGGAACTCTTTACGACGATTCCTGTCTGTAGACCGTGATCGTTGTCGCTGTGTCGCGCCGCCTCCAGTTCTATGTTTAGTATCTCTTCTTGATTATTGCTGAGTATGTCGTCCTGTCTATCCACGGGGACGTAGCCTAAGTAGCTAACTTTTGGATATATGTCTACTAGTTCGATGCCGGAGGCCTGTGTCAGATAGGAGCGTATCTCGTCGGTGTTCTGTGTCTGTATCGTGATGCTATCTGATGTCGTAAGCTCGTTTTCATCGACTATTTTCTGGAACTGGTCCCACTGTCCGTTCCACAAACTAAACACTGCATACCGGTACGATGTTATGACTGAAATGAATCCGTATCCGTCATCGGTTACGCTATCTCGGACGATCTCGAAAATATCTAATGGAGTGGTCAAGTGAGACATCACACCACCCTCTGCAAGCACAACGTCGTATTGATCGGTAGCCTCGAACGATTCGATATCTTGGTTTCGAACGGTGAAATCGTCTATCGGACTACTTTCGAGTAATCTTCTGGCGTGAGAAGTCATTTCTTCTGATGAATCTACTGCTGTCACGTGGGTTACGTCTAGATCCATCGAAAGCCTACGGGTAACGCTGCACTTACCACACCCCAAATCAAGAATAGATAGCGAGGGAGCTCCCTCTGTGATGTAGTCTTTGATGCGTGATGTGGTCACTTCGAGATACAGTTTCCCGAGTGGTGATTGATAGAAGCTACCGTACTCTTCCGCAATATCCTCGTATGATGAACTATCAGTCATTTCTCCCACTTTCTATATTCGCTATATACATTTAAATTACTAATCATCACTTAGCAGTAGAATCGAACAGCTCTTGATTCGCATTAGTCACTGCTGGCAACGATCGTATCTCGGAGCTGAGCCCAAAGTAGAGGCCAAGCAATACGAGTGACCCACCGGCCGTGTACATCACAGGAAGGACTCCAATCTGTGCGGCACCAATCCCGCCAAGTAGCGACCCCACGGGAAGCAGTCCACCCGAGAACGTCCGAAGGAGAGACATGACTCGTCCGAGAAGGGCATCTTCGACGCCTGCCTGTATCGTAGACACGAACAGCACCTCGAATATCCCAACTGGGACCATCGACAGGAACAATAGTGCTGCTGTTACCCCGAGTCCCGGTGCGGCGATTGAGCCAATCCAGAGAACTCCAGCAGTCATCATACCGACAGTCGCGACCGTGCCCAGCGAGTAGTCTTCAACGAGGAACGACACCGCTGTTCCTAGCAGTGTTCCAGCCCCGAGAGCGCCCATCAAAACGCCGTACGCTGTCGGTCCACTCAGCGAATCCGCGAACGTCGGCATAATCGTTGTTCCAGCCATAATACCGATGTTCGAGATCATCAGTCCAGCCATCATCGGCAGTAATACTGTCCCTCGAATGTAGGAGATGCCTTCCCTGAGATCTGTTCCGTACTGTTTTATTTTCTTCTTTCTGCTGGCTGTGTTCTTCTCTTCAGTAGCAGACTGTCCGGACCCTTGGTCTGTATTGGTTCGTGACGGAATCGTGAGAGTGAAAAACAATAGGAGGGCGATAGCGAACGTCCCCGCATTCAACAGGAACAACGATACGGCACCGATAACCGAAATAAGGACTCCGGCAATGGCGTTCGCCCCTGCGTCAACACCTCCAAGCGTCGTGCTGAACAAGGAGTTCGCTCTCGGTAGTTCTTCCTCCTCGACGATACGCGGCAGGACCGAATCTTGGGCCGGATACACGATTTCGTTCACTAGCTGGAGAATCGGGATAAGGAGGAGAATCAGCCAGACAGACAGGACATCGAAACCGGCTGCGAGCGGCACGATCAACATACCGAGTCCGTTGATCAACTGGGTACTGACGAGTAGTTTCCTGACCTCGATGACATCGATCAAGGGTCCATAGAGAAACGTAAAGAGGCGTGACACATTCACCAACGCCCCAGCGAGACCAACGTAGAACGGGTTCTGCGTGAGATCCCAAACCAACCACATCGCTCCAATGTAGTAGAGGCTATCTCCGAAATCAGTGATTACACGTCCCGAGAACATCTTCTGAAACGTTCTGTTTCGGAGGATCCACCGGAATCCGTCAACTCGGAGAGCGCCGGCCACTCGTGAACGAACACCCATCTGATACTCATAAGTCCTTGTCCATTCAAAGAATAAAAAACTCGTGAAAGGCGTTCAAAAAACTGGGCTGATTGCTCGGGTGGTATATCTCCTGCAGGGCTCACTCCGTTCACCCTGCCTCCCTCACGGGTCGCTTCGCTCCCCGTTCGTTCTTTCGTGGGCCTCACTCCGTTCGGCCCACCTATTGCTCGCGGTTCCCTACGGTCACCGCTCGCTTATCCGTGGGCGCTCCTGGTGGTCGCGCCCACCTACTCCTCGAACCGGAAGGTCCCGTCGCGCTGGACCACTTCGCCGTCGACCTCGATGCGGGAGTCCTCGCTCATATCGACGATCATATCGGTGTGAATCGCCGAGTCGTTGCCCTCCCGGTCGGGGCCGACGCAGTCGTCGTAGGCCATCCCGAGGGCGAGGTGGACGGTGTCGCCCATCTTCTCGTCGAACAGCATATGTAGGTGAACCGGTCGATGTCGCGGTTCATCCCGATGCCCAACTCGCCGAGGCGGCGCGCGCCGTCGTCGGTCTCCAACATCGCGGTCAGGGTGTCCTCGTTCTTCTCGGCGCTGTGTTCGACCACTTCGCCGTCCTCGAAGAGGAGGTAGGCGTCGGTGATCTCGACGCCCTGGGTGATCACGGGCATATCGAAGGTCACCTCACCCGTGACGGAGTCGGGGACGGGCGCGGTGAACACCTCGCCGCCGGGGAGGTTGGTCTCGCCGTAGTCGTTGACCGCCTCCATCCCGTCGATGGACAGTTCGATGTCGGTGGTCTCCCCCGAGACGATGCGGACGGTGCTGGCGTCCTCGAGGATGTCGACGAGGTTCGACTGGAACTCCCGTTGGGCCGCCCAGTCTTTCGTGACGGCGTCGTAGACGAAGTCGGCGTAGGCGTCGGTGCTCATCTCGGCCTCTTGGGCGTTGGCGGGCGCGGGGTACTGCGTTCCGACCCACCGCTTGTCCATGATCTCGTTGCGGACCGGTTCGAGCATCGCCTGCAGGGCGGCGTGGGTCTCCGGCGGCACGTCGCTCATCTCGCGGGTGTTGGTCGCCGCCCGGACGCTGATGGCCGCGTCGACGTTGTCCGCGATGGCCTGTAGCGCCTCGGGTGGGTCGTCGTAGGCTTCGGGATCCATCGCGCTGACCAAGGCGCGGCCGGCCCGGCCCCCGCCGAGGAGGCTCGCCTGCACCGGAAACGCACCCTTCGCGGCTATCTGTTCGTTGAGGGCGACGAGGAGGTCCTCCGCCACCGGCGGGACCGAGACCAGCACCTCGTCCCCCGGTCCGATGTCCGCCGAGTGCTCTACGAGTATCCGCGCGTGTTCCTCGACACGTGGGTCCATACGTCATCAGGGTGACGCGGTACGGTGATAAAACTCGGTGGGCTGTCGGGCACTTTTTGCCCGGCGGCGACCTACACGGTGGTATGCTTCTAGTCCGGGGTCACGCTGGCGGGACGGCGCTGACGGGCACGCTGTACGAACCCGGCGACGACCCGCCGTCCTACCGCGGTGCGCCCGACGAGGGCACGCCCTACGTCTGGGTGTGTGACGCCTTCTACGAGGTGGAAAGCGGCGGCCAGACACAGCGTATCGACGGCCGGGAGGTCAACGTCGCCTTCGAGTCGCCCAGTCCCCGCGGGTTCGAGGACCGCGACCGGGCGCTGTCGGCCGCCCGCGAGCACCTCCGCACGCAGTTCCAGCGGATCGGTGTCGACCCCGACACCGTCGACGTCGAACTGATCGAGGACGACGAGGCGGCCTGACTTAGACGCCCATATCCTCCAGCGAGACGCCCCAGCGCTCGTCGTTGTAGGTGCGCTGGCGCTCGCTGTCGAAGCGCTGTTCGATGGTCCGGGTGAGCATCTCCTTTCCCTGGCGGTCTATCTTCGCCAGTTCGTCGGCCTTGGCGACGGCCAGCGGCGGTCCTTGTTCGGCGGCCACGTCCCGCAGGACCTGCATCGTCAGTCGCTCGCGCAGGTCGGGGTCTGTGGTGAACGCCGCCGGGGCCTCCACGCGAAAGAGCAGGTCCGTCCGCGGGTCGTAGACGGCGAAGAACGTCACCTCGTAGGCCCCCCGGTCCAGCGGCCGGTCGTCCATATCGACGACGTCGGACCCCTGTTCGGAGAGCAGGCGGTCTGTTCCCAGCCGCGAGCGGAACCAGTTGGTGTAGGTCAGCACGTCCTCGCGCTGCTCACCGTCCTCGTAGCACTCGAGGATGCGCGAAAAGAGTGCGGTGTCGTTGGCCCACGGCGCGTTGGTCTTCGACCGGACCGCCCGCGTGATGGCGTTTGCGGAGCTGTTCTTGACGAATCCGATCAGCGGCACGTCCCGCTCGACGAAGCGGTCGACGAGGTCGAGGTAATTCTCGACGACGGTCTGTGGCGTCTCGTGGTCGGCCAGCAGGTCCGCCAGTTCGGGGTGGCGGTCGGTCCACTTCAGGATGCCCGTAGGGTAGATGGGACCGTCGAGCACGAGGAGGTCCTCGACCACGTCGGCCTGCAGGAGGGCGTGGTGGCTCTCGGCGAGGTACAGCGCCAGTGCGTGGACGACGGTCTGGGCGTAGCGGTCGACCCGCGGGACCTGGAGGATGCGCCGGCGGGTGTACCCCTCGTCGAAGGGAATCCAGTCCTCGGCGCCCACGTCGACGGTCACGTCGTTGGCGTGGGCAGTCATCACCACCGTCCGGGCGCGGTGGAGTTCCATATCCGAGGGGACGGCGCTCATCGCCGCTTGAGCCACGTCGAGCACGAGGCCGTTCTCGAAGGTGGTCGGGTTGATGGTCCCCGAGTCCAGTCCGTGCTGGGTCGGGAACGGCGACTCACGGAGGGCTACGTCCTGTACGTCGACCCGCCGGCGGACCTGCTCGTCCATCGGGGTCAGCACTGCTTGGTCGTCGACGTACAGCGGGTCGAGGAAGTCCTCCCAGACGGTTTCGGCCAGCGCCCGGTGGTCGGTGTCGGCGACTCGCTGGCTGATCAGCGTCGCCAACTGCGCGATGCCGTCGACGTGCACCGGGTCGAGTGTCATACCGGCCTCTGGGAGGCCCCGAACAAAAAGCCTCGCGGGCCTACTTCTCGTGGTCGGCCAGCAGGCGCGTGACGGCCTCGGCTATCTCCTCGAAGTCGCCCATGCTCACGTCGTCGGTCGTGAGGAGGATGCCGACGCGCTCGGTCCCCACTCGGAGGAGGTAGCCGTTCGCGAACGCCCGGACGGTGAAGCGATACTCGCCCAGTTCCGTCTCGGAGCTCTGGTAGGCGTTGTTGGTGTCCCGGAAGCCGCGCCACTCGTGGCCGACGAACGTGTCGAGGTCGGCGTCACGCTCTAGGTCCTCCCGCAGATACAACTGCTCGAAGTTCGACCGGCTGAAGTAGATCACCGACCGCAGACTGTCGCCGGTGGCCGTGCGTGCGACTGTCACAAGCTCCTCGGCCAACGCATCGGGCAGGATGTTCGCCATATCTCGGCCGACACTCCCCACGCACATAACTCCGACGGGGCCCCGCTATCGCGCGGGAACGCTCCTGTCTATCGGGACAGTACACCGACCGTCAGTGTGTCCTAAATTTCCTTGTACTCTCCGGCGGCCCCTCTGAGCGTATGCACGCGTAACTTATACGTCTCCGATTCAGCTTCTAAACTGGACAGAATGAGTGAGATACCTCACATTAGTTCGAGTATCAGTAAAGAAATGGCCGAGGAAAACGACGAACAAGAAACAGGCGAGGAGACATCTTCTGTTCCACTAAGCCGTCGGTCGGCAATCGGGATGTTCGCGGCGCTGGGGGGTGCGGGGCTGTTCGGGACGCCCGGAGCGGCCGACGAACACGACCCGGAGGACGTCTCAGTCGAGGACGACCGGCCGGTCGGGACCGAGGCGCTCCTCCAGTTGATCGAGGACGAGTACGGGGATATGCTGACCGAGGAGGACATCGAACAACTGGAGGCGGAAGTCGCGTCCAACCGGGAGGTGGCGATGTCGGTCAGGGACTTCGACCTCGCCAACGGTGACGATATGGCGATGACCTTCCGCGCCTACCGGGGGTCGTACTGATGATTCCCGACGACGAGGTGCTGTTCGAGTCGGTCCCGGAACTCGGACAGCGACTCCGGGACGGCGAGTTCACTTCTTACGAGTTGACGCTCGCGTACATCGACCGACTGATGCGTATCGGGCCGACGCTGAACGCCGTCCAGACCATCACCTACGACCGCGCTATCGAGGCCGCCGAACGCGCCGACGAGGAACTCGCCAACGGGACCGACCGGGGACCGCTCCACGGCATCCCCTTCGGCCTCAAGGACCTCATCGCCTTCGAGGGGTACAACACGACGTGGGGGGCAAACCCCTACCGCGATCAGGAGTTCGACTACGACGCGACGGTCGCGGAGAAACTCTTGGAGGCCGGGGCGGTCCCGGTGGCGAAACTGGCCAACGTCGAGTTGGCCGGCGGGATGGGCTACTCCCCGGAGACGATGACGTTCACCGGGAAGGGACACAACCCGTGGGCGCCGAACGACGAGGACGAGTGGAGCGGCGGCTCCTCCAGCGGCTCCGGACAGGCTCCCGCCGCCGGTCTCGTCGGGTTCGCCATCGGGACCGAGACGTGGGGCTCTATCTTCTCGCCGTCGATAAACTGCGGGCTCGCGGGCCTGCGGCCGACCTACGGCGTCGTCAGCCGGTACGGCGTGATGGCGCTGTCGTACACGATGGACAAGATAGGTCCGATGTGCCGCACGGCGGAGGGTTCACAGGCCGTCTTCGAGGCTATCTACGGCCCGGACCCGATGGACCACACGACCTCAGAGCGGATGGAACTCATCGAGGAGGTGTCGCTCTCGGACCCGCCGGAACTGGCGGTCTTCGACGCCGACCCCGACGACGAACACTTCCAGGCGTCGCTGGACACCCTCTCTGAGTTCGCGGAGATAACCGAGATAGAGATGCCCGACCTGCCCGCCGCACAAGCGGCCCTGACCATCTTCCCCGCGGAGGCCGGCTCTATCTTCAACGAACTCATCGCCTCGGGCGAGGTCCAGGACCTGACCGACCCCGAGGGGAGCATCGGCGGCTACGCCTACGACAGCATCCTCGGGAAGGACTACGTCACCGCCCAACGGGTGCGCAAGCGGATTCAGGAGGAGATGGACGAACTACTCGAACCGTACGACGCGCTCGTCACAAACGGCCGACCGATCAGCGGGACGACGAACCTCTGTGGCCTCCCCGGGCTCACCCTCCCCAACGGCTTCGACGACAACGGCGTCCCGACGTCGCTGGTCTTCACGGGCCGCGCCTTCGACGACCAGAAGCTGTTCGAACTCGGGAAGATGTACGAGGAGCGGACGACCACATCGACCACTCGGACCTGCTCGGCACCTTCGGCGAGGACACCTTCGACCGCGCGCTGTAACCGTCCCGCCGGCCGGTCGGCGCTCCGCTCGCCACCGGATATGAAGAACTATTACGCTCCCGAGTCAATCTTTCCGGTATGGACGTCGGACTCGTAATTCTGGACGGCTGGGGACTAAACGACGACGAAGACACCCGCGACGCCGTTCGCGCCGCTGACACACCGAACTTCGACCGCTACTGGGACACCGGCGCACACAACCGACTGGAGGTGTCGGGTCGCCGCGTCGGCCTCCCGGAGGGCCAGATGGGCAACTCCGAAGTCGGCCACCTCAACATCGGCGCGGGCCGGGTCGTCAAACAGGACACCACGCGCATCACCGACGACATAGAGGACGGAAGCTTCGTCGAGAACGACGAACTCGTCGCGGCGATGGACTACGCCGACGACCACGACGGGAGCGTCCACTTCCTCGGCCTCGTCTCCGACGGCGGGGTCCACTCCCGACAGACCCACCTCCACGCGCTCATCGAGATGGCCGCCGACCGCGGCGTCGAGGCCGTCACCCACGCGTTCATGGACGGCCGCGACACCTCGCCGAAGGGCGGCGCGGGCTATCTCGGTGAACTGCAGGACGTGATCGACGAACACGGCACCGGCGATGTGGCCACCGTCACGGGCCGGTACTACGCGATGGACCGCGACCAGAACTGGGAGCGGACCAAGCGGGCCTACGACGCCATCGTCTCCCGCGAGGGCGACCACCACGCCGAGACGGCCGTCGAGGCCGCCGAGCAGTCCTACGCCCGCGACACGACCGACGAGTTCCTCGAACCGACGACCGTCGAGGGTGGCGCGACCCTCGAAGACGGCGACGCCGTGATATTCTTCAACTTCCGGTCGGACCGGGCCCGGCAGTTGACCCGGATGCTCAACGACATCCGGCCGGAGGACTGGGAGTACGACCTCACGCCGCCGGAGACGTACTACGTCACGATGACCCAGTACGACGAGACGTTCGACGTGCCGGTGGCCTACGCCCCGAATCAGCCCGAGAACACCCTCGGCGAAGTCGTCTCGGCGGCGGGGCTGACCCAGTTGCGCCTCGCCGAGTCCGAGAAGTACCCCCACGTCACCTACTTCCTCAACGGCGGCCGCGAGGTGGCCTTCGAGGGCGAACACCGCGAAATCGTCGAGAGCCCGGACGTGCCGACCTACGACCACCAACCCGAGATGTCGGCCGCAGGCGTCACCGATACTGCTATCGAGCACATCGAGAACGACGACCCCAACGTCCTCGTCCTCAACTACGCCAACCCCGATATGGTCGGCCACACCGGCGACTTCGACGCCGCCATCGAGGCCGTCGAAGCCGTCGACGCCGAACTGGGGAAACTCGCCGACGCGATTCAGGCCGCCGGCGGCCACCTCCTGATCACCGCCGACCACGGCAACGCCGACGATATGGGCACCGTCGAGGACCCCCACACCGCCCACACGCTCAACGACGTGCCGATCATCTACCTCGACCCCGAGGGTACCGACGGCGGGCGCTCGGTCCGTTCGGGCGGGACGCTGGCGGACATCGCCCCGACGATGCTGTCGCTGCTCGGCGTCGAGCAACCCGCCGAGATGACCGGCGAGACGCTGCTGGAGTGACGCTACCTTCCGGGCGCTAACAGTCTCCCCGGCGGTCTTCTGGAGTACGTCGACGATCCACAGGGGTCCCGCGCTACACTTATTTTGCTACTGACCGTACGGCCAGTGATGACCTCCGATTCGTCGGCCTCTATCCACGTCCTCCATCTCGACGACGACCCAGCACTGGGTGATCTGGTCCAGCTATACATGGAACGCGAGGAGAGCGGGCTGGACTGTCGGGTCACGACAGAGACCTCGGCCTCACGTGCGCTGGAACGCCTCGACGCGGACGAGGAGACGTTCGACTGCGTGATCAGCGACTACAATATGCCGGAGATGGACGGTATCGAGTTCCTCGAACGAGTCCGGGAGTGCCACCCGGAACTCCCCGTCTTGCTGTTCTCGGGCGCGGAGACGAACGAGGTGGCCTCGGAGATAATCGGCGCTGGACTGACCGACTACCTTCAGAAGGGAGTCGGCTCCGACCAGTACACGATGCTCATCCGACGCGTCGAGCACGCCCTCGAATCGGACGGGCAGTTCGACGCGGACGTCGAGGCCCAACTCGACGGCGTCGGCATCGTCGGCGCGGACGAGTACTTCGACGAGGCCGACGACCTCTACGCGTCGCTGTACGGCTACGACCCCGAGGACGTCACGGGGAAACACTGGAGCGAACTCCACCCCGACGACGAGGTCGAACACATCCGCACGCACGTCCTCCCGGTGGTCGAGAGCGGCGGCGAGTGGCGGGGCCGGAGCGAGGGCCTCCGGTCCGACGGGAGTACGTTCACCGAGTCGAAACTCGTGACGGCACTGGAGGACGGCCGGATGCTCATCGCCGTCTCGGAGATAGACGAGCGCGCCCTCGACACCGAGGAGTGACCGCCGGTCACTCCCAGTAGTCGACGGTGCTGTCGATGTCGTAGTAGCCCTCGAAGTCACGCCCGCCGCGGCCGCCCGGCGGCGCGCCGACGTAGACGCCGAACGTCTCCTTCTCGGGGTAGATTGTCACGTCCGGTTCGACCATCGTCGAGACCATCAGGTACCGCAACGCGTCGTCGCTGTCGTTGACG
The DNA here is from genome assembly GCF_009741825.1 of Halapricum sp. CBA1109. Lineage (GTDB taxonomy): Archaea > Halobacteriota > Halobacteria > Halobacteriales > Haloarculaceae > Halapricum. The sequence goes on from NZ_WPCA01000015.1 coordinate 26,745, forward strand.
ATACGGTGGCCGCCGGACTCGTCGGCGGGGAAGTAACAGTAGTCGCCGGCCGAGACGGTCACCTCGCCGTCCGGGCCCCGGACCTGTCCCTCGCCGGAGAGGACGTACATCGCCTCGGCGTTCGCGGTGTGGTAGTGGTAGGGCCACGAGCGCTCGCCGGCCGGCAGTTCGTAGAGGCTCGTCCCGAGCATCTCGGCGCCCGCGGCCGCCGACAACTCCCTGCGCCGGAAGGTCGCCGCCTCGGTGTCGTAGTCGCTCCACTCGACGTCGTCGCCGTCGACGTGTTCCATAGCGGTGGATCGGGTCACAGCGGCCAAAAACTACCGGCGCCGTGTCACACCGTGTCGACGTGTTCCGGTACCCGAATACCGAGCGGTCGTTCGGTCCCCACGGTCCGTGATCGGATCACGTCCGCCAGTTCGCGCATAAAGTCGTCGACGGTGTTGCCCATCACCACGACCCGCCCGCGGGCCGACAGTGCGTCGTCGAGCACGTCGGCTGGTGCCGTCGAGGTGTGATCGTACTGCCGGATGTCACCGTCGACGTTCGCGGCGAAGGCCTGACGCCCGCCGCCGACGACGTACACGCACTCCGCCGCCCCGTTGTCGAGGAGTCGCCCGAGATAGCGGACGAACGAGGCCGTGCGGCCCCGACGGTCGGCCCGCAGGAAGACCAGCGGAACGGTCGGCGGACCGTCGGGTCCGACCAGCGCCCGCCGGACGAGTTCGGTGCTCTGGACGTCGTTGACCGACGCGGCGTCGTGGACGTACCCGTTCGGCAGGACCCGCCACTCCGGAACCATCGTCCCCAGTTTCCGGTCGAGTTCCGACGCTGGTATCGGCGGTTCGTCGAGGACGTCGAGGATGTCGCTCAGCCCGTAGACCAACTCGACGCCGGGGATGTCCGCGTCCGCCTCGGGCGGGTCGACGTGCGTGACGGGCGCGTCCCGGCGGCGCAGTTCCGCGGTGAGGTACGACTGCAGTCGCTCGTCGCTCTCCCCGCTGACGACCGGCGTCCCGCGGGGGACGGCGCGGGCGAGCGACCGTGCGATCTGTTGTCTGTCCCGCCCCATCGTGTCGAGGTGGTCCTCCCGGACGTTCGTGAGAAAGACCACGTGGGGGTCGACGAACGACTGGTTCACCAGCCGCGTCGTGTACTGTCTGATCCCTTGGTTCTCGAAGATGGCGACGTCGACGTTCTCGACTCCTCGGAGTTCCCGCTCGTTCTCGTAGAGGCGGACCTGTTCGTCCCGTTTGACGGCTCGCTCGGTGCCGTTGTACACCGACACCGGGTGGTTCCCGGTTATCTTCGCGTACGTGTCGTAGCCGCGTCGCTCGAAGACGTCGTGGAGCCACCGCGTCGCGGTCGATTTCCCCCTGACCCCGGAGACGACGATGCGCGTGTCGATATCACCGAGGCGACGGCGGTGGGCCACCCCCGCTCCCAGAGCGTTCGAGACGCTCGCCGCCAACTCCCCGAAGACGCGTCTGGCGGCTTCAGTGTCGGGCAGCTTCATACCGTCTCGCCGTCCTGTCCCGGTGACGATGCCGGCCCGCGCTCGTCCGATCCGCCGGGGCGAATCCGCTCCAGACGTACCAGCTCCCACAGCCCCGGCACGGCCAGCACGACGCCGAGGGCGTAGTGCCACTCCCGAACGGTCGACAGCAGCCCCGTCGCCGGCGGCGTGACGATGCTTCTCACGACGGCCGCAACGAGGATGAACACGGTGCCCGTCACGAGTACCGTCGCGCGCCGCTCGGCCGGCGGTACGACGTGGTAGTTGTACCCCGTTACGCCCCCGAGTATCCCGACGAAGAAGGGGAGCAGGCCGGTTCTGACGGGGATGACCGTCGTCAGCGACACCGCCGTGAGCAGACCCAAATTCACGCCGAGCGAGAGCAACACCCGACCGTACAGCAGCGTCCACCAGTGGGTGACCCTGATGCCGACGTAGGCAGCTCCCGCGGTGAGACACCACAGGGGGAGCATCCACTGGTTGCGGACGGCCGCCAGCACGACCAGCGGGACGACGACGACCCCAGCGATTCGGAGCCCGTACCGACTCCTGAGCAGTTCCGACAGCGCCATCCCGAACGCGAACACGGCGACGGTCACGACGCTCGACGCCACGGTCGGTACCGGCGGCCTGTCGACGGTCACCCCGAACCCGGCCGCGATATCCGACTGCGGCCCCAGCAACACGGGCGGGAGCACGTCGGCGAGCGGCGTCAGCCCGACGACTATCACGAGACCGATCCCGACCACGGTGAGAAACAGCACGACGGTCAGACTCCAGACCATATCGAGTATTCGGCGCTCGCTGTCCATCCGGTGGTAGTTGTACGCCGCGATACCGGGCAGGACGCTCCCGAAGAACTCCACCGCCGAGAGCTGTCCGGAGAGGCCGACGGCAACCGCGAGCACCTCGAACACCAACACCGGGATGAGCGCACCGATCAGCACGCTCGTCACGAACAGCGGCCGCCCGTACAGCAACAGCCGCCGCTTGATCACGTACAGCGAGACGTACGCGGCCGCCGTGCTCAACACGAACACCGGGAAGGTCCCGAAGCTCCGCAGGAGGTACACCGATATCAGCGGGACCACCACGACACCACCCAGCCTGAGGTTCCCGACCTGCGTCCCGGCGATACCCACGAGTAGCCCGACCAGCAACATCGCCGTGACGATCAGCATATCCGCACGGCCCACCCCGCTGTCCGACCACACCCTGTCCACATCGTCTTGTTGTCCATCAGACCACCGGGGGGTTAAGAAACACCCAAACAACGTTAGGTATCCTCGGCTCGCTGGCACTTTCGACTCCCCCGGGTGTGCCCGCGCCGCTAGTAGTTCACTCTCCCGCCCGCGCCCGAATCAGCCCCGCCAAATCGTCCCAGAACCCGTCCTCGTACTTCTCGGCGCTGTCGATGGTCGGCCGGGCGTTGGTCTCGCCGACGAGCGCACGCTCCTCGGTCACCAGCAGGTCGACGCCGAGGTAGTCGATGTCCAGCACCGCGGCGGCCCGTTCGGCCAGTTCCCGCAACTCGGGGGCGAGGTCGACGGCCGACGCCTCGGCCCCGCGGTGGACGTTGTGCTTCCACTGGCCCCGGGCGCGGGCGTCGGCCGGGAGGCGACGCTCGACCGCGCCGACGTACTCCCCGTCGAGGACCATCACGCGGTAGTCCCGCGCGTCGGGGAGGTACTCCTGAAGGAGGTACGACCGGTCGCCGGTCGCCCGGTAGTCCTGCACGAGGTCGAGGTAGTCGGTGACGCCCAACAGCGAGTCCAGATCGGACACCTTCGTCACGCCGGTCCCGCGGGTCGTCGAGTTCGGCTTGACCACTATCGGGGGGTCGAAGCGCTCGGCCGCGGCGGCGACGGCCTCGTCGTCGACGGGGTTCGAGACCATCGTCGTCTCCGGGACGGGCACGCCCGCTGCGGAAAGGCGCGTGAGCACGTCGGCCTTGTTCCGCGAGCGGAGAATCGCCTCGCGGTCGTTGACCCACGGTACGTCGAGCATCGCGTCGACGACGCCGCCCTCCATAATCCGCGAGGGGTAGACAAAGCCCACGTCGGCGTCGGGAAGGGGGTCGCCGCCGGTCAGCGAGAGCGTCCGCTCCTCCGGTTGGACCGCGACGGCGTCGATACCGCGCTCGGCGAGGGGGTCACCCATCCGCTCGAACGTCTCGGCCTGCGTGGTGATCGCGAGGGTGAGCATATCCTGCCTTCGGGCGCCGACAGGAAAACACACCGCTTGGCGGCGACCCAGGGTGTCGGCCGGTTCGTACGGATATTCGCTATCGCTGAATGGGGAATCTCGTCAGTTTTGCGTATCATAGGAAGCTTCGAATGGACTTCCTGTGCAAGTCTTGTCCGGACTTGCGTGCAAGATACAGGGCGCGAATCTTGCACAGATTCTTCGGATCAGTAATATTTATTCGATTGACAAATGTAGTCGAATAAAGCACACTTCGGTAGATCAGGTATCGTCGTAGTAAGTTCCCGGACCTCTGAGGTTGGGTGCGACGTCGAAAAGTTCTGGTTTCGTGTATTCCTCTCCGTGTCGGATTATTGAATCTACACCAAGGTGGCGTTGTACTTCCACTTTTCGTAGCTTGAGGAAGTGGCGTCCAGTATTTTTTGTTCTCATCAAATGATCATAGTAAATCTCGATCTGGTACACGACCTCCTTAATGTCCCTGTCGTCAAGATCATTCATTAGGTAGCCGAGTCGGCTTTCACCCTCCCCGTCCAGCCGAGGTGTACGGATCGCTGCTGCAAGTTTACCTACCTGTCCCGGAGATAAGCTTCCGATTTCAGCTGCTTCTCCGGCAGGAACATCCACAGCGTCTGAATCCGCAGAATGCGTCAAACTATCGCCTTCCGAGTCAACAGTGATATTCTGATCTTCAACGTAGAAGTGTAGCCTGATACCCATATCCCTCATCGGCCCGTTTCCGATATTCCGCATCTTCGGCCACAGGAACTGACCGTAGGAATCAATATCAAGAACTTGCAATATCGGTTCGTGGCTGGCCTCCATTAACCTCTGTTGTCCTTTCTGGAGTTCATTCTGGCTGCCTTGCCTAACCGCCAGCACGCCGTAGACCCCGATCAGAAGTACGGAGGTGACGAAACTGAGCCCAATACTCAATAGCTGGAGATTGTTCGAGGTATCCGCGTACGGGGACAGGCTATAGAGAAAAACCAGAGCGAGGAGGAGAAAAACTGCGGCACCGATCACAGCAACCGTCATCACGATTCTGTCTCGTTGCATATCTTATCGGACTCATCCAGTAGCCCTATAATTCTTGATGAACTCCGAAGAAGTGCTTTTCATCCATACAAGGTATATCCTCTGTATCTTGACCTGCTCTTGTAATCATATCCAGTCTAGTATATTCTCTACCCGTTTGCATCCTTTCGAGACCGACGGTAACAGCTCTCTCACACTCCAGCAGCTTGGCACAGCAGACAGTATCAGACCGGCGTCGCCGTCGGCAGGACCTGCGCGTACACCGAACAGAGGCGGTCGACGGCGTGTTCGACGCTGTTGGTGTCCCGCGTGTCGAGGCAGTTCTCGCTGAGTCGCTCCCGTTCGTCCAGCGCCCGTTCGAGCAACCGGCGGAAGGCGTCGATATCGCCGCGGGGATAGTGATAGCCCGTCACGCCGTCGTCGATGGTGTCCGAGAGCGCGCCGCTGTCGACGCCGACGACCGGCGTCCCACAACTGTTGGCCTCCAGCGCGACCAGTCCTTGAGTTTCGACGGGGCTGGGGAAGGCAAAGACGTCGAGCACCGAGTAGAAGGCGGGCAACTCCTCGCGGTCGAGAAAGCCCAGGAATCGAACGTCCCGGTCACGGCGCTCGGCGCGGGCCTCCAGTTCCTCGCGGGCGGGGCCGTCGCCGCCGAAGACGACCGTCGCGTCCATTCCGGCGGTGGCGTCGAGGATGTCCGTGAGGCACTTCTCGAAGCCGTGGCGGCCGGTGTAGCCGACCAGCGGGCCCTCGCCGAGGTCGTACTTTTCGCGGAACTCCTCGGTGTCGACGGGCCGGAAGATATCGGTGTCGACGCCGTTCGGGACGAC
>NZ_WPCA01000210.1 GCF_009741825.1 Halapricum sp. CBA1109
GGGGGCCGGGTCGCTGCCGCCGTGCTGGACGCCGTGGGACGCCTCATCCCGGGCGTCGTCCTCGCGGCGGTGGACCCCCTCGCGGCGCTGTCGGCGCGCGCGCATCCGGTCGAGTTCGGTCCGGCCGGGGTTGGCCCCGTCGACTTCGTCGACCATCGCCTCGACGAACTGCTCGGCCATCCGCCGGAGGTCACGGGCGTCCTGTAACTCCTTCTCCAGTTCCGCGATGCGGTCGTTCTTCTCGTTCAGTCGCTCGCGGAGTTCCGCGATGGTGTTTTCCTGTTCGCGCTTCTCGTCGCTTATCTCTTGGAGGTCCGAAACTAGGTCGTCCGAGACGGACTTGAGGTCCGGGCGCTCGAAGTCATCCAGTCCCGGCGTCGCCCCGGCGTCGAACGTCTGTTTGCGGTGGAACTGGACCCGCCGGACAGACTCGGACCAGTCGGTCATCATAAACGCCTCGCCGTCGTCTAAGTCCTCGACGCGTCGGCGTACTCGTTGTCGAGGATACGTCCCACGACTTTGGTGTCGTTGTTCCACGTCAGCCGGTGCCACACCAGCCAGTCACACTGGGTGATGTAGTCTTTCTTGACGTCGGCGGGTCGCTGGCTGATACCGACGATACCCAGACCGTGTTTGCGGCCGCGCTTGCCTATCTTGATCAGCATTCGGCCGCACTCGTCGAGGCCGCCCTGTTCGGGGATGTACTCGTGAATCTCCTCGACGAGGAGGAGGAACGGCTGTTTGAGTTTCTTGGCCTTAACGAACAGTTGCTTTGCGACGGCCGTCAGTAGTTCTCGGGCCTCGGACTCGTCTAAGAACGAGGAGACGTCGAGGATGATGGGGACGTTCTGTTCGAGAGCGAGCGTCGCCAGTTTCTCGGCGTGGTCGGGCGTGACCTGGATGTCACACTCGTCGTCGCCGCCGGCGTGGAGTATCTCGTACTCCTCTTTGAGGCCGTAGTACTCGCCGTCGATGTCGACGATCAACATCCCGAAGCCGTTGTCCAGCAGTTTCTCGGCGACGACCGACGCCGTGTTCGACTTGCCCGACCCGGACTTGCCGGTGACGAACCCCCGCCCGGTGAGGAGTTCGACGACCGGCAGCGACACCGAGGTGCCCGGGTCCCCGTGGCTGACCGGACCGTCGCTACAGTTCGCGACCGTTATCGTCCGCTCGTCGCTCATACACCACTGTCCCGGCCACGCCCGCATAACTCTCAGTCAGACACTGGAAAGCGATCTGATATATGTCAACGGGTATACGGCCGGCGGCCGTACCGTATCGCGAGCACATCTCGATGGCGCGCTACGGGACGGTTGTCGAGGACGGCACGGTGTACGTCGAGAGCGGCGACGGTCCCATCGAAATCGGCCCCGTCGACCGCATCGTCGCGGCCGTCGGCGGCCCGGCGTGGACCATCACGTACAGCGAGGCCGACAAGCAGGCCCACCCGGGGATGGACACCTCCGACGAGGGCCTGACCGTCGACGTGGTGGACATGCTCCGGACGATGACCCACAGCGAGCGCTTCGTCGAGACGCTGGCGACTCACCCCGCCGAACTCGACGACGACGGCCCCGAGGCGATGCCCCCGCGGATGGGCCTGTTCGTCGGGAAACTGCTGGAGAACCTAGAGAACGGCTTGAGTTGAGGTCGCCCGTGCGTGCGGACCGCCGACCGGACTGCGGGGATAGTATCGACCCTGGAATTTATTTCGGATACATTTCATTGGTATCGTATATGAGCGATCCGGGCACCAATCGGGAGTGGGGCGAGGCAAGCCGGCGTGACGTGCTTCGCGCCACGGGCGCAGGCGTCGTCGGCGGGAGTGTACTGAGAGGTGCCACGGTACCGGTCAGCGGGCGGAGTACCGCCGAGGAGTGGTCCCAGTTCGGGTACGACGCTGGGAACACCGGGTTCGCACCCGAGAGCACCGGCCCGTCCGGGGACATCGCCGAAGCGTGGTCGTTTCCCGAGCTTCCGGCGTTAGAATCGTCGCCTGCGGTGGCCAATGGCGTCGCTTACATCGGCCTGCGAAGAGGCATCGGTGCAGTGAATGCTGGCGATGGAACACTGCGCTGGCACTTTGACATAAACGGGCGCGTGACTGGCAAACCAACAGTCGAGAACGGCACCGTCTATGCCGGGAGTGACGACAACAGTCTGTACGCGGTGGATGCGGAGACGGGCGACCAACAGTGGCGCTTCGAAACTGGTGATACAATATGGTCGTCGCCAGCGGTGGCCGATGGCACCGTCTACGTCGAGAGTGACGACGACAACCTCTACGCAGTGGACGCGGAGACGGGCGACCAACAGTGGCGCATCGAAACTGATGATAGAGGGTTTACCTCGCCAGCAGTGGCCGATGGCACCGTCTACGTCGGAAATGTCAACGAGCTGTACGCGGTGGACGCGGAGACGGGCGACGAACAGTGGCGCTTCGAGGCTGACGGATGGGTGGAATCGCCGGCAGTGGCCGATGGCATCGCCTACATCGGGAGTGGCGACAGCCTGTACGCAGTGGATACAGAGACGGGCGACGAACAGTGGCGCTCTCGGATTGGTGGCCCTGCGGCGTCACTGCCAACAGTGGCCGACGGCATCGTCTACGTCGGGAGTCGCAATCACATTCTGTACGCGATAGAGACAGCGACGGGTGATAAGCAGTGGCGCTTCAGGGCTGACGATAACGTGGATTCGTCGCAAGTGGCCGATGGGACCGTCTACGCCGGGAGTGGGGACAACCTGTACGCGGTGGATGCAGCAACGGGCGACGAACAGTGGCGCTTCGAGACTGGCGGTGCGAGGACGCCGGCGGTGGACGATGGCACCGTCTACGTCGGGAGTTACGACGACACCCTGTATGCGGTAGATACAGCGACGGGCGACGAACAGTGGCACTTCGAGACTGGCGATACAGCGTTTTCCTCGCCGACGGTGGTCGATGGGACCGTCTACGTCGGGAATCACGATGCCACCCTGTATGCGGTGGATACAGCGACAGGCGACACACGGTGGCGCTTCGAAACTGGCGGTGCAGTCGCAGCTTATCGGCTTAGCTTATCCACTGGCTCAGCTAATCCGCCAGCCGCTGGGACGCGATATATACGTCCGCCCGCCAGAACAGACACCGATGACTCGCGTCGAGCACCACCGCGACGCCACCGACTACCGCGAGGCGGTCCGGGACCTGTTGGCGGTTGACGGGATGCGGAGTTCCACCCGC
>NZ_WPCA01000174.1 GCF_009741825.1 Halapricum sp. CBA1109
CGCCCGGAGGGCGTCGCCCGTCGCGCCGGACTGCTTTGCGGCGGCCATCGTCCCGATGCGGTCGAGGGTGCGCTCGGCCGTCCGGACGGTCCAGCGGTCCCGCGTCTCGGCGTCGACTTCGTTGACACTCTCGGGCCGGAGCGAGGTGTATATCACGTCGCTGTCTTCGGGCTGGAACGTCCGGGCCTTCCCGGAGACGGCGAGAAACGCCGGCGGCTCCGCTCGCTCGAAGAAGGCTTGGGCGTCCGGTTGGTACTGGCCGGCGTAGACGACCACCGCGCCGGTGGGGTCGACCACGCGCGCCCGGAGGATGTCCTCGCCGACCGACTCGACCTCCGTCAGGACGCCGACGACGAACAGGCGGTTGACCCGCGCGCCCGTCGGCGTGACGACGTAGTTTGGGGCGCGTTCCTCGTCGCTCTCGGCATAAGAGAAGTCGGCGTCCTCGAACTCCGCGGCAAACAGGCGGTAGGCCACCTCGCGGTTGCCCGGCCCGCCGTCGTCGCCCTCGTCGGCGCTCATTGCTCCACCTCCGCGAGGAGGGTGGACGCGCGGTCGGCCGGGTTGTCGGCGGCCTCGGCGAACGTCGAGGCGTTGAGGTTCGCGCCGTACTCGTCGATGGAGAGCGTCCCGCGGACGCGGTACTCCCGGCCGACGATGGTCTCGGCGATAGCCTCGGCGACGACGGTCATATCCATCGCGTCGCGGGCGTGTTCCTGTGCGTCCGCGACGTCACCGCCGTAGATGTCGGCGGTTATCCCGTCGTCGAGGATGGCCGTCACCGTGCCGGTGCCGTCGTCGAGGATGGCCTTCGTCCGGAGGTCGGGCACGCCCTCGACCTGTCCGTGGCTCCGGCACTGGTCGTTCTGGGTGACGCGGCCACACTCCGGACAGCGCTCGATCAGGCCGGACCCGTCCCGCACTTCGATGACGTTGCCGGTGAGTTCCACGTCGAACATCCCGCCGGCACCGATGGCCTCGCGGACCGACATCGACGGCGCGTCCTGGTTCGGTTCGACCGTCCGGGACAGCGGCGTGACCGTCGAGAACTCCGAGACGTTTATCGAGGGCGCGCCGCGGAACTCCCGGACGTAGGTGTCCTCGATGCGGACGGAGTTGCTTTCCTCGATAGATGGGTGGGGGTCCCAGTCCGTGAAGGGCAGCCGTGTCGTCTCGTCGCCGAGGACGCCGCTGAGAATCTCCGTCTCGCCGTCGCGGCCGTCGATGACCTTCGACTCACATTCGAGGACCTGCACCTCGACGGTGATGCCGCGGTCGCCCGGTTCGAGGTCGATCAAGTCGGCCTCGCCGCCGACGGGGTAGGCCACGTCGAGCGTCTCCGAGAGCGTCTCGATGCTGGTCGACTCGCCGAAGTTGAGTTCGGCCTCCCCTTCCCACTCGCGGACGCCGGCGTTGCCGGCCCGTATCGTCTGGCCGGCTCCGAGTCCGAAGTCCTCCCACGCGGTGTAGGAGCGCTTGCCGGAGTCGTCAGCTATCTCGCCCTCGAAAATCGTGTGGTCGGCGCCCTGATACCTGATCGAGCGCTTGCCGACGGTCAGCAGACGACCCGTGATGGTGACGCTCGAATCGTCGGTGTCCACGTCGGCGATGTCCTTGCTCTCGGGTTCGGCGCCGCCGCTGGCGCCGTCGCCGTCGCCGTACTTCCGCCGCAAGCTCTGTTTGGCCTCCTCCAGCGGGACGCTGTAGGACACCAGATTCTCCAAGTCGCGTTTGACCTCCGTTTTGTCTGCGCCGAGAGCGGAGGCGAGCTCCTCGGCCTCGTTTTCGATATCCATCTCGTTGTGCGGTTGCACTGGCCGCTACTAAAGTTCAGTGCCCGGGCGAACGGCGGCCCCGCCGGTCCCGATTCTGACAGATGCGTAACTTGATCACACGGGAGTGTGAATGACTAGCTTGGGGAGACAATGACCCTCAGCACCGCCGTGGTACACGCACTCGAACACCCGGGGACGCTCCCGAACCGCGGGGGGGACCACGTCTGCCCGTCGTGTGGGCGCACGTTTCACCAGGCTCACGATGGGTGTCCGGCCTGTGGCGCCGCGTTGCGGACGCCGTTAGTCGCGTAGGCCGTCGACAGCGCACCTCCCGACCATTTTTATTCCGGCGCCGATCAACGTCAACCAAGATGAGTGGTGAGCGGATTCTGGGGATCGATCTGGGGACGACCAACTCCGCCGTCGCGGTGTTCGAGGGCGGGGAGCCGTCGGTCCTGCCGAACGAGTCGGGCGAACGAACGACGCCGTCGGTCGTCTCCTACGACGACCAGCGCGGCACCTTCCGCATCGGCCGACCGGCCAAAAACCGGGCGATAAAAGCCCCCGAGTCGACGGTCGAGTCGGTCAAACGGCACATGGGCGACCGGGAGTTCACCGTCTCGCTGGGCGGCCGCGAGCGGACGCCCGAGGAGATTTCCGGCCTGTTGCTCCAGCGTCTCAAGCGCGACGCCGAGGCCCACGCCGGCACCGACTTCGACCGTGCGGTGATCACCGTCCCGGCGTACTTCGACGACCGCCAGCGCCAGGCGACCAAAGACGCCGGTGAGATCGCCGGGTTCGAGGTCGAACGCATCGTCAACGAACCGACCGCGGCGGCGATGGCCTACGGACTGGACGACGAGCCCGACACGGAGTACGTGCTGGTGTTCGACCTCGGCGGCGGCACCTTCGACGTGTCGCTTCTGGAACTGACGCCGGACGTCTACGAAGTGTTGGCGACCGACGGCCACACCGACCTCGGCGGCGACGACTGGGACCGGGCGATCATCGACTGGGCCGCCGAGGGGTTCCAGCGGACCCACGGTATCGACCTCCGCGAGGACCGGGAGGCCCTCCAGCGGCTCAAGACCGAGGCCGAAGCCGCCAAGGTCGAACTCTCGACGGCCCCCGACGCCGACCTCCAGTTGCCGTTCGTCACCGCGACGGAGGCCGGGCCGCTCCACCTCGAACGGACGCTCGACCGCGCGACCTTCGAGGGACTGACCGAACACCTCTTAGAGCGGGTCGTCGAACCGACCGAACGGGTCATCGAGTCCGCGCCGATCACCCGCGCGGACGTCGACGAGGTGTTGCTGGTCGGCGGCGCGACGCGGATGCCGATGGTCCGCGACCGCGTCGCAGAGATAACAGGCATCGAGCCACAGACGACGGTCAACCCCGACGAGGCGGTGGCACTCGGCGCGGCCGTCCAAGGGGGCGTCATCGGCGGAGCCGTCGACGACCTCGTGTTACTGGACGTGACGCCGCTGTCGCTGGGCGTCGAGGTACAGGGCGGGCTGTTCGAGCCGATAATCGACGCGAACACGACCATCCCGACCGTCGAATCCAAACCGTTCACGACCGCCGAGGACGACCAGACCCGCGTGACGATTCGGGTCTTTCAGGGCGAACGCGCCGTCGCCGAGGAGAACGAGTTCCTCGGTGAGTTCACGCTCTCTGACATCCCGCCCGCGCCAGCCGGCGCGCCCAATATCGACGTGCAGTTTCGCATCGACGAGAACGGCATCGTGACGTGGCCGCCGAGGACGCCGCCTCGGGCGCGGCGAGCGGCGTCACGCTAGACGGTTCCATCGGCCTGCCCGACGACCGGGTCGAGCAGTTGCGCGCCGAGGCCCGCGCTCACGCCGAGGAGGACGAGCGACGCCGGGCCCGCGTCCGGGCGAGAAACGACGCAAAGCGGGCCCGCAAGCGCGCCGAAACCCTGCTCGCGGAGTACGACAACGTCCCGGCGGACCTCCGGGAGCGGACGGACGCGACGCTGTCGGCTCTCGATGACGTGCTGGACGACGAGTCGGCCATCGTCTCGGACTACGAGGACGCGACCGCGGACCTCCGTGAGTGTCTGCGGGCGTTCGGGACCGAGGAGGCCGCCGACAGCGGCGAGTCGACCCTCGTCGACGACGGTGGCGAGACGGACGGGCGTGGCGGGTCAGCAAAGCGGACTGGGCCCGAGCAACCGCGCGACGACGACCCCAACGAGCCACGGGTGGGGGTCCAGTCGCCGGAGACCGACGAGTCGGTGTCGGCCGAGCGAGACAGCGGACGGGTGTCATCGCCGTACCGGCAGGACACGCCGGAGCAGGATATGGTTCGGGAGGATACGACCGACCGGGACGACGAGGAACGGACCGAGGACGGGACACGAAACGACGACGATGAAGACGGGGACGCGGACGACACCGTCGACGGCGCGGACCTCTTCCCGGGGAGTTAGTCTGCCGGGCGGAGGTGTTCGCAGTCGCCGGTCGAGACCCGGACCGTCCGGCCGTCGTCCGTCTCGACGACCAGCGTCCCGGGCCTCTCCACGTCGCGGGCGACGCCGACCACCGTCTCCCGCGGCGTCTCGACGCGGACCCGCTGACCGGGTGTTCGAGCGTGCTCGCGCCACGCGTCGAGGATTGCGTCGGGCCGCCCGCGGAGGGAGTCCAGGGCGTCCAGCAGTCGCTGGGCGAGCGCCCGGCGGTCGACTGTGCCGGCCTGCTCGGCGAGGCTGGTCGCCCCGGGCGGAAGCGTCTCCGGATCGACGTTCGCGTTACAGCCGATGCCGAGGACGACCCACGCCACGCGGTCGTGTTCGCCCGCCATCTCGGTGAGGACGCCGGCCACCTTCCGGTGGCCCGCGGAGGTTTCCAGCAGCACGTCGTTGGGCCACTTGATGGACGCGTCGACATCGAGGGGGTCCAGCGCGCGGACGAGAGCGACGGCGGCCGCGAGCGTGTACACGGGGGGCCTCGGCGGGCGGGCACTCGGGGCCGAGGACGGCGCTCAGCCAGAGGCCGCCGCGGGGGGAAGCCCACTCGCGGTCGAGTCGGCCGCGGCCGCCGGTCTGTTCGGCGGCGACAAACGAGTGGTCGCGCCGGCCCGCCTCGGCGCGTTCCCGGGCGAGCGTGTTCGTCGATGCGACGGTGTCGTGGAACTCGAC
>NZ_WPCA01000175.1 GCF_009741825.1 Halapricum sp. CBA1109
CGGCGTCGGCGTCGTCGGCCGCCGTCCACGACGAGTCCGCGAGGTGCATACGCTCGCTACCGGCGGAACCGTCAAAAGTCGTCCGCCCTCACTCGCCGCGGCGGACGCCGTCGTCGGTGACGACCTGCCGGTCGGGGGCGTCGGTGTCGGGCGCGGCCCCGAGCGTGAACAGCCGTTCGGTCCGGGTCAGGTCCTCGGTCGTCGGGTTTTCCTTCTGTATCTCCTCGTACTCGACGGCGACGCCGTCGGGGGCGGACTCGATGCGGACCGCGAGCAACTGGTAGGAGGGGTAAAACACCGGCGGGAGGATGCCGATGATGCCGTCCCGGCGGTGGAGTCGTTTGAGCCACGTCCCGGTGTTGACCAGCAGACGGTCCTCGACGACGCTGGTCCGCGGGCGGTGGGTGTGGCCGTAACAGAACAGAGCCGTCTCCGGGTCTGTCTCGAACACCTCGCGCGCGGCGTCCTCGTAGGGGGCGACGGGGTCGACCGATAGTTCGGTCTCGAAGACGCCAAAGCGGTCGACGGTCTGTCGCACGTCGCGCCTGATGAAGTACAGCGGGATGGCCACCAGCAACAGCAGACCGGCGACGGCGATGTTGAGCGCGAGCAGGAACCAGATAGCGGTCCCCGCCCGGCCGAACTGCCCGAGAAAGACCGTCGCCGCCTCGACCGGCGTCGACCAGACGCCAACGAGGTCGAGCCCCGCTATCACCGCGAGGACGACGCTGATGTTGAACAACAGGAGGAACGGGACCATCGAGTACCGGAGCAGGGGGTTCATCTCGCGGTAGAAGTACTTCGAGATGAGCCACACCGGCATCCGCTCGGTGGGCGTCACCGCCTGGACATCTTTCAGCCAGTTGTACCGGCCGCGGTCGGAGAGTTGGCCGGCGCGGGAGGTGACCAGCGTGTTGTAGTAGTAGCCAAGCGGCGTCGCGTGGGGGTTGCCGAACTGCTGGATGTGGTTGTTGGGGTCCTGCTGGTGGCCGTGTTCGAAGTAGACCGTCCGGTCGCCGACGGTGCGGGTGAGCGACTGCTCGGGCACCAACTCGACGTTGTACTCGGCCAGCCGGTCGACGTAGGCGTCGTAGGCCGCCAGTTCGTGGTCGTGGTTGCCCGGCAACAGCGTGATGTCGACGGACTCGCCGGTCGCCTGCAACTGCGCGAACAGTTCGGGGTAGCTCTCGACCAGCAGATCGAACTTCTCGATGCCCTCGACGCCGGTGAGTTCCCACAGGCCGAAAGCGTCGCCGTTGATGATCAGCTCCGTCGGTTCGTCGGTCGATTCGAGCGATTCGAGAAAGGCGAGCAGTTCCTCGAGGAACTCGACCTGTCCCAACTGCTCGTCCCCGCCGACGTGGAGGTCACTGATCACGTAGTACACAGTCTCGTCCGACTCCTCGCCCATCCCCTCCCTCTTGATGGCCGACCCGGATAGGCGTTGTCGTCGGGCCGCCGACCGCGGGACCGGAAACGATTTGCCCCTCTGTGGGGGAGTGTCGGATATGACGCGCGAGAATCTCACGAGAGCGAGCGACCTGCTCGAATCGATAGACGCAAGCGGCGAGACGGCAGACCGAATCGCGGATCTGGCGGCGAAGTTGGACCGACAGGCGACGGGCAACCGCGGCCCCGACCACGGCCAACTCGCCCGCGTCCAGACCATCCTCGACGACCTCCAGACCGAACTGGACGACGAGGGCGCGGCGACCATCGAGGACGTCCGGCAGGCCGTCGTCGACTACCGCGAGACGGTCGACGGCGTCTGATCGGGGCGACTGCGGTAGCGGGACCTTCTTTTCGCCCGGGCGCGTCGAACGAGCCAATGAGCGTCATCGAACTCGTCCACGAGCGCCACGGCGCGACGTTTATCCAGCGCGGCGGCCGTCGGGTCGTCGACAGCTACGGCCGCCCCGAACGCACCCACCGCGCGGTCCGCAACGTCGCGGGCGTCGTCGAGATGGCGACGGACGTCCGGACCGTTACCGGCTCCGACCGCATCGCGGCCGTCGAGGACGCATCGACCGTCGATATCCCGCGAGAGGACGGCCGGGGCGCGTACGGCTACCTCCTCTCGGAGGGCGCTATCGCCGCCGACGCGACCGTCTACAACGCCGCCGAGGGCGACCGTCTGCTGGTCTTTCTCCCGCCGGGCCGCGGGAGCGTCTTCGACCGGGCGCTGTCGGGCGCCGAAAGCACCGACGTGACGACCGAGATGGGCGTCTTCGGCGTCCACGGCGCGTCGGCGACCGAGAAGATAGCGAGCGTCCTCTCGACCGGCGGGGGCGCGCCCGAACCCGCCCACGCCTTCACGCGGGGGACGATGGGCGACGAGGCCGTGACGGTCGTCGCCACCGACGCCCCGACCGGCGAGGAGGGCTACGTCGTCGTCTGTGACACCGCCGACGCCGAGACGGTGTTCGACACGCTGGTCAACCGCGGCCTCAACGCCACGCCCTTCGCTACCGGACCTTCGAGAACCTGACGCTCGAGGCGGGGACGCCGCTGTACGAGAGCGAACTCGCCGGCCGGGCACCCGCCGTCTTCGACGGGACCGGCGGCCAGCGACTCGTGGGACTGACCGCCGAGCGAGTGCCCGCGGCCGGCGACCGCTGTCTGGCCGACGGCGACCCCGTCGGTCGGATCACCCGCGCGGCCGAGAGCCCGACGCTCGACCGACCGATAGCGCTCGCGGTGGTCCGGTCGCCGCCAGACGCCGTCGACACCGACGAGGGCCGGGTCGGCGTCGAGACAGTGTCGCTCCCGTTCGTCGAGGGGAGCCAGCGCTCGGGCCGGTGTCCCGGCGGTCAGTGACCGTTGCTGTCGGTGGTGTCGTCTTCGAGTGCACCCTTGATGTCACGGAGCTCTGGATGCCGTACAGCCCCAACACCAGCCACGCGACCGAGAACACGACGCCCAGCAGCGCGAACACCATCGCCACGTTCGTTTCGGTGAGCATAGACACCAAAACGTACGGGCCCGGGCGACGTAAGGCCACAGTGACAGTTGCAATCGCTGCAACTGTGGGCCGAGATTGAACACCGAGGGAGGAGGAGTGATGACCGTGGATGGCGACCCGGATGTCGCAACCGTCACCGACCTGCTGGGCGACGCGGTGGTCAGGACGATACTGGCGGCCACCGTCGAGGAGCCGCTGTCGGCGGCGGCTCTCAGCGACCGCTGTGGCGTCTCGGAGGCGACCGTTTACCGGCGGCTCCAGCGCCTCGCCGACCACGGCCTCGTCGAGGCCCGGACCGAACCCGACGAGGACGGCCACCACTACAAGGTGTACGCGGCGACGCTCGACCGCGTCGTCGTCGACCTCACGGCCGACGGGCTGGTGGTCCGGGTCACCCGCCGCCAGCGGATGGCCGACCGGTTCACCGACTTCGTGGAGGGACTATGATGGGTAGCGCACTCGCCCTCGCTGTGGCGACCGGCGACCCCCTCTCGGCGGCGCTGTCCGTCATGACGGCCGTCCTCGGGCTGGCTGTCGGCTACGTCGCGCTTTCGGGCTACCGGAGCAACGACAGTCTCCCGATGCTGTTCGTCGCCACGGGCTTCCTGTTGACGTTCACCGCGCCCGTCCTCCTGCTCGGCGTGTTGGTCGCCCTCGAGGCGACCGTGGCGTTCTCGCCGAGGATGGCGACGTCGCTCCCGTGGGCGGTCCGGACGGCCGGGCACGCCAGCGAGGCAATCGGGCTGCTGTTGATTCTCTACGGACTGGCGATGCCGATACGGCGCTAGCGGCCCGACACCATCGCCCGGAGTTGCTCGCGGGAGAAAAGCGTCGAGGGCTTGTCCATATGGACGCCGATCTCGCCCGAGAACAGCGACATCCCGACCCGTTGGAGCGCCGTCGGCAGCGAGTACGCCCGCCGGACCCACGCGCCGAGCCTGATCTCCCTGCCGAGGTCCGCGCGCCACGCCCGCTCGTAGTCCTCGAGCGTCGCCGGGTCGGTCGGGTCGACCGTCTCGACGGCGTGGTCGGCGGCGATCATCCCGTACCGGATGCCCCCGCCCGTGAACGGCTTGGTCTGGGCGGCGGCGTCTCCCAGCAGGAACGCCCGCCGGTCGGTCACTGTCTCCGGTGGACCGACGGGGATCAGTCCCGAACACCGCCGGTCGGTCTCGGCGCCGTAGCTGTCGGTGAACGACTCGAACCAGTCGCCGACCTCCGCGCCGGGCGAGGCCGCGAGGCCGTACTCGACGCCCGCCTCGCCGCGGGGGATGCGCCACGCGAAGAAGCCGGGGACGGTGAGGTGGACGTCCACGAAGTCCTGATCGTCGGGGTCGGGGGCAAAGCCCAGCACGCCGTGGAGTAGTTCGTCGGGTTCGGGCAGGCCGACGGACGACCGGACCTTCGAGCGCGGGCCGTCCGCGCCGGCGACCATCCTCGCGCGGTGGGTCTCGACGCCGTCGGGCCCGCGGACGGTGACCTCGACGTGGCCGCCGTGCTGTTCGACCCCCGTCACGGTGTGACCCTCCCGCAGGTCCGCGCCGGCGTCGCGGGCGGCCTCGGCCAGCCAGCGGTCCAGTCCCACGCGGTCGATGACCTCGGAGATGACCGTGTCCTTGTAGAAGGGGTAGGGCTTGCTCTCGGGCCCGCCCAGACGGAATCGGGCGCCGTAGATCTGATTCTGGAGGAGGTCCTCGCGGGCGCCATCGGGCGTGAACTCCCAGAGGTCGGTGCTGACGTGGCCCGAACAGGCCAGCGGTTCGCCGACTTTCCCCTGCTCGAACGCCAGCACGTCGTAGCCGGCCGCGGCGGCC
>NZ_WPCA01000028.1 GCF_009741825.1 Halapricum sp. CBA1109
CAGCGAGACCGGTCCACCACTCGATATTCAAAAAAAACACCGCGCAAAGAGCTGGTTTCTGCCGTTCGGTTTACTGGACCCTGGTGGATTGAAAGGGCGAGGCCAGTTCCGGGAACCCCGGGGGAAGCAAGCACTGGACCGAGCGAAGCGAGGGAAGCGCACAGCAGAGCCGCGGGACCGGAACTGGCTGAGGGCTTTCTATTGATTTTCCATCTTATCTGAACATCATACGGTCCGAACCCGTCACTTTGATGCTTGCCGGTCCCATACCGGACGACCACGATGTCGGATTCCAACGACACGGAGGATAGAGGAAGTCGCCACACGGCGGCTGGCCGTGAAATTCTACCGCATGACTGACGGATCCGGCGACCGAGCGGGGCTGTTTGGCACCAGCCTCGGACCGACGCCGGACGGCACACTTCGGGACGTACAGTTTCTCGATACCACGCTACGCGACGGCGAGCAAGCGCCGGGTGTCTCGCTGACGCCCGACGAGAAGGCGCGCATCGCCCGTGCGCTGGACGACGCCGCAATCGATGTCATCGAGGCCGGCAGCGCCTGCACCGGCCCGGGCGAGCGCGAAACCATCTCGAAGGTCGCCGACCTGAGTCTGGACGCGACGGTGACCAGTTTCGCCCGCGGCGTCGAGCACGATATCGACCTCGCGCTCGACTGTGGCGTCGACGGCATCAACCTCGTCGTCCCCGCCAGCGACCAGCATATCGAGGACAAAGTCGGTACGAGCCACGACGAGAACGTACAGAGCACCCGCGAACTCGTCGCCTACGCCAAAGACCACGGCCTGTGGGTCGAGGTCATCGGCGAGGACGGCTCCCGGGCCGACCTCGAGTACCTCGAAGAGCTGATGGCCGCCTCCTTCGAGGCCGGTGCCGACCGGGTCTGTTACGCCGACACCGTCGGGCACGCGACCCCCGACCGGACCATCGAGGCCGTCGGCCGCCTTGCCGAACTCGGCCCGACCAGCACCCACACCCACGACGACCTCGGGCTTGCAGTCACGAACGTGATGGCCTCGCTCGCGGCCGGCGCGGATATGGTCCACGGGACTATCAACGGCATCGGCGAACGGGCCGGCAACGTCGCCCTAGAGGAGGTCGCCATCGCACTCGACCACGGCTACGGCATCGAGACGATGGACCTCTCGAAGGTGTACGACCTCGCGCAACTGATCGCCACCGCGACGGGAATCCCGCTGGCCCCGAACAAGGCCGTCGTCGGCGAGAACGCCTTCACCCACGAGAGCGGTATCCACACCGATGGGACGCTCAAAGACGACTCGATGTACGAGCCCTATCCGCCGGAGAAGGTGGGCCGCGAGCGCCGTCTTGCGCTGGGCAAACACGCCGGGCGCGCCGGCGTGAAAGCCGCATTGGACGAACACGGCGTCGACGTCGACGAGGACGACCTCAAGGAGGTCGTCGCCCGCGTCAAGGAGATCGGCGAGCGAGGCAAGCGCGTCACCGACGCGGACCTGTTGACCATCGCCGAGGAGGTCCAGGGCCGCGAGCGCGAGCGCCGCGTCGAACTGCTCGAACTCACCGCCGTCTCCGGATCCGCGGTCCCGACCGCAAGCGTCCGGCTGGAAGTCGACGGCGAGGAACGCGAGGAGGCCGCCACCGGGACCGGCCCCGTCGACGCCGCGATGGAGGCCGCCGAGGCCGCGCTGAGCCACACCGCCGACGCGCAACTGGAGTCCTACCACGTCGACGCCATCACCGGCGGGACGGACGCACTCGTCACCGTCGAGGTAGAGATGTCACGCGGCGACCACAGCGTCACCGTCAGTGCGAGCGACGCCGACATCACCCACGCCTCCGTTGAGGCGATGGTCGACGCGATGGACCGCCTCGTCGCCGACGACGACGCCACCGTCATCGCCGACGACTGACTCACTCCCGCTTTTTCCGCACGCGCCCGTCCTCGTGGACGAACTCCAGCACCCGATAGTACCCACTGTCCGTTCGCCGTTCGAGTTGCCGCAGCCGACTCCGTACTCGTGGGGATGTCACGCCTAGTCTATCGTTATAGTTCGTGAAAGACTTTGCGTTGATACTGTGTGGCACAGTCCCGAGACTGCGGAGATCGGCGCGTCAGTCGTCGTCGGCCGCGGCGGTCCCGTCGGCGGCGTCCCTCTCGGCGACGGCCTCGCCGTCGGGGTCTTGGATCCAGAGGTCGCCGAAACACTCGTCCTGTCGGAGACGGACTTCCCCGCGGTGGGCCAGAAACAGTAGACCGAGGAACGTTTCGACACGGGAGCCACCGGCGGTGGCTACCTCACGGTACAGCACCTCCGCGCGGCCCTCGTGGTAGTGTTCCTGCACTGCGGCCTCGACGTCGGCGATGATGCCGTCGATGTTCTCGGCGTGGGCCGTGCCGGTCACGTCCGCCGCGGTCGGTTCGTCGTCCATCCGCAGGTCGTCGCCCGAGCGGTAATCCAGTTCTTGGGTCCCGCGGCCGTAGCCGCTGGGTGAGC
Source organism: Halapricum sp. CBA1109 (assembly GCF_009741825.1). Classification (GTDB taxonomy): domain Archaea; phylum Halobacteriota; class Halobacteria; order Halobacteriales; family Haloarculaceae; genus Halapricum. Next base: position 2,498 of record NZ_WPCA01000028.1, read on the forward strand.
CGCTGGTGTCGTACTCCCGGGACTCTTTCCACCACGAGCCCCGCTCGGCGTCCCGGAGTTCGTGGACCAACTCGTCCAGCGTCTGGGGCATCCCGCGGGCCCGTTTCCGGTCGAGCCGCCGGTCCATCTCCGCCTCTAGCTGGTCGAAGGGGTCTATCTCTAACTCCTCGTCGCCGAGGGGTTCTTCCCACGGTTCGCGGGCCTCCGTAGCTTCCTCGTCGGGCTCGTCCTCGCCGAGCATCGCGTCGCTTTTCATCCGGATCAGGACGCTCGCGTAGAACAGCGCCCGCCCGGAGCTCCGCAGGTCGGCCTCGTCCACCCGGTCGAGGAACTTGTCGGTCACGACGACCACGTCGATGTCCCACGGGTCTATCTCGCCGTCCTCGGCGAGTTGCACCAACACCTCGACCGGTTCGACGTCGTCGTCCTCGCCGGGGCCGTCGGGTCCGCTCGGCCCGCCGCCCTCGCCGCCGAGGACGCTCGTCCCGCCGTCCGGGAGGCTCCGCTCGTCGTCCTCGCGCGAGCGCTCCTCGTGGCCGGTGATGTCCAGCGGAATGTCGTCGTCAGTCATGCGACCCTCCCGACGGCTTCGCCCCGTCTTGCGGGTCGCGGTGCTCGTGGTTCTTCGCTCGCGGGTCGCTGTGCTCCCCGCTCGCGTTCCCGTGGTTCTTCGCTTCGCTCAGAACCACTCTAGTCATCAGCCGGAACACCCCCAGCACTCAGGTCGATGCCGGTCACGGCCGAGACGTTGTCCTCCTGCATCATAACGCCGATGGCCCGCTCGGAGCGTTCGAGCATCGCCGAGCGGTGGGAGACGACGACGAACTGCGCCTCGCCGGCCAGTTCGTCCACCATCTCCCCGACGAGGTCGGCGTTGGCGGCGTCGAGGAACGCGTCCACCTCGTCCAGCGCGTAGAACGGCGCGGGGTTGTGCCGCTGGATGGCGAAGATAAACGCCAGCGCCGTCAGTGACTTCTCGCCGCCGGACATCGCCGCCAGCCGCTGGATGGGCTTATCGCCCGGCTGGGCCTTCATAGTCAGGCCGCCGTCGAAGGGATCGTCCTCGTCTTCGAGGTGGAGGTGACCCGTCCCGTTCGAGAGCTTCTCGAATATCTCTTGGAAGTTCTCGTCGATGGCGTCGAAGGCGTCCATAAACGTCTCTTTTTTCCTGGCCTCGTAGCTCTCGATCCGGTCGCGGATCCCCTCGGCCTCCTCGACCAGCGTCTCGCGTTTGTCCTCCAACTCCTCGAGGTCGGCCTCGACCTCGTCGTACTCCTCGATGGCGAGCATGTTCACCGGCTCCAACTCCTCCATCTCCGATTCGAGGCGTTCGATCTCGGCCTCGACGGTCTCGTGGTCGGGCACGTCCTCGGGGTCGTACTCCCCGACCGCCGACTCCAGTTCGTCTATCTCCCACTCCAGCCGTTCGACGGTCTCAGCGAAGTCGTCCAGTTTCCCCTGGACGCGCTCGACTTTCTCCCGCTGGTCGTCGCGCTCGGATTTGGCCGCCTGTAGGTCATCCCGGAGGTCGGTCCGATCGGCTTTCAACTCGGCGAGTTCGGACTCCAGTTCCTCGACGGCCGCCTGTTTGTCGCCCAGTTTGGCCTCCTGTTCGTCGATGGCATCCTCGAACTCCGCGATCCGTTCCTCCTGTTTGGCCTTGCGGTTCTGTGCCTGCTCTATCGTGTCGTGGAGGTCCTCGATGGCGTCCTCGGCGTACTGTTTCTCCAGTTCGAGCTCGTTTCGCTCGGCGTCGACGTCGTCGATTTGGGCCTCAAGGTCGGCTATCTCCTCGCGGATCGACTCGGCCTCGTCGGTCAGTTCCGGGAGCTGTGAGTCCTCTATCTCGGCTTCGAGGTCGGCTATCTCGGCTTCGAGGTCGGCTATCTCCGCATCGGCGTCCTCGATCTCGCCCTCTATCTCGTCCATCCGGTCGGAGACCTCCTCGCGTTCTTCCTCGATATCGTCGAGTTCGGATTCGAGTTCCTCGATTTCGGCCTCGACCTCGGCCCGTTCGTCCTCGCGGGCCTCGATCGTCGACTCGATGTCCCGGACCTGCTCGGCCGCGTCGCTGCGTCGCTCGCGGGCGTCGTCAAGGCGGTCCTCGACGTCGCTGATCTCACTGCGGACCGTCTGGCGCTTGTCCTCAAGTTCGTTGATCCGCTGGGCGACCCGTTCGAGTTTCCCCTCGCTGCCGGCAAAGGAGTACCGCGATCCCGAGGAGGAACCCCCGGTCATCGCGCCGCTCTTCTCGACGAGGTCACCCTCTAACGTCACCATCCGGAAGTCGCCCATGAACTCGCGGGCGGTCGCCATGTCCTCGACGACCAGCGTGTCGCCGAGGACGTACGCGAACACCTCCGCGTACTCGCTGTCGAAGTCGACGAGGTTGTACGCGAAGTCGACGACGCCATCGTGGGTCGGCAGCGACGGCAGCGACCGCCGGTGCATCTCGGTGATCGGCAGGAACGTCGCCCGCCCGGCGTTGCGGGACTTGAGGTACTCGATGCACTCCTGACCGACGCTGTCGTCGTCGACGACGACGTTGGCCATCCGGCCGCCGGCCGCCGTCTCGCAGGCGGTGGCGTACTCGCCGGCGACGCTCCCGAGTTGGGCGACCGTCCCGTGGACGCCCTCCTTCCCGGCGTTGAGCACCGTCGTCACCGCGCGGCCGTAGGAGCTGTCGCCGGAGTCGTCTGCCTTGGCCTCGAGGGTTGCGTACTCCTGCTGTTTGGCCGATATCTCGTCTTCGAGGTCGGCCAGCCGGTCCTGCAGGGTGGATTTCTCCTCGGTGAGGTCCTCAACCACCTCGGCGATGGTCGCGCGGTTCTCTTTGGCCTTGCGCAACTCCTCCTCGAGGTCGGCTATCTCGTCGTCTATCTCCGGGAGCCGAGCCTCGGCGTCCTCGATTGCCTGCTCGGTCTCGCGCTGTTCGTTCGAGCGCCGCCGGGCCTCGTCCAGCAGTCGGTCCTGCTCGCGCTGGCGGTCGTTCTTCTCGCTTTTGGCCGCTTCGAGCGCTTCTTTCTTCGATTCGAGCTGTTCGCGGACCTCGTCGAACTCGTCGCCGATTGCGTCGATCTCTTTCTCGACGGCCTCCAGTTCGGCCTCTTTCTCCTGGACCTCGGCCTTCAGCGAGGACTTGCGGACCTTCGCCTCGCGGATGTCGCTCTCTAGGTCGTCGATGGTCTCCTGTTTGCGGTCGATCTTGACGAAGGCGTCCCGGCGCTCGCTCTCGGCGTCTTCCAGTGTCGACTCGGCGGCGTCGATCTTGTCTTCTAACCGGGATATCTCGCCTTTGATCTCCTCTATCTCGCGTTTGAGCGCCAACTGCTCGTCCTCGCCTTTCCGCTCTATCTCCTCGTTGAGGGCTTTCAGTTCGTCCTCCAATCTGACGACTTTCCCCTCGCGCTCGTCGAGTTCGGCCTGTAGCTGCTCGCGGCGCTGTTCGGCGTCCTCGACTTTCGTTTCGGCTGCGTCCAGTTCCTCCCGTTTGTCCTCTAGTTCCGCGGCCTTCCGGTAGGACTCGTACTCCGATTTCTCGTCTTTGAGGTCCTGATACTGGAGGGCCGTCTCCCGCTCTTCGGAGAGTTGGTCGAGGCGGGTCTGTTTCTCCTCGATCCGGAGGTCGGCCTCCTCGATGCGGTCCTCGACGACGTCCAGTTCCTCGAAGGCGTCCTCCTTCTTGGCGTCGAACTCCGAGACGCCGGCTATCTCGTCGATTATCTCCCGCCGGGAGCCGGCAGTCATGTTGATTATCTCGGTCACGTCGCCCTGCATAACGACGTTGTACCCCTCGGGCGTGATGCCGGCCTGTGCCAGCAGGTCTTGGATGTCCGAGAGGTTCACCGAGCGGTCGTTGATGTAGTAATACGAGTAGTAGTTGTCCTCGGTCTCTTTGACCCGGCGCTTGATCGATATCTCGTCACAGTCGCCGACCTTGTCCGTGCCGGCGGCGTTGACGACCTGCGGGCGCTCTACCGTGCGGTCGCTGTTGTCGAGTATCACCTCGACGATCGCCTGTCGCTCGCCGGAGACGTCGGTCTCGGCGTCGGCGTGGCCGGGGTTGTAGATCAGATCGGTCAGTTTCTCGGCGCGGATGCCGGAGGTTCGGGCCAGTCCGAGCGCGAACAGCACCGCGTCGATGATGTTCGACTTGCCCGAGCCGTTCGGGCCGCTGATCGTGGTGAAATCCTCGTAGAACGGGATCCGCGTCTTCCGTCCGAAGCTCTTGAAGTTGTCCAGTACGAGCTCTTTGATGTGCATAGTGGTCAGCGGCTCCCCGCGCCACGCCGCCCGATGGCGTCACGCGATGATGATGTCCGAGTCGGTCTCCGTCTCCTCTTCGTCAGTCTCCTCGGTTGCCTCGGTGTTATGATTGTCGGCTGGCTCCGTCTCCGGCGCGCTCTCGGTCGGTTCGTCGACGTCGTCCGGGGCAAACCCGGTGTCGTCGTCGACGGCGCTCTCCAGTTCCCGGATCCGGACCTTACACTCGACCAGTTCGTCGGTCAGCCCGTCGACCGTCGCCTGCAACTGGTTGACCTGTTCTTCGAGTTCGTCCACTCGGTTCCCGCACATACAGTATAGGGGCCGCTCCGCCCGGATAAACCTACGTCAGACAATGACACTGTTTCTGACATACGGCTGACCCCGACCAGCGTCCGGGTCAGTTGTTCGGGTCGGCCGTCTCGACGTCCTCGGCCACGTCTTGGCCGGTCGGGTCGCTGAAGTCGACGGGCCGGAGGTAAAACAGGTAGAACAGGCTGATACCGGTCGTGTATCCGAGGACGTAGACGACGTCGCCGACGTTCTCGTAGCCGAGGTCGACGAGCGCGAAGTTGATCATCCCGGGGACGACGACCATCGCGGCCAGCAGTAGCCCGCCGGTGACCAGTTTCGAACGGTCCATTATCCCTAGGTGTGGGCCACAGCGACTTGTGCCCTCCGCTCGGGCGGTCGGCGACAGCGTTAGTCTTTAGCCCTCCCCTACCGAATCGCCGACAATGACTGCCCAAGCCGCCGAGTCCCGCGATCTCACCGTCGTCATCGGACTGGAGGTCCACGTCCAGATCGAGACGGACACGAAGATCTTCTGTGGCTGTTCGACTGACGGCGCCGAGGAACCGAACACCCGGACCTGCCCGGTGTGTCTCGGTCTCCCCGGTGCGCTCCCGGTGCTCAACGAGGGCGCTGTTGAGGCAGCCGTCAAGGTCGGGAAGGCAATCGACGCCGACATCCCCGAGGAGACCACTTTCCACCGGAAGAACTACTACTACCCAGACCTGCCTAAGAACTTCCAGATCACCCAGTACGACGCGCCGATCTGTCAGGACGGTGCCTTGGAGTTCTCCCACGAGAGCGACAGCCGAACTGTCGGGATCCGGCGCGCCCACCTCGAGGAGGACCCCGGGTCGATCAAGCATGTCCGGGAGGGAACCGAGTCTCTAGAGGCCCGGACCTGCTCTATCGACCGCGCGGACTACACGCTGGTCGACTACAACCGCGCCGGCACGCCACTGATGGAAATCGTCACCCGGCCGGACTTCCGGGACCCGGCGGAGGTCCGGGCGTTCTTAGAGAAACTGGAGGAAGTCCTCGAATACCTCGGCGTCTTCGACCCGACCCGGGACGGGAGCCTCCGCATCGACGCGAACCTCTCGCTGGTCGACAGCGACGATGTCGACGACGACGGCGCCATCGACGAGTCGGTACTGGAAGACGCAAACCGGACGGAGGTCAAGAACATCTCCAGCCACAAGGGGGCCGAGCAGGCGCTCTCCTTCGAGGCCTCCCGCCAGAAGAAACTCCTCCAGTCCGGACGGGAAGTCCAACAGGAGACCCGCCACTTCAACGAGACCCACGGTAACACCGTCGGGATGCGCTCGAAAGAAGAGGAGAAAGACTACCGCTACTTCCGGGAGGCGGACCTCCCGCCGCTACAGGTCAGCGACTGGAAGCAGTCCATCGACATCCCCGAACTCCCCGACGCCCGCCGGGACCGCTTCGGCGAGGAGTACGGCCTCAGCGAGGAGGCCGCCTCGAAGCTCACCTCGACCAAACAGGTCGCGGACTTCTACGAGGAGTTGGCCGCCGAGTACGACGCCGACCTCGTGGCGACGTGGGTCGCGGACAACCTGCTTGGCGAACTGAACTACCGCGATATGGCCATCACCGACATCGAGGGCCGACTGGACGAGGTGGCGACGCTCGTCGGGATGGTCGCCGACGACGATATCACGGCCAAGAACGCCCGTGAGACGGTGCTTCGCGGGATGCTCGACGAGGGTGACGACCCCGAGACCATCGCCGACCGCGAGGACCTCGGCAAGACATCCGGGGACGCCGTCCAGAGCGCCGTCGAGGCGGCCATCGAGGAGAACCCCGACGCCGTTTCGGACTTCCACGACGGCGACGGCGGCGCGATCAACTTCCTCGTCGGACAGGTTATGCAGAAGACCGGCGGGAGCGCCGATCCGGGCGAGGTAAACGGTCTCCTGCGCGAGGAATTAGAGGGCTAGCATACGCCGAACGCAGTGCACCGGGAGAGCAGGCTCTCCCGAGCCCCCACTCGCTCCGCTCGTGAGGGAGGCGTTTCACTCGGCCGAACGCAGCTCTGACGAGGTTGCCGTCGTGTACTCTGTCGACTACTGCTGACGAGCGAAGCGAGTCAGCAGGTGTTTTTCGCCACGTTTTTGCAAGGAGCGGTGGCTGAGCGAAGCGAAGCCACCCGACGCAGTAAAAAAGTGGCAGACTGGCGGAAGGGCCGACCCGGGCGAGGTAAACGGCCTCCTGCGTGCGGAACTGGATGGGTAGCGGCGGAAGAGTGTATCGACGTCGAAACGAGGCCGCTCGCAGCCAGCAGACGGGACCCGACGATCAGTGTGACTCCCGACGCCAGCGCCGCCGCTTCGCTTTATTTATCCCGTGTCGACGCGGAAAACGAACCGATGGCAGATATCGTCACCGTGGCGGGCGGGTTGCTCGTCACGATGCTCGCGGTCGGGGGTATCGCGTATCTCGCGCTCGGGGGCGATCTCGATTTCGAGTGGGAGACCGAACAGCCGTAGGTCACTGGGCGTCGCCGACGCCGCTGGGGGCGTCACCGAGGTCGACCGGGTCGACCGGCAGGTCGAGCGATTCCAGCGCCGCTTCGAGGTGCCGGTCCTCGGCGTGGTCGGCCCCGTCTCGCTCGCGGATCTCCTGTGTCTTCGCCAGTACCTCGGCGCGCCGGTCGTCCGGGATGGCGTAGGCGTCGGTCGCCAGTTCGATCAACATCCCGTTGTGATCACGCGTGTACAGCGACCGGAAGATGCCGCGGTCGAAGTCGTTGAACTGCCGGCCTGCCTCGGCCAGCGCCTCCCGAACCGCGTCGAACCGCTCGGGGTCGACCCGTACCGAGAGGTGGTGGACGCTGCCGACCTCCCCGCCGACCGGTTGGGGGTCCGACTCACGGTCGGCGACGAAGAACGTCAGGATCCGGCCGTCGCCGGTGTCGAAAAACAGGTGTGTCGAGGCGGGGTCGTCCAAGTTCGGCTGACGCAACACGAGCGACATTCCGAGGAGGTCGCGGTAGAACGCCACCGTGTCAGCCTCGTTGCTCCCGATGAGCGTGATGTGGTCGACACCGGTCGTGTGTATCGGCGCGTCCGGGCGGTCCGCGGTCACCGGAACCTCCTCGGGGTCGGGCATACCCCACTCTGGGGACGCCGCGCCCATAGAGGTTTGGCGGCGACGCCGTGGAACTATATACCACACCATAGTCGTTCACGCACGAGCGCACACGCCCGTGAGCGCGCCTTGTCCCGCCGCAGTCCTTCGATTCTCGGCGAAAGACTAATGAGCGGGTGACTGCGTAGAGGCCCTCAATGAGCTCTCTCGTTCGGGGTGGTCGGCCGTGCAGTTGATCATCACCGAGAAGGACAACGCGGCGCGACGTATCGCGGACATCCTCAGCGACGGCGGTGCCGACGCCGAGCGACGCAACGGCGTCAACGTCTACAAGTGGGGTGGCAAGCGCTGTATCGGCCTTTCGGGCCACGTCGTCGGCGTCGACTTCCCGCCGGAGTACAGCGACTGGCGCGACGTCGAGCCCTCGGAGTTGACCGACGCCGACATCGTCAAATCGCCCACGAAGGAAAATATCGTCGCGGCACTCCGAAGCCTCGCCCGCGAGGCCGACGAGGCGGTCATCGCGACGGACTACGACCGCGAGGGCGAACTCATCGGCAAGGAGGCCTACGAGTTGATCCGGGAGACGACGGACGTACCCATCCAGCGGGTCCGGTTCTCCTCTATCACCGACAACGAGGTCAGGGAAGCCTTCGCCAACCCCGACGAGTTGGACTTCGACCTGGCGGCGGCGGGGGAGGCCAGACAGGTCATCGACCTCATCTGGGGGGCGGCGCTGACGCGCTTTCTTTCGCTATCGGCCCGGCAACTCGGCGACGACTTCATCTCCGTGGGTCGGGTCCAGTCGCCGACGCTAAAACTGATCGTCGACCGCGAGCGCGAGATAGAGGCCTTCGACCCCGAGGACTACTGGGAGATTCAGGCGTTGCTCGGCAAGGCAGACACGACCTTCGAGGCCCAGTACTTCTACGACGACGACGGCAGCGAGGCCGAGCGCATTTGGTCCGAGGGAGACGCACAGGACGCCTTCGACCACCTCGACGCACAGTCGACGGCGACCGTCGCCTCGGTTCGCCGCCGCACCCGGACGGACGCGCCGCCGGCCCCGTTCAACACGACGGCGTTCATCCAAGCCGCGGGGTCGCTCGGGTACTCCGCCCAGCGGGCGATGTCCATCGCCGAGGAACTGTACACCGAGGGGTACGTCACGTACCCGCGGACAGACAACACAGTCTATCCCGACGACCTCGACCCTGAGGCGTTGCTCGATGCCTTCGTGGGCACGAGTCCCTTCGACGAGGACGCGATGGCGTTGCTCGAACAGGACGAGGTCGAACCGACCCGCGGGGACACCGAGTCGACCGACCACCCGCCGATCCATCCGACCGGGGAGTTCCCCGACCGGAACAAACTGGACGACGACGCGTGGGATGTCTACGAACTGATCGTCCGTCGGTTCTTTGCGACGGTCGCCGAGGCGGCCACGTGGGAGCACCTCCGGGTCGTCGCCGAAACCGACGCGGCGCGTCTGAAGGCCAACGGTAAACGCCTACTGGAACCGGGCTACCACGAGGTGTACCCCTACTCCAGCGCCAGCGAGAACTTCGTCCCCGACGTCGAGGAGGGCGAGGAACTGGCCATCGAGGACGTCGAACTCGAAGCCAAACAGACCCAGCCACCGCGGCGCTACGGCCAGTCGCGCCTCATCAGCAAGATGGAGTCGGCCGGCATCGGGACCAAGAGCACCCGACACAACATCATCCAGAAACTGTACGACCGCGGGTACGTCGACGGCGACCCGCCACAACCGACGGCGCTGGCGAAGGCCGTCGTCGAGGCGGCCGAGGAGTTCGCCGACCAGATAGTCAGCGAGGAGATGACCGTCGAACTGGAGGAGGATATGACGGCCATCGCCGAGGGCGAGGCGACCTTGGACGAGGTCACCGCGGAGTCACGCGAGATGCTCGACCGGGTGTTCGAGGAACTCCGGAATTCGAGTGAGGCGGTCGGCGAACACCTCCAGGAGTCGCTGAAGGCCGACCGGACCGTCGGTCCTTGCCCGGAGTGTGGCTCTGATCTGCTCGTCCGGCGCTCGCGCCACGGGTCGTACTTCATCGGCTGTGACGGCTACCCCGACTGCCAGTACACGCTGCCGTTGCCCTCCAGCGGTGAACCCCTCGTCCTCGACGACTACTGCGAGGACCACGACACCCACCACGTGAAGATGCTCGCCGGGAGCGACACCTTCGTCCACGGCTGTCCGCGCTGTCAGGCCGAGGCCGCCGACGAGAGCGAGGACGAGGTCATCGGCGACTGTCCCGAGTGTGGCGACACCGAGGGCGGGGAACTGGCTATCAAACACCTCCGCTCGGGGTCGCGGCTCGTCGGGTGTACCCGCTATCCCGACTGTGACTACTCGCTGCCGCTCCCCCGGCGGGGCGACATCGAGGTCCAAGACGAGCGCTGTGACGAACACGACCTGCCCCACGTCCACGTCGTCGACGGCGACGACCCGTGGGAACTGGGCTGTCCCATCTGCAACTACGAGGAGTATCAGGCCAGAAACGCCGTCGAGACCCTCGACGACTTAGACGGCGTCGGGGCCAAGACCGCCGAGAAACTCTCCGAGGCGGGCGTCGAGAGCCTCGCGGACCTCGCGACGGCCGAAGCCGACGACGTGGCCGCCGAGGTGCAGGGCGTCAGCGCCGACCAACTGCGGGAGTGGCAGGCCCAAGTCGACGCGTAACTTCTTGTCGGTGCCCGCCCACGGGCCGGATATGCTCAGACGCCTCCGGGAGAACGGCCCGGTCGTACTGGTGCCGCTGGCGTGGACGTTCGCTATCGCCGCTCACCGGGACCTGCTGGCGCTCCGGACGGTCCTGGTCGCACACCTCGTGATGGACAGTATCATCCTCGTGTTCACCGTCCTCTCGTGGCGCGATATGGACACGGGAATCCTGTTGACGTGGCGGCGGGTACTGGTCGCCGGGTTCGTACTCACCGTCGCGGGGACCGTCGGTCTGGTGACCGACCCGCGACCGACATCCTCCTCGCGGGGACCGTCGCCGGGTGGCTGGCGATTCCCGCGGCGGGACTGCTCGACACGGGCCGACGCATCGACCGTCTCCCGGCCGTCTACCTCGTCGGCGGTGTCCTGAGCGCGCTTGGGGCCGTCGGGTACGTCCTCGCCGTCGCCGGCGGCGCGCCACTGGCGGTGACGGCGGCGCTGGCCGTCGGTGGTGCGGGACAGACCGCCGGTATCGTCGCCGCCGTCGTCGCGTACTGACGCCACAAATAATATGTCCTCGGGCGGTCACTCGGCGCGTGTATGATCGACGCCGAGTTCGAGGTGTGTACGGACTGTGGAATCGTCCACATGGAAGGCGAACCGGCACCACACGACGTCTCGGAGTGTGCGCAGTGTGGCGGTTACCTCGAAGAGATCGAACCGGGCGACCTCGTCGGTCTCTGACGCTCAGATACCGTACGGGTCGTAGTCGGGGCGGCTGTCCTCGCCCCGAGGGAGGTCGTACTCCTCCCGGTAGCGGTCGGCCAGTTCCCGCCCAGCCTCGCCGAACACCAGCGCCACACCGTAGGGTTTCGTGTACCGATCCGCGTCCGGCGGGTCGGCGTCGACGAAGACGACTTCGGCCGCCGGGCCGTCGATGATCGGCGGCGACTGAAACAACTCCTCTAGGGGCAACAGCCCGGTCAGGACGTTCGGGACGAACGCCCCGCGGGGCAGCGTTTCCCGTGGCTGGATGGCGCAGACGCCGACCGGTTCCTCCTCGCCGAGTGCCACGAACCGGGGCTGGGTGTCGCCTTCGTGCCAGTGTGTCCTCGCCGCCTCCGGCATCGGTTCGTCCACGACGAAGTCGGTCGTAACGCCGCCGCAGGGCTCGTGGTCCTCGATCCGCCACGGCTCGTCGTCGTCGGTCGGGTCCCCCGACAGCGTCGCCTCGATCAGGTCGCCGGTCCGGAGAGCGTCGACGGCGTCTTGGTCCGCGTAGCCCGACTGGTAGACGGTGTACAGCGTGTCGGTCTCGGCGTCCCGGAGGTTGATGTGCGGGACAGCCCCGAAGACGCGATAGACTCTGAATCGGCCCGTCGTGGTACTCACGTGACCGCCTTCGGCGCCGAGGCACCTGAACTCGTCGCCCGTGGATTTATAGCGTCTCCCTGCGGGTGACACACTCATGCACGATCAGTTCGGACTGGACGGCGACGCCGCCATCGTCACGGGGGCCTCCCGCGGTATCGGTCGAACGGTCGCCGAGCGATTCGCCGACGAGGGCGTCGACGTGACAATCTGCTCGCGCGACGACGAGGAGATAACCGAGGCGGCGACGGCCATCGACGAGGCGTACGACGGCGCGTGTCAGGGCGTGGCCTGTGACGTTCGGGACCGCGAGACGGTCGAAGCGATGGTCGCGGCGACCACCGAGGCCTACGGCGGCGTCGACTATCTGGTGAACAACGCGGGGGCGAGTTTCGTCGCCGGGTTCGACGACATCTCGGCCAACGGGTTGGACAGCGTCGTCGGCGTCAACCTCCACGGGACGGTCAACTGTACGCAGGCCGCGAGCGACGCTCTCCGGGAGGGCGGCGGTGCGGTCGTCAACGTCGCCAGCCACGCTGGCCAGCAGGGTGCACCGTATATGAGCCACTACGCCGCCGCCAAGGCCGCCGTCATCAACCTCACGACGACACTCGGCTACGAGTGGGCCGGCGACGACGTCCGCGTCAACTGCGTCGCGCCGGGGTACGTCGCCACGCCCGGCCTCGAAACGCAGATGGGCATCTCCGCCGAGGCAGTCGACCGCGACACCGCCGACCGGACCGTCGGTGTCGAGGCCGAAGTCGCCGACGCGATACAGTTCCTCGCGAGCCGCGCCGCGTCCTTCCTGACCGGCGAGACGGTCCCACTGAAGGGCAAACCCCAGATAGAGGACACGCCCGAGGTGTGACCGCCGGTACAACTTTGCCCCAGTGGTCCGTTTGAATCGACTATGACAGACTCGGTCGAGCGTGACATCTACCTTCCGGTGGCGGCACAGCCCAGCATCGAGACGTTCGCGGCCTTCGCCGAACGGGCCGAACGGCAGGGGTACGAACGGGTGTGGTGTCCCGAGACGTGGGGGCGGGACGCCGTGACCATCCTGTCGGCCATCGCCGAGCGAACCGACCGCATCGGCGTCGGGTCCTCGATACTGAACGTCTACTCGCGGTCGCCGGCGCTTTTGGGCCAGACGGCGGCGACGCTGCAGGAACTCTCCGAGGGGCGCTTCCGGATGGGGCTCGGTCCGTCCGGGCCTATCCTCGTCGAGGGGTGGCACGGCACCGAGTTCGAGTCGCCGTTGCGATTTACCCGCGAGACGATAGAGATAGTCAAGACGGTTGTGGCGGGCGAGCCACTGGAGTACGACGGCTCGATCCACCAGCTATCGGGGTTCCGGCTCCGGTTCGACCCGCCGGATCCGGCCCCGCCTATCGACGCCGGCGGGATGAGTCCCAAGTCCGTCGAACTCGCAGGGCGGTTCGCCGACGGCTGGCACGCCCTGATGTTGCGCCCGATGGCCTCCGGGACCGTCTGGAGGACTTCGACCGCGGCTGTGACCTCGGTGACCGTGACCGCTCGGACCAGCGCGTCACCCTTTCGCTCCCCTGTATGGCGCTTTCAGACGGCGAACGCGCGCGTGATCTGGTGCGCAACCACATCGCCTTCTACGTCGGCGGGATGGGCACCTTCTACCGCGAGGCGCTGGAACGACAGGGGTTCGAGGAGACAGCCCAGACCGTCGCCGCCGAGTGGGCAAACCGGAACAAGGCGGCCGCCGAGGACGCCATCGGCGAGGAGTTGCTGGACTCGCTGTCGGCCGCCGGGACGCCCGACCACGTCCGCGAGCAGTTCGAACGCTTCGCCGATATCGACGGTATCGACGCCGTCAACGTCTCGTTCCCGCGGGCAGCGGAACCCGAGGAGATCGAGGAAACGATCGATCTGCTCGCCCCGTAGATACATTCTCACGACGGAATCATTCTGTCGAACTCCCGGAGTATATTTCAGCCTGCCACGGTTCAATATCCTTCGTGGGAACCACTCCCGTGACTCGGGAGGACACGTCCACACAACAGCTAAGTGCCAGCCCGTCGTCAGTACGGGATATGGCGAGTAAAGAAACCACGACAGCCGACCACCGGTGTACAATCTGCGGCCGGACGTTCGAGACGGCGGAGGCGCTGGACGACCACGTCAAGGACATCTGCGGCGACTGGTAGCTAGGCCACCGGTAGCGCGTCGGTGTCGAGGCTGTCGCGGTGGCCGTCGAGGACGGCGAAGCGGTCGCCACGACGGCGTTCGAGCCAGTAGAGCAGGCGTTTCGCCCACGCCAACTTTCGCTGTTTCTGCACGGGGACCGACGTGTCCTCGAACGCCCATCCGGGAAAGACGAGTTCGGCGGCCCCGCAGTGGTCGGCGAGAAACGCCGCCCGGTCGCCGTCGGTGAACCCGCCGGTGTTGTAGACGGGGCCGGTCGGCGCGGCTTGGGTCGTCGGGAGCACGTTCTCGACGCGGAACTGCGGGACGTACTCCCGGACGGCCATCGCGTTGTCACCGTGGGCGTGGACGGCGACCGGTGTTCCGAATTCGGCCAGTCTGACCGCGGTGTCGGGCGTCTTGTCGAGGTCGGTCACCATACAGTCCACGTCGATATCGGCCGCTCGGAGCCGTCTCGCGGCCGCCGAGGCGGCGACGACGGCGTCGGCGTCGGCGGCCATCGACGCCTCCGATTCGAGGCAGTCGGCCGCGCCCGCGACGGCGACGGTCTGTCCCGCGAAGTTCAGTCGGTCGGGCGTCGCCGGCGTCGCATCAGCGGCGTCGAGCAGGCCGGCCAGCAGGTCCCGGGCTCGTTCGTCACCGGCCCGGTCGAAGCCGAAGTCGGCCAGTATCGCCTCGTACACCGGCTCGAACGTCTCGAAGTCCATTATATCTCGTCGGCGACGGCCGACACCACGGGGCCGAGCGTGTCGTCGTCGGCGAGGTCACCTTCGAGTGCGGACAGCGCCGCCGGGGTCCCGACCAGCAGGTCCCCACTCTCGCCGCGACCCAGTGCGGCCCCGCAGGCCTCGGCGGCCGCCCCGAGACGCTGGCTGTCGGCCGCCGAGAGGCCCCGAACCTCGAAGACGTGGGTGACGGCGTCCTCGGCGACCGACGCGTCGGCCTCGATCCGTTCGAGGTGCCGACGGGCGTCGCCGACGGTCCGAACGTCCAGTTGCTCGACCCCGATGGCGTCCTCACGGCCCCGTTCGGGGGTGAAGGCGTCCCCGATGCGGGCCGCGTCCCGCGTCTCGGCCACGTCGTGGGTCCGAATCACGTGTGCGCCGCGCTCGATAGCCATCGACGTCGCCGCGAGGCTGACCGACAGCGCCTGCTCGGTGTCCCGGCCCGCGAGCGTCCGGAGGAAGGTCTTCCGGTTGATAGAGACGAGCATCGGTCGGCCGAGGCCGCGGAACTCCCGGAGCCGTCGGAACGCCTCGCGGTCGCCCTCGACGGTCTGGGCCTCGCTCCAGCGGCCGAACGCGGGGTCGATCATCGTCTTGTCGGTGAAGCCGTGCTGTTTCAGCGCCTCGTATACCTGATCGACGTAGTCGGCCGACTCGGCCCACTCGGGTGACTTCCGGGCCGCCCAGTCGGTCTCCTCTACGGCACCGGGCCGTGTCAGGTCCGGGGGGCTTGCCATCTTCGCGACGGCGGCGTCGTACTCCCGGCAGACGGCCGGCATCTCCGGGTCGGCGAAGCCGGCGATGTCGTTGACCATATCGAACCCGCGGTCCAGCGCGGCCTCGGCCACCTCGTGGTAGCGCGTCTCGATGGAGAAAATCGCGTCGCCGCTGACCGACTCGATGGTCTCGATAGCGGTGTCCAGACGGTCCAGTTCCTGTTCTGCCGAGAGGACGTCGAACTTCTTGTTCGCCGACTCCAGGCCGACGTCGACGATGTCCGCGCCCTCGCCGACGAGTTCCTCGTCGACGTACGCGGCGGCCTCGCCGGGGTCGTCGAAGACGCTCGGCTTGTACGGGGACTCCTCGCTGATGTTGAGGACGCCCATCAGCCGTGCCGGGTGGTCGTCACCGATCCCAAGCCCTGCCGCGTCGACGGTATGCATAGCTGTCCTCACGTGCGGCGTCGACAAAAGGAGCCGGTTCGGTCAGTTACCGGTCTGTTCGCGCGCCTCGTCGAGCCAACCGGGTTCCTCGACCGTCGTCGATCCGACGTCGGTGGTCCGGTAGGTGCTCTCGAAGTCGAACTCGTTGCCGTTCTGGTCGATGCCGGAGAACGACCACGACATCTCGCGGACGATGCCGTCGCCGTCGACGTAGGCGTCGACGGACACCGAGTCGATGGAGGTGGCGTTGGGCGCGAGTTGGCCGCCGGCCTGCTCGATAGCGTCGGCGTCACTGACCGAGTAGTGCGTGACGTCGACCCCGTCCCGGGTGTCCGAGCCTTCCTCCGTCCACGTCAGGTTCCCGGCACCGAACAGGAGCTGCTCCCCGCCGACGCCGGCGCTGGTGATGTTCACGGGCGTGACGTTCGAGCCGGCGTAGGGTTCGGTCCCGTAGAAGTACTGGGTCCCGAACGGCGACGACGAGCGCTGGAAGGTCTCCTCGCCGGCCGTGTAGCTCTCCGCGTTGATGTCGCCCAGTCGGCTCCCGATGGTCTGGTTGATGTACCCGCGGTCGCTGCCCTGGTCGATCATCACGTCGAGCTCGATACCGGTCGTGCTGTCTGTCCCGTTCTGGGTCGTCGTCGAGGTGATGTTGAGCGAGCTAGTGAACGAGCCGGCGTTCCGGAGCGCTTCCGTGTGGTCTGCCGTGACCGAGAGGCCGTCGCCCGCACTGTCGCTCCCGTCGTCGGCGTCACTGCCGTCGTCCGCTCCGTCGTCGGCGTCACTGCCGTCGTCCGCTCCGTCGTCGGTGCCGCCGTCGTCCATACCGTCCTCCATCGCGGTTGTCGTGTCGTCCGGTGCTTCGGTCGTCGCCCCCGGGGTGCTGTCGCCGCCGGAACTACAGCCGGCGAGGACGAGCATCACCGCGACTGCGAGAATCGCGGCGATCCGTGGGACCGATCGGGCGGTTTCTGCCATCGATACCGGGTTTCGCCGCACAACACTTAAATAGCACCATTGACACCGCTGCCGAACAGGCCGCTTTTACTCCGTGGTGGCCAACGGGCGCGTATGGCAAAAGTGAGTATCGGCCTCCGCGGCTGGCGGTTCGAGGAGTCGGTCGTCTTCGACGCCGACGGGACGATCAAGCCGCTGGCGAAGATGCCGCCCGAGGAGCGCCAGCGCATCGTCCGCCTGTCGACGCTGGTCGGTGAGCCCTGTGACGCCTGCTGGCTGATCCACGGCGAGGCAGACAGCGACCAGTGTAACGTCGCGCGGGCCATCTACGGCGAACCG
This sequence comes from Halapricum sp. CBA1109, assembly GCF_009741825.1. Lineage (GTDB taxonomy): Archaea > Halobacteriota > Halobacteria > Halobacteriales > Haloarculaceae > Halapricum. Next base: position 19,585 of record NZ_WPCA01000028.1, read on the forward strand.
ATGGGCGAGGTGCTGCTCTGTGACGACCACGAGAGCGACTTCGTCTACTGGTTCCGGGAGGCCGGCGGCCGGGAGTACGCCGGCGAACAGGCCCTTCAGGATGCGTTCCACGAGTGGTTCGCCGACGGCGGCCGCGCCCCGGCGGACTACGGCACGGTCGACCACGTCGAGGAGGAACCCGACGCCATCCCCGACGCTCCCGACACCGCCCAGAGCATCCCCTCGCTAGAGGAGGAACTCGACGAGATGGACGACGAGGAGATCGAAGATCTCGCGTCGACCTGGACGATCTGGACCTATGATCAGCGTCGCCATCGTCGACGCCGAGACGCCGGGCAACGTCGGCACCATCGCCCGCGCGATGAAGAACTTCGGGCTGGAGGAGTTGCTGTTGGTCGACCCGCCGGAACTCGACCGCGACGGCGAGGCCTACGGCTTCGCCGGGCAGGCCCGCGAGGACATCCTCCCGAACGCCCGCGAGGTCGACTTCGAGTACCTCGTCGAGAATTACCACACCGTCGGGACCACGGCCATCACCAACGAGGACGCCCGGAGCCACGTCCGCTACCCCTTCCGGACGCCCCGGGAGATGGCCGACAGCCTCGACGGCGTCGCGGGCGACACCTGTCTGGTCTTCGGCCGCGAGCGGGTCGGCCTCACCAACGAGGAGATGGCGGCCTTGGACGAGGTGTGTTCGATCCCCGCAAGCGCCGATTACCCCGTGCTCAATCTCGGACAGGCCGCGACCATCGTCCTCTACGAGTTCCGGACGCTGACCGTCGAGGAGACCCAACTGCCCGACCCGACCCACGACCGCGCGCCCGACGACCAGATAGAGGGTCTCCACGAGCAGTTCGGGGCCTTCCTCGAAGCCATCGACCACCCCGAGGAGAAACGCGGGAAAGCACGGAGACTGTGGCGACGCCTGTTGGGGCGCGCCCACCCGACCGACCGCGAAGTGGTCACACTCCGGGGCATCTTCCGGCGCGCCCGCCAGCGGGCCGAACGATAGTGTCGTTTTAATATCGATCGGAAAAAATCGGGACAGCGATGCCATCCTACGAGGAACTCCGCTCGGTCGTCGTCGACTCGGCGTTCGACGAGTGGATCCGTTTCGGTCGGCTCGGCACGTGGACCTACCAGCAGGACGTCGCGTTACGACTCGTCCAGCAGGAACAACTCGGCCCCGCACAGGAGCCGTGGGCGACGCAGTTCCAGGCCCCGAGCACCCGGTACGGCTACGTCTTTTACTACGGCAACTCGCCCATCGAGTACCACACGGTCGTCGGACTGGACAACGACCGGGCGTTCGTCCCGGAGCCACAGCAGGCCCCCGACGGATCGCTGTCGATCACGCCCTACCAGCGCCTCGTCGGCGAGATAATCACCGGCGACCCCGGGAGCGTCGAGTCCTACTGCAACCGGGCCGGCATCGCCGTCTCTCAGTAACTCGCCCGGAGATACCCGTCGAGTTGCGCGGCCAGATCAGTGCGGTACGACCAGACCCCGTCGTAGCCGTCGGCCCCCTCCTCGGCGACGAGCATCCCCTCGGTCGCGGCGTCCTCGCCGCTCCGGTAACAGACGAACCACGTGCGGGCGAGTTCGCCGTCTTCGGCCGTGTGAACCGTCCAATCCCGGTCGGGGAGGTCCACGTCGGCGACGCCGTAGACGTGGACGTCGACCCCGGAATCGACGAGTCGCTCGTAGTTCCGCCGCGTCCGTCCGTCGTCCCACAACCGGGAGAGCTGTTGGAACCCGGCGTGGAGCGACCGCCGCGGGCGGCCAGCGCCTCGATGGTGTGGCTCGTCCGGACCAGAAACCGCCTGTCGGCACCGACGGCGTCGAACGTCGTCTGGTCGACGGCGTCGAGTAGCGGCGCCGTCGTGCCAGCCAGTTCTGGCTCGTCGTCGAGCGTGATCGCCGCGTCGATATCCGCGACGCTCGACGACGCCAGCAGGTCGTCCCCGCGGTGGAGCATCGCCACGTCCGTCGGGCTGGCGAACCCGAGGTCGGTCGTCCGGACGCCGACTTGCAGCGTCCGGAAGTGCGATTCGATGCGGTCGAGCGTCGCCTCGTCGCCGGTGTAGTTCCCGACAGTGAGCGTCGGCTGATCGGCCCTGACGTCGTCGATCAGCGCGCGCAGCGACGCGACCGGCGGGGACTCCGGCGACCGGTCCGGTACCGCCGCGGGACCGCTCGGACTGACGCGTGGGTCCGGCACCGACCCCCAGCCGCTGTCGACGCCGTCGAGGCCCTTGACCCGGAGGCGGTGGCCGTCCTCGTCCTCGCGGAGTTCGATGGCCCCGTCGGCGAACGACCGGATCTGCCCCGCGACTTCGGTGTCCAGCGACTCGCTGTGTGCGAGCACCAGCGCCAGCGCGCCCGCCTCTTTGGTCCGCTGGCCGAACACGTGGAGGTACCGCAGGACACGCTCCGGATCGCTGTACAGCAGCATCGTCGACAGCGAGAGGAGGCCGACCCGGATGCCATCTACCTCCCCGGCGGTCGCCATCCGCTCCAGTTGTCTCGACAGCCCCATCCCGATGCCGGTCAGATCCGTCGGCGACCCGGCCATCTCCGTCGGGACGCCCGCGACCCCGTCCTCGGCGTTGCCCGACCCGTCGACGTAGCCCAGCGGTACCGTCGCCGACGGGTCCCGTCGGAACCCCGCGAGGTCGTCGTCTATCTCCGCCGCCGTCCGGTCGGTCGAGACGACGACACACCCCTCGCCGCTGTCGACGCCGTGTGCGAGCAACCGGAGGAGCAGGGCCCGTTTTCCCACCATCGGCGGCCCCGTACAGAGAAAGACGCCCGCCGGAAGTGAGTCGACGGGCAGCAGGCCGCCTGTATCGTACATACCTCACCGTACTCCGCGGTCCGATACAAATGTGTCGCCGTCAGCCGCCACTCGCCCGCCGGCGCTCGGCCCGCACGTCCGCCAGCAGGTCCGAGAGGACGTGCCCGTAGAGGACGACGGCCGTCGTCAGCCCGAGATCAGGCGAGACGAGCCACGTCGCCGGCACCGCGAGGCCGACGACGACGGCGTGGCTCAACAGACGCTGTAGCTCCGAGAGGTCGCTCTCGCCGAAGATGGTTGACTGGTCGGCGAGGGTCGACGCCGGCGAGGCGAGGACGCCCCGGAGGGCTGACCAGTCGCCGGTGTTGTACCGCGCCCACAGGAAGTGATCGAAGTCGATGCCGACGCCGGCCGCCACGGCGTAACCGACGACGACCGCCGGGTGGACGAACTCGACGCCGGCGGCGACCAGCCCGATACCGATGGCGAACGATATCGCCCCGTGGGCTTTCGAGTACATCAGCTACGCTTTTGAATCTCCTCGCGCAGGACGCCGCTCACGAGGTCCCCGTCGGCCTTCCCCCGGAGCGCGCCCATACACTCGCCCATCAGCCCGGAGAACGCGCCCATCCCTTCGGTCTCGACCTGCTCGGCGTTGCGCTCGACGACTTCCACGACGGCCTCCCGGACCTCTTTCTCGGCGACGCCGCCGAGGTCCTCGGCCTCGACGGCCTCGGCGGCCGACAGCGAGGGGTCCTCGGCCAGTGCGGTCAGGAGATCCTCCAGTCCCTCGTTGGGGACCTCGCCGTCGTCGACCAGCGCTAGCGAGTCAGCGAGGTGGGCCTCAGTGAGGTTCTCGACCGGCACGTCGTCCCGGCGGAGTTCCGTCAGCGTCGACTCGAGCGTCGTCGCCGAAAGCGTCGGATCGACGCCGTCAGCGACGACTTCCTCGAACAGCGGCATGAACTGACCGTAGGCGACCTGTTCGGCCAGCCCAGCGTCCAGCCCGTACTCGGCCTCGTAGCGGTCGACCTTCTCGGTCAGTAGCTCCGGCGTCTCGACGGCCTCGGGGTCGGGGTCGACCGGCGGCACGTCCGTCTCGGGGTACATCCGCGCGGCACCGGGCAGCGGCCGCAGGTACCGCGAGGTGGCGTCGGGGTTGGCGTCGCGGGTCTCCTCGGGCACACCGTCGAGTGCCGTCTCGGCCCGTTCGGCGACGGCGTCGATGGCCAACTCGGCGGTCTCGTCGTCGTCGGCGACGATGGCGACGGCGTCTTCCGGGCCGGCGCGACCGCCTCCCGCAGGCCGCCACTTCCTCGTCGGTGACGCCGTAGGCCGGCAGTTCGTCGGTGTGGAAGATGCCGCCCGCGCCGTGGCGCTTGGCGTGGTCGGAGAACTCCGTTCCCAGCCGTCGGTCGGGCTGTATCTCCCGGCCGACGAGGCCGTCGAAGCCGTACAGCGGGACGGCACGGACCGTCCCGCCGCTGTCCAGCGCGCCGCCGATGACGCCGGAGTCGGTGCCCTCGAAGACGTCGCTGACGTCCGTCGGGTCGCCGACGCTCGCGTCGCGGTCGGTCAGTTCGTCGGCAATCTCCAGCAGTTCGGCCTGCCGGCGGACCTCGTTCTCGACGATGTCGTCGATGTCGTCGAGGCTCTGGACGCCCTTCAGTTCGATGCGTGCGCCCTCCGCGATGGAGACGTTGACGTCCTGTCGGATGGTGCCGAGGCCGCGTTTGACCTTCCCGGTCGAGCGCAGCAACATCCCGATGCGCTCGGCGGCCTCCCCGGG
>NZ_WPCA01000072.1 GCF_009741825.1 Halapricum sp. CBA1109
GACCGCATCGTCCTCGTCGGCCTCGGCAAGCACCGACGCGAGCGCACCGGCCACGTCCGCCCGCGTCTGGACGGTCGCGTCCGTCTCGGCCTCGAACGCCTGAGCGAGGACCGCCTCGTCCTCGGCCCGGCCGACATCCGGCCGGCAGGCGACCACGCGGTCGGCGCCCGAGAGCGCCGCCGCGATACCGCGGTGGTCCTTGTCGACCATCGCGCCCGCCACCACGTGGAGGTCCTCGAAGGAAAACGCCGACAGCGTCTCCGTGACTCGCTGGCAACTCCCGGGGTTGTGCGCCCCGTCGAGGACGACCAGCGGGTCCCTCGACATCACCTCGAACCGACCGGGCCAATGGGCGTTACCGAGCCCTCGGGCCAGCGTCGCCTCGTCGACGGTCGCGACCTGCCGGACCAGCGCGGCCGCGACGCCGGCGTTGTCCGCCTGATGTCGCCCGACCAGCGGCAGCGACGCCGCGACCGACCAGCCATCGCCCGAGAGGTTGACCTGCCCCTCGGCGCGCTCGATACCTTCGTAGGAAACTGACACGTCGTCGTCCTCGCCGCCGACGGTGCACAGGTCGCCCGCGGTGTCTTCGACCGCCTGGCGGGCCGCGCCTTCGGTGGCGGTCACGAGGGGACGGTCCGCCGGCGCGACGTGGGCTTTGTCGGTCGCAATCTCCTCGATGGTGTCGCCGAGTACGTCAGTGTGTTCGAGCGTGACGCTCGTCACCGCGCTGGCGACGGGGTCGACGACGCTGGTCGCGTCGAGTCGCCCGCCGATGCCGACTTCGAGGACAGCCACGTCGACGTCCTGTCGGTCGAACTCCCACAGCGCCAGCGCCGTCAGCGTCTCGAAGAAGGTGGGTGGCTCGCCGTCGGCCGCCTGCTCGGTGACGTACGGTCGGATGGCTTCGGCGAACTCGACGACCGCGCCTTCGGTGATCTTCCGCCCGTCGACGCGGATCCGCTCGCGCACGTCGTCCAGATGCGGCGAGGTGTACAGCCCGACCGAGAGCCCGGCCTCCCGGAGCGTGGACTCGACCATCCGGGCCGTCGAGCCCTTGCCGTTTGAGCCGGCTATCTGGACGGCCCTGAGGTCCTCGTGGGGGTCGTCCACTGTCGCCAGCAGCGCCTCGGTGGCGTCGATACCGGGCCGCGGCGGGTACCGTCGTAGATCGAAGAGGAAGTTCGCGGCCTCGTGAAACTGCATACCTGTGGCCTGCGCTCCCGGTCGCTTTACTTTGTCGGAGTCGAGAGTCGCCGCCGGAGCGCCGCCACCGCCAGCCCGAACCCGAGGCCGACCAGCGCTGCCACGCCCTCGTCCCGTTCGCGCTCGGGCGCCGGCTCCGCGGGCGGCTCCTCCGCCTCGTCACCGCGGCCCAGCACCCGCCAGACGACCGCCGTCACGACCGCGAGGAGGCCGCTCCCGAGGGAGACGCCAAGCAGCGCCCGCCGGAGCCGACTCCCGCCGTCCTCGTCGGACTCGGCGTCGCTCGCGTCCTCGAACGGTCCCGCTTCGTCTCCTGCCTCGCCCTCGCTGGGCACGACCAGTTCTGGGTCGCCGAGGCCCTCGCCCGCCGGCGCTCGCTCGCTGTCGTCGGCCGGTTCCCAGACGCTCGGGAGGCGCTGGCGGATCCGGTCGGCCGGAAGCCGGTCGACGAGGTCACGTGGTCCCATACCCCGGGAGACGGCCGGCAGCCCCAAAGTCGTTGCTCACGCCCGCGATGGGACACGCCTTTGTCCGCGCCGCGCCTCCGTCACCGATATGTCGTACGGACCGGGCCGATCACGGCTCTTGCAGGGGGCGCTCGTCGGCGGCGGCTGCTGGCTCGTCGGCTTCGCCGCGACCGCGCTGGTCCTGCTCGCCACCTTCGGGGACCTCTTTGCCGATGGCTTCGGTTGGCTCGCGGTCATCTACGCGCTGGTCGTCATCTGGTTCGTCGTCGTCGCCGTCCTCGGTCCGGACCTCTTCCTACTGGCGATGGTCGCGGCCGGCCTCCTCTCCTCGCTGTTGTTCGTCGGCGGCGGCGCGCTCACCGTCGCCCGCGTCGGGGGCGTCGACCGCCCGATAGAGGCCGCGAAGGTCGGCGCGACGATCGGCGTCGGCCACGTCCTGTTGATGGCGGCGGCGCTCGCGTTCGCCGACCAAGGTTCCATCGACCAGTTCACCGCTACGACCCGGACGTTCTCGCTGGTCTTCGGCGGGTTCGTCGTCCCGGCGGCGTTCGGAGCCGTCGGCGGCCTCCTCGCCTCCCAGACCGACGCCATCGCGGGGCGTTTTTGAGTCTCTCGGCCCTACGGTCGTGTATGTCCGACTCGCAGTACCAAGCCGGCGCGTGCAACATCGGCGGCCGGGAGCGAGAGAGCCGTCGACGGCTGGGGTACGCCGGCTTCGCCCTCGCCGTCGTTTACACGCTCGCCGCGATGGCGCTGTCGCTGCCGCCTGACTTCGCCGCCGGCACCGGCGTGCTGGTCTACGGCGGCGCGCTCGGCGTGTTGCAGGCCCGGGAACGCTTCTGTGTCGCCTACGGGATGACCGGACAGTACGGCTTCGACGGCGAGGAGGGGGCAATCGAGGACTCGGCCGCCCGCTCGACGGACCTGAAGCGCTCGCTGGTCCTCTCGGCGAAGGCCAGCCTCCTCGGCGTCCTCGGTACCGGCGTCGGCTACGGCCTGCTGGTGGCGGTCTGAGCGACGGATTCTTCCCCTAGCCCGCCGCCGTCCCGGTATGGTCTCGACCACCTTGCTCGCGCTGTCGGCGCTCTCGGGCGCGAGCTACCTCCTCGTGATGGTCGCCACCGCCGGCCGGCGCTACGACCTGTTGCGGCCGCGGTTTTTCCTCTACAGCGCTCCCGGCATCGCCCTCCAGGCCGCGACGACCACGTTCCTGCTGGGGCGGTACCGACTGGTCGTCCCGACGATACTGCTGGTCGCGCTGGCGGTCCGGACGGTCCGGGTCGAGCGCGAACGCGGCGAGGACAAGCCCTTTATCTCGACGCTGCAGCTGTGGCCCCTCGAGCTTGCCGTCTTCCTCGCCGCCGGCGCTGTCGAGTTTCTCGTCTCCGGGTGGCTCGGGCTGTCGACCGTTCCACTGGTGTGACGGCCGACGGACACAGTACTATTGCCCGTCGGGCACTAACTCGCGGCCACGTGTCCCGTTCACTGACCAACGGTCTCGTGACGCTCGTGGTCGGGCCGGGGATACTCACCCACGAGTACGCCCACTACGCGGCCTGTCGCCTCCACGGCGTCGGAGTCCACGAACGGCCGTCCATCGGCGTCTTCGAGGACTCGGTGCTGGTCCACGACCCCGTCGAACGGTTCGGGGCCGACCTCAGCATCGCCGTCGCGCCGACCGTGCTCAACTCGACGCTCGCCTTTCTCGCCGCGCTGCTGGCCCACGCCGCCGTCCCCGGCGGGCCGGTGTGGCTGTGGCTCGCGGTCGTGTTCGGCTTTACCTCCTTCCCGAGCCACACCGACACCGCCACGCTGTTCTCGACGTCGAAGTCCCTCCCGCGCTGGCTTCGCCCGGTCGGCTACCTCGTCGCCGCCCCCATCAGAGCCGTGACGGCCTCGACGTTCGTCGCCGGGCTGCTCGTGTTCGCGTGGACCGCAGTCGTGGTCCTCACTGCGCGCGGCGCCGTCCCCGGGTGACCGCCGTCAGTCGTCGTCGGCCCGCGGCGCGTCCGGTTCGCTCTCGACGAGGACGTTCCCCGACCGCGGCCCTTCTTTCTCGACGTCGGGCAACAGGTCCCGGAGGTACCGGCCGGTGTGTGACGCCTCGGTGCGGGCCACGTCCTCGGGGGTCCCGCTGGCGACGACTTCGCCGCCGTGTTCCCCGCCCTCCGGCCCGAGGTCGAGTATGTGGTCGGCATTTTTCACGAGGTCGAGTTCGTGCTCGATGACGACCACGGTGTTGCCGTCGTCGGTGAGGCGGTGGAGGACGTCGATCAGTTTCGACTCGTCCTCGGGGTGGAGGCCCGTCGTCGGTTCGTCCAGCAGATAGAGCGTGTTGCCCGAGTCCTGCTTGCCCAGCTCCTCGGCCAGTTTCACGCGCTGGGCCTCCCCGCCCGAGAGCGTCGTCGACGGCTGGCCAAGTCGCATGTAGCCCAGTCCGACGTCTTTCAGCAGCTTCAGCCGCCGCCTGATGCCGGTGTGGCCCTCGAAGAAGTCGTAGGCCTCGTCGACTTCCATCTCCAGCACGTCGGCGATAGTCGCGTCCTTGTAAGTTACGTCGAGCGTCTCGCCGTTGTATCGGGCGCCGTCACACTCCTCGCAGGGGACCTCCACGTCGCTGAGGAAGTTCATGTCGATGGTGACCGTCCCCTGCCCGCCACAGGCCTCACACCGCCCGCCCTTGACGTTGAACGAGAACCGCCCTTTCTCGTAGCCGCGCTGTTTGGCGAGGCTCGTCTCGGCGAACAGCTCCCGTATCTGGTCGAAAACGTCGGTGTAGGTCGCGGGGTTCGAGCGCGGGGTCCGGCCGATGGGCGACTGGTCGATCAGCCGGACGGTCTCGATGTCCTCGATGCCCTCGATGTCGTCGTGGTCGCCGGGGTTGACGTCGGTGTCGTTCATCCGGCGGACCAGCCCCTTGTACAGCACCTCGTGCATCAGCGTGGACTTGCCCGACCCGGAGACACCGGTGATGGCCGTGAACGTCTCCAGCGGCACGTCCACGTCGAGGTCGGCGAGGTTGTGCTGGCGGGCCCCACGGACCGTGAGGTGGCCCGAGGGATCCCGGCGCTGTTCGGGGACGGGGATGGTCCGCTCGCCCGAGAGGTACTCCCCCGTCACGACCGGTCGCTGTCGACGATGTCCTCGGGCGAGCCCTGCGCGACTATCTCGCCGCCCCGGCGGCCCGGCCCCGGCCCCATGTCGACGATAGTGTCCGCCCGGCGCATCGTCTCGGTGTCGTGTTCGACCACGAGCAGGGTGTTGCCGAGGTCCCGCAGCTCCGCCAAGGTGTTCAGCAGGCGGTCGTTGTCCCGCTGGTGGAGGCCGATAGAGGGCTCGTCCAGTACGTACAGCACCCCAACGAGCCCCGATCCGATCTGGGTCGCCAAGCGGATGCGCTGGCTCTCGCCGCCCGAGAGCGTCGCGGCCTCGCGGTCGAGCGTGAGGTACTCCAGCCCGACCTCGGTCATGAAGCCTAGGCGGGCGCGGATCTCCTTGAGTATCTCTTCGGCTATCGTCCGGTCGCGCTCGCTGAGGTCGGCTTCCATCCCCTCGAAGTGCTCCAGCGCGTCGCCGATGGAGAGGCGGTTGACCGCGGTGATCGAGGTTCCGTCGACGAGGACGGCCCGCGACTCGGCCTTGAGCCGCGTCCCCTCACAGGCCGGGCAGGTCGTCGTCGCCATGTACTCCTCGATGTGTTCGCGGGCCCGGTCGGAGTCGGTTTCGACGTGGCGACGCTCCAGATTCGGGATGACGCCCTCGAAGCGTTCGGTCTTCTCTCGGGTCCCGTTTTTCGTCGTCCACTCGAAGTGGACCACGTCGTCGGTGCCGTAGAGGAACTGCCGACGGATCTCCGGGTCTATCTCCTCGAACGGTGTCTCCAGACTCACGCCGAAGTGCTCGGCGACGTTGTCCAGTTGCCGGGAGTAGTACGTCCGGTTGTAGCTCCACGGCTCGAAGACGTTCTTGAGGGGTTTGGTGGGGTCTCTGATCACGAGGTCCTCGCTGACCTCCTTGGTCTCGCCCAGCCCTTCACACTCCGGGCAGGCCCCGTGGGGGCTGTTGAACGAGAAGCTCCGGGTCTCTATCTCGGAGATGTCGATCCCGCAGTGGGTGCACGCGAGGTCCTCGGAGAGTTCGACGACGAGACGGTCGCGGTCGCTGTGGTCTTCACTCTCGCCCGACCCGGCGATGTCGCCCGTCGACCGGGCCGTGGATCCGCCCAGCGTCTCCGCGGCGTCGGCCGGCGGGTCGGGAACGATCACTTTCAGGACGCCGTCGGCCTCTGTCAGAGCAGTCTCGACGGAGTCGGTGATCCGCGAGCGAGCGTCGGCGCTGACTTTCACGCGGTCGACGACGATGTCGACAGTGTGGTCGAAGTTCTCGTCCAACTCGGGCGTCTCCACCGTGAGGTCGTAGGCCTCGCCGTCGACCTCAACGCGGGCGTAGCCCTCGCTGACGAGGTCCGAAAAGCGGTCCTCGAAGGCCCCTTTCTGGTCGCGGACGATGGGTGCGGCTATCTTCGCGCGGGTCCCCTCGGGGAGTTCGAGGATGCGGTCGACCATGTTCGCGGCCGACTGCTCGCCGACTTCGCGGCCACACTCCGGGCAGTGGGGGGTGCCGACGCGGGCGAGAGGAGACGGAGGTAGTCGTGGAGTTCGGTGACGGTCCCGACCGTCGAGCGGGGGTTGTTGGCGGCGTTCTTCTGGTCGATGGAAATGGCGGGCGAGAGGCCCTCGACGTTCTCGACCTGCGGTTTGTCCATCTGGCCGAGGAAGTTCCGGGCGTAGGCCGACAGCGACTCGATGTAGCGGCGCTGACCCTCGGCGTAGATTGTCTCGAACGCGAGCGAGGACTTCCCCGACCCGGACAGCCCCGTCACGACGGTCAGTTCCTCCCGCGGTATCTCGACGTCGACGTCTTTGAGGTTGTGTTGTTCGGCCCCTCGGACCTCGATGACGTCTCTGGTCATTACCAGCGTTCAGGGGCGGGACCACGGAAACCCTGTCGGTTGTCCGAGAGCCACAGCCTCAAGCCAGCGGGTCTCCTAGTTCACCCATGACCGAGTCACTAGATCCGTGGCAGACCGATCGTCTCGACGCTTGGCGGACGGTCGCCAGTACCACTGCAACCGGTCCCGACTTCGACCTCACTACCGATCGGCACACGGCCCGCCTCCAAGAGCGTGTCGAGGCGTTCGTCGACAACCCGACCGACCGAACCTTCGAGACGCTGTGGTCCTCTTCTACGTTCCGCGGCGCGGTCGTCGGCGGCCCCTCGATGATCCGCCGCTCGTGGGAGTCCGTCGAGGACTTCGCCGCCTTCATCGCCGAGATCCGCGACGCCGACAGCTACGACCCCGACTGGGAGGAACAGTTCGTCACGGCCTCGATGGTCTGGGAACTGTACGGCCGGCTCCACCCCGAGCGCGATCCTATCGTCAGCGGTGACGCCTGCCAAGGGCTCCGGGCCTTCGGCTACGGGACGGTCCACTCCTACGCCGACGGGCGCGAGGCTATGGTCGCGTTCCGCGAGGACTACGAGTCGGTCGTCGGCCACGCCACCGCCGGCACCGACCACGAGGTGCCACTGTGGGACGAGATAGAGACGTTCCTCCATCTGGTCCACGTTCACGACGACGCCAGCGTGCTGGAGAACCTCGTCGCCGGGGAGTGAACGCGCTACCTTCGGAGGTAGCGGACCGTCCTATCGGAATCTGGGCCTGTTGGTGTTGAGCAACGTGATCGGCGGCTGATCAGTCCCCAACCCCGGGAAGCATCGACCGGATCGATCCGCTCCCGGTCCAGTCCTCGACGACCGCTTCGGCGGCGTGTTCGCCGGAGATGAGCGTCATCGGCATCCCGATACCGGGCTCGACGTAACTCCCGGTGTAGTAGAGGCCGTCGACGTCGCTGTAGTGTGAGGGGCGGAGCGGCCCGGTCTGCCGGAGGGTGTGTGCCAGCCCCAGCGCCGACCCCTGCGGGTAGTGATACCGGTCGGCGAACTCGCTGACGCAGGCGCTGTGTTCGAGGACGATGCGATCCCGGAGGTCGACGCCGGTCGTCTCGGCCAGATGGGTCAGCAGTCGGTCGCGGTACTGCTCCCGAACCTCCGGCCCGTCGTCCAAGCCGGGCGCTATCGGGAGGAGGATGACGACCGCGTGGTGACCCTCTGGCGCGACCGTGTCGTCGGTCTTCGAGGCGACCGAGAGGTAGTACGCCGGGTCCTCGGGCCACTCGGGATCCTCGAAGATGGACTCGAAGTGGGGGTCCCAGTCCTCGGGGAAGACGAGCGTGTGGTGTTCAAGCGGGTCCACCTCGCCCTCGACGCGAGATAGAACATGAGCGCCGAGGGCGCGTAGGTCTGGTCGTCCCAGCCGCTGCCGTCGACGGAGGCGAGCAGGTCCTGTTCGACGTGGGCGGGGTTGGCGTTGGCGACGACGGCGTCGAACTGCCGGTAGTCGCCGTCCGTCTCGACGGCGATGCCCTCCGCAAGCGGGTCTATCGCCGTCACCTCGGCGCCGGTCCGTATCGTGGTGCCGAGTTCGCGGTTCAGCGTCGCCAAGGCCTGCACGACGCCAAAGATGCCACCCTCGGGGTAGTAGACGCCGAGGTTGTAGTCGACGTGGGCCATCAGGTTGTACAGCGCGGGGGTGTTGTGTGGCGACCCGCCCAGGAATACCAGCGTGTACTGGAGCAACTGCTGGAGGCGGCGGCTGTCGACGTAGCTCTCGACGTGGTCCTGCATCGACCCCAGCAGCGTCAGTCCCGGGCCACACCGGACGACGGCGGGGTCAAGCAGGTCTCTGAACCGCGAGCGGTCCTCGTAGACGAACTGCTCCATCCCCACCTCGTAGGTGTGTTCGGCCTCCGCGAGGTAGTCGTCGAAGGCCGCGCCGCCGTCGTCCTCGTATGCGGCGAACAACTGCCTGATCTGGTCGGTGTCGGTGGTCACGTCGACGTACTCGCCGTGGTCGCCGGGCGCCTGTCCCGCGGCCGCGGGCGGGTCGTCGTCGAAGAACACCCGATACTGGGGGTCCAGCCGCGTCAACTCGTAGTAGTCGGTCGGCTCCCGGTCGAAGTGACCGAAGAAGCGCTCGAAGACGTCGGGCATCAGGTACCACGAGGGACCGGTGTCGAAGCGGAACCCCTCGTCCTCGATGACGTTGGCGGCGCCGCCGAGGCGGTCGTTTCGCTCAAGCAGCGTCACGTCCGCGCCGGCGTCTGCGAGGTACGACGCCGCCGAGAGACCGCCGAACCCGCCGCCGACGACGGCCACGTCCGCGCCGGTGAGTGGACTCCCCTCGATCATGGGACGTACCAGATGCCGCGCTCACGGTCGAGCCACGACCCGACGACGACGTGCGGGAGCGCGATGATGGAGACGAAGATGCTCCAGAACGCGACGAGACCGATCAGCAGACCGGCCCCGCCCAGCGGCATCGGCGAGAGGACCCACAGGCCGGCCGCGAGCGCGCCCGTCACGACGGCTCCGGCGAGCATCACGCCCCACGCGCCCAGCGCTGCCAACCGCGGGTCGTCGGCTTCGAGCGGTGCCAGCAGGCCGCCGCTGTCGTCGGCCGGTTCGGCGTCGACTTCGGCGGTCCGGGCGACCTGTCGCGTCGAGTACCACAGCGGGAAGTACAGGCCGACGGCGACGACAACGGGGACGGCCACGAAGTACGCCACCAGCAACAGCGTCTCGGCGGCGTCGACGCGGAACGACCGGGTGTCGCCCCCGCGCCAGTAGCCGAGGCCGAGATGGGCGGCCACCAGCAGTGCGAACCCGCCGGCGAACAGCGGCCGCGTCACCTCGAAGTAGGAGCTGACGGCCGCCAGTCCGCCGGGTTCGAAGATGTTCACCATGATGGCGCTGAAACTGTGGAAGGTATCGGGCCACGCGACCAGCGGAACGACCATCACCGTGCCGCCGCGGACGGCCGCCGCGAGGATTCGTTGGAGTCGGCTCTGGATGTGACCGGACCCGTACGTCGCGTCCATCACCCGCAGGCCGCCGTGGCCGCCCTTCGCCACGGCGACGCCGCAGGCCAGCGCCAGCCCGGCGACCGGCGCGAGGAAGAAGAGGCCGACGAACGCGCCGATGGCCCCGAGGTACAGCGCGACGTATCTGCCTTGGAAGGCAAGTGCCCGGCGGCGGAGGTTGTCGACGTGTTCGAAGCCGCCGTGGGGGAGGTTCATCGCGACCATCCCCAGCAGGTAGACGCCCGCCTGTACTGTCAGCGGTACCGTCACGTCCGCGAGCCGTATCCCGAGGAACGCGACGGTCAACACAAGCAGTGCTGCTCGCGACAGTTCCAGCGGAACGCCGCTGATATCGTCCGGCACGAGGCGCTCCCGTATCGCGGTTTCGTTCCCGACAGCCATATCGGACTGTTGGAGTCCAGCCCCACCCACACCGGCCCCAAAGTTGGCTCTCTTTAAGTACCCGTTTCGCGTCGCGTACCACTGCCTCCCGTTTGAAGTGGCTGTCCCCCGAGTGGTCGTGTATGAGCACGGACCGAACAGCCGACGACTACCGGATCGAGGGGCTGGACCTCTCGGGCACCCGTTTCACCGTCGAGCAGGCGCTGATCCGCAACAAGTACAAGGCGATGGACGACTCCGGAAACGTCCTCCTGCGGGGCAAACAGAAGCTGTTCAAGATGAAAGAGCAGTTCCCGTTCGTCGACGCCGACGGCAACGAGGTGTTCACCGTCAAGGCGGGCGGGATCATCGACGTCGCCGGCAACTACGTCCTCACGGACGCGGTGACCGGCGAGGACCTCGTGATTCTCGACAACGACTACTCCATCTTCCAAGACACGTGGAAGATCAGGGACGCCCGCACGGAGGCGAAGATAGCCGAGATAACCTCCCGCGGTGCGCTCGTCACGATGGCTCGCAACCTCGTCCCGTTCGGCGGCTGGATCCCCCACAAGTACGAGATAACCGATGTCGACGGCGACCACGTCGGCAACATCGAGGGGCAGTTCTCGCTGAAGGACCGCTACGAGATCACTCTCGACGATACCAGCGACGTGCCCAAGGAACCGGTCGTCGCCGCCGCGATGGTCATCGACGCGATTCAGGGGAACTAGCGCGACCGCCCCGAGAGATGTCCTCCGTCTCCGGGGTGAGCGGTGCCGGCCGTCCCGCTGAGTGCGCTCGTGTCCGGCCGCTCGACCCGCCGGGGGACTACTCCTCCGTGGCCCGCTCTCTCCAGGCCTGCTCCTGTACTCGCTCGGCGACGTGGTTGCGCCCGTCGGCTATCTCCTCGCGGGCCTCGTCCTCGAAGGCCTCGATGTCCGCCAGCACGCCCTCCTCGAACGTCTCGACGACGTCGTAGGACCACCGGTCGCCGACGACGCCGCTGGGGAGGTGTTGGGTGCGAATCGCCGCCGCGAGGTCCTCGTAGCCCGCCTCATCCAGTAGCTGTTCGGCCGCCGCGAAGTGGTCCATCGCGTGGCCGGTGTTGTGATGAAAGGACAGCAGGCGGCCGTGAGCGCGCCGGAGCCACTCTGTTCCGAGGGTGATACGGTGGAGCGCTTGCCGTTCCGTCTCGTCGAGCGCTGTCGGATCTCCTTGGGAGTCGTCGATAGCCATGTGTATTGCTACCATCTACCGACATTTGAATGTGTTCACGGGGGTCGAAACGCATAGGGACGCGCCGTCCGTTGTGCCGGTATGCGCCGCCGAACGTTCCTCGCCTCCTCGGCCGCCCTCCTCGGCACCGCCGCGGTCGGTCGCACCGCCGCACAATCGGACACTTTCGGGCCGCTCGGCTCCGTCTCGCTTCCCGGGACGCTGGACGCCGTCGTCGACGGGACGACCGCGTACGTGTCGACCATCGACGGGTTCGCGGCCGTCGACGTGGCCGACCCGGCCGACCCGACGGTACTGGCCGAACGGCGCGGACTGCTGGCAGACCGCGACGACGGGCCGATGCGCGGCGTCTACGACCTCGCCGTCGACGGTGACCGACTGGTCGTCGCCGGGCCGGCGAACACGAACAACAGGGTGTTCAACGGGTTCGTCGTCTACGACGTGCGCGACCCCGCCGACCCACAGCAGGTCGCCGTCCACCCGACGACACACCCGATTCACAACCTCGACTTCGTCGACGGGGTCGCGTACCTCACCGGGAACAACGGGTCGACGAACCCGCTGGTCGCCGTCGACGTCGGCGAGGACCCGACGACCGCCGGCGAGTGGTCGCTGCCGGACTACGACAGCGCGTGGGCCGACGTTTCCTCGCAGTTGCGCGTCCTCCACGACGTGACCGTCCACGGCGACCGGGCGTATCTAGCCCACTGGGACGCCGGCACGTGGATCGTCGACGTGAGCGATCCGACCGCGATGACGGCTGTCGGGCAGGTCCGGGGCCGGTCGGCCGCCGAACTCGCCGATATCGGCCGGCGAGAACTGTCACGGGAGTACCTCCAGACGCCCGGCAACGACCACTACGTCACCGTCGACGAGGACGCGGCGCTGTTGGGCGTCGGTGCCGAAGCGTGGGACGACCCCTCGGACGACCACGTCGGCGGGCCCGGCGGCATCGACCTGTACGACATCTCGACGCCGACGGAGCCAGAGGCCCGCGGGCGGATCGACCCCCCGCCGACCGAGAACCCGACCTACGGCGCGTCTGGACGACTGCCCACAACTTCGACTTCGCCGGCGACCGCCTGTATGCCTCTTGGTACCGCGGCGGCGTGACGGTCCACGATGTCTCCGACCCCGCGAACCCGACGGAGGTGTCTGCGTGGGCGGACCGGCAGTCGACCTCGTTTTTCACCGCTCAGTACGTGCCCGACAACGACGTCTTCGTCGCGTCGAACGCCGGAACCGAGCGCTCGCCGAGCGCCGACACCGGGTCGCTGTTCACCTTCCCGGCGGACGCCGGCACGACTGACTCGGCGGGGGGCGAGACGACGACCGCCGCTCCCGACACGACAACGACCGCTGCCCCTCCCGCGGAGACGACGACCGTTTCCGGTGGAGACGCCACCGCAACCGACACGCCCGCCCCCGAGGAAGACGCGGACGACGGGAGCGAGTCGACGGCCAGCGGTGACGGTCCCGGCTTCGGACCGCTGGCGGCGCTATCGGCACTGGGGGCGGGTGCGTGGTACGCCCGCCGCCGCGACGGACAGGACTGATCAGAGCGCGCTCTCGACGGCCCCGGCCACCGACCGCGCCTTCTCGGCCAGTTTCTCGGGCACGTCGCCGGCGTCGACGGCCGCGTCGAGTTCGTCGTCGTCGACCCGTTCGACCGTCCCGTCTCCGTGTTTGACCACGTCGACGTGGAGGTCGACGTACCGGACCGCCGAGGGGAATATCTCCACTGGGGTACAGACGTTGACGTAAGTCCCGCGCACGTCCCCCTCGGCGCTGCGGTAGACCGTCGGGTACCACCACTTCCCCTCCGTGAGTTTCGTCCGGGCCACGTCGCCGGCCCGTCGCTCGACGCCGAGGGCGTCGTAGCTCCCGCCGGGCGACATCTCGCGCTCGATGCGGACGGTCCCCTCGGGGTCGTACTCGACGACTTCGCCGCGACCGAGGCGGATACACCGCCCGTCGGGCTTGCCGTGGTCGATGGCGACTCGGTCGCCCGCCGTCGGCCCGAACTGTCGCGTCACGGCCTCGAAGGGGAACCCGTCGCCGCCCTCACACACCGCCTCGACGAAGTCGACGGCGGCGCTCGCGGCGCGGTCGCCGGCCTTGATCCGGTGGTGGCCGGGCATCGTCGTCGTCACCGCCGACCGGACGTCGTCCAGCGCGAACCGCGACTCGCGGCCGAACCACACCCACGCCGTCGGCGTCCCTTCCTTGACCGTCCGCGGCGTCTCCGCTACCGACCCCGCCGCCGATAGCGCGTCCTCGACGGACTC
>NZ_WPCA01000059.1 GCF_009741825.1 Halapricum sp. CBA1109
CCGGGTCGTCGACGCCGATCAGGCGCGAGCGATGGGCCTCGTCTCGCAGGTCCGGGCGGACCCGCGGGCGGTCGCGGAGACGGTCGCCGGCCACGACGCGGCGGCCGTCCGGACGGTCGCGGGACTACTGCGCGAGGGCGGGACGCGGTCGGCACAGGAGGCCCGCGAGGCGACGGCGTTCGGGGAGTTGCTGGCCGAGCGGACCGTCGAGTGAACACCGAAATCGTTGTGTCCACTGATCGTCTACACCGTGTGAATGCCCGACTGCAAGTACTGTGATCGATCCTTCGACGGCGAGGAGTCCTACCACGAACACCTCGCCGAAACTCACGAGGCCGAACTGAGCCGGATCGACCGCCGGCGCATCGACGGGGTCTCCGTGGACGACGGCGAGTTCCCGACAGCCGGTCATCCTCGTCGGCGTCGTCGCCTTCGCCCTCCTGCTGGTCGCGTACGTGCTCCTGTTTATGGGCAACGGCGGCGGACCGAGCGACACCGTCAACGGCATCGACGTCGCGCAGACGCCGACCAGCGTCGGTAGCCAGCACCTCCACGGCCCGATCAACGTAACGATAAACGGGACGGAGCTTGACTTCAGCCAGCGCCAGTTCCAGCGACCCCAGGAGTTCGGTGCCTTCCACTTCGAGGGCGGCGACGGGGAGACGTGGCACGGCCACGCCCAAGGGATCACCCTCGAGTACGCGATGGCGACGCTCGGCATCGAGGTGACCGGGAACAGCGTCACCTACGACGGGACGACCTACAACGACAGCGACTCGGGCACGACCGTCGAGGTGTTGGTCGACGGCGACTCCGTCGACCCGTCGACCTACACGCTCAGCGGTCCCGCGGACGCGGACAACGCCCAGAGCGGTGACTTCATCGAGATATACGTCCGGACCGACGGTAGCTGAGCCACTCCGGATCGATCACTCCGGCGACCGGAACACCCGCACGGTGTCCCGGCTCGTCGGCTTGCAGACGATCTGGGCCATCCCCAGATCGGAGAAGACCTGCTTCCAGTCGCGGTGATACAGCGGAAACTCGCCGTCGACACAGCTCACTTCCGACCCCGGTCGCCCGCGGTCAGGACTGTTACCCTCGTTCTCGGCAGTGATCAGCAGTTCGTCGGTGATCCGGACCAGTTCCTCGAACACCCACTGCTCGTCGGGGTGGACGTGCTGGACTGTCTCGACGGAATAGACGACGTCGAAGGCGTCGTCGTCCATCTCCGGGACGATATCCTCTATCGGCCCCACGTGGAAGGTCCCCGCCGAGTGGAGTGTCGGGTACCGGTCGGCCATCACGTCGAAGGACTCGTCGTTGATGTCGATGCCCGTCAGGTTCCGGTAGCCGTCCTGTCTGAGGGCCTCGAGGTGGCGGCCGGAGCTACACCCGACTTCGAGGATGCGGGCGTCGGTCGAGACGTAGTACTCCAGCGCACTCGTGATCGCCTCGCTGACCTCGTTCTGGCCGATGTCGGCGTAGTACTCCGGCGAGAAGTTCCCCGAGCGCTCGGCCCAACTGCGTCGGTTGTCCTCCGGGTCCATACCGGAGTGTGTCGCGTTCGTGGATAAGTATCTGTAGGTCTACGGCCAGTCCGGGCCCGGCGGGAACGCCCGCTTGTGGGCGCTGCGTTCGTAGAGCCCCCGGACGTCCTCGACGACGTCCCGGTCGATGCCCAACTCGCGGGCGGTCGCGCTGGCCGGGATACCGGCCTCGATATGGAGCGCGAGGATAGCGTCGAGGGTGTCGTACTCGACACCGAGTTCCGCCTCGTCGGTCTGACCGACCCACATCCCGGCGGTCGGCGTCCGCTCGGTGACCGACTGGGGGACGCGACGTGGCGGGCGAGTTGGCGGACCTGCTGTTTGTAGAGGTTCGCGATTGGGAGGCAGTCGACGGCGCCGTCGCCGTACTTCGTGAAGTAGCCGACCAGCGCCTCCGTCCGGTTGCCCGTCCCGACAACGATGGCGTCCTCGTGGTTGGCGACGAAGTAGTTCAGGACCGCCCGCGTCCGGACGCGGACGTTGCCCGCCGCCATCCGGTCGGCTTCGGCCTCCGGCACCGCGTCGAAGAAGGCCTCCGCTATCGGTTCGATCTCGATCACGTCGTAGGGGATGTCGAAAGTGTCGGCGACGCGTTCGGCATCGCTCATCGTCGCCTCGTCGTTGACCTTCCCCGGCATCACCAGTCCGCGGACGTTCTCGGGACCGAGCGCTTCGGCCGTGAGGCCCGCGACGAGGCCGCTGTCGACGCCGCCGGAGATGGCCACGACGGCGCTGTCGACGCCGGCCGCGTCGACCTGTGCCTCGATGAAGTCGGTGATGTGGTCGGTTCGCTCGCGCAGTTCCGCGTCGTCGAAGGTGAGGTCGGGCGGCGATTCGGCCCGTGTGATCGTCTCGCTCTGGGACATATAGAGGGCGATTGGCGTGGAATAGACTAATATGCACGGCTTCCCGCAGTCGCGCTGGACACACGTCGAGTCGGGTGGAAGCGCTACGTTGAAGTGGCACGACCGTGCTACATCTGGTAGACGCGCCGTCTGTCGGATGGCGCGGATGCGTGCGCCGGTGGCGAGCAGTTTCGGAGAAACTGTAAGCCTCGGCGCGAACGAAGCGGACGCGCGCCGGTGGTGAGCAAATCCGGAGGATTTGCGAACCTCGGCGCGCGAGTGAACGAAGTGAACGAGCGCGCCGGTGGTCTAGTGGTAGGACATGAGCTTCCCAAGCTCATAGCCCGGGTTCAATTCCCGGCCGGCGCATTTTGCGGCGAACAATCCGTGAGCCGCAGATGCAACTCTGTGGGAATTGAACCACGCGAGACGAGCACCGCGAGTCTCGCAATCGGGTTCAATTCCCGGCCGGCGTCCGTCCGAGCGAAGCGAGGGCGGGCTCGTTGGACGTCAGTACAACGGTGCATAGTGGGACCGAACGAAGTGAGGCCCCGGACATCGAACGGGGAGCGAAGCGACCCGTGAGGCTTCTGCGAGGAACCTGACGAGCAACGAATAGACCGACCGGCCTTCGCGATCTCGAAGCGTTCGACGGAGTGGAGGTCTCGAACGAGTTCTGTATAGCTGATATAGGTTTACTATACATATACAGCGTGATCTCCGGGACAAGCGACCCCACCGAGAGAAGCCGTGACAGGCCCGAGGCTCAGTCTCCGGAGTCACTTTGAGCAGAGATACGGCGCCTCAGGGTTCCGTCGTGGCCCTCGATCCGAAGGCGGGCGTCTGACTATACCCGTGATCCGCGACGGTGGCGGATAGGGGCAGTCAGTCGAGGAGTGTCGAGGTCCGCTATCGACGGGTGGTCCGGCGAACAACCAGTGCTCGACTGCGAGAACACCGCCGATCAAAAAAGCGGTGGTCGATACGTCGCGGGGAGTGTGTCGTGTCACAGACAACGTATCGTGTAGCGTGGACGCTGTGACTCGCTTAGGGAGATTCCGGCTTCGTAGGTCCGTCTCGAAGCGGTTCCCGCCAGTTGCCGGAGATCAGCTGTAGGAGACCGATAAATTATTGAATGCTATATCAAATGGAGTACAGAGAGACGATAGGATTGATTGTTCGCTACGTCTCTGTGTGTCCGTTACTGGGGATATCCGGCGAGCGGCTAGGAGTCGAACGACTCGCTGACGAAAGACAGACGAGAGTGGCCCAACCCACGGTGACCGTTAAGTCGGTCCGCGGAGGACGTGTCGGTATGCAGACGCGCTTGCTCCCGGCAGCGGTCGTCGAAGACCACGCGGACCTCGCGGCCGTCGTCCCGGCCGTCGAGGCGGCGTTCGCCGCCTACGAACGCGGCGACGTCCAGATGCCAGCGAAGTCCTACATCGACCTCCCGCGGTACAACGGTGACTTCCGGTCGATGCCGGCGTACCTCGACACGGGCGAGTGGGACGCCGCCGCGGTGAAGTGGGTGAACGTCCACCCGGACAACGAGGCGGAGTACGGCCTCCCGACGGTGATGGGAACGATCATCTACTCCGAGCCGCGAAACGCCTTCCCGCTGGCGCTGATCGACGGCACGACGATCACCCGCCTCCGGACGGGCGCGGCCGCCGCCGTCGCGACCGACCACCTCGCGCGCGCCGACGCCACCTCGATGGGCCTCGTCGGTGCGGGCACGCAAGCATACACGCAACTGGAGGCCATCGCCACGGTACGGGACATCAACTCCGTCGTCGTCACCGACGTAGAGGAGGAAGCCGTCGCTGATTTCGTCGATACCTTCGAAGGCAGATTCGACGTGCGGCCCGGGTCGGTCGACGAAGCGGCGGCGTGTGACATCGTCTCGACGCTGACGCCCGTCGAGGACCCAATCGTCACGTCGGTCGGCGACCACACGCACGTCAACGCGATGGGGGCCGACGCCGTCGGGAAACACGAGATAGCGGACGCGGTCCTCGAAGACGCGACGCTCGTCATCGACGACTACGAGCAGTGTACTCACTCCGGCGAGATCAACGTCCCGTGGAGCGCGGGCGCCTCGACGACGAGGACATCTACGCTGAACTGGGTGCAATCATCACCGACCGCGTCCCCGGCCGCGGCGAGGACGGCGGTCCCGAGGGCGTCACGGTGTTCGACTCGACGGGACTGGCGATTCAGGATGTCGCGGCCGCCCACGTCGCCTACGAGCGAGCGGACGCGGCCGGCGCCGGAACGCTCTTTTCCCTCGTAGGAACCTGAGAGACAGAGCGCGGAACGGCAGTACAATTTTGACGATGGCTACCGAGACGACGCGTGTGCAGCGACGGAGGCTCCTCCGGTCGGTCGGTGGTATCGCCGCAGTCACGAGTACGACTCTTCTCGCCGGGTGTTCCGGGGACGACGGAAGCGACGAGCAAGAGGATGACGACGACGAGGACGACGACGCGACGGACGACCAACAACCCGCGGACGGGACCGGGCCCGCGAGTGGACTCGGCAGTGGCGGCGACTCCGAGGCACCGAGCGCGAACTTCGAGATGGATTACAGCGAGGGCGAGCCCATCGCCGAGTCGTCGGCTGATGGGTACGTGGAGATAACGCACGCGAACGGTGACGCCATCCCCGCGGAGTCGCTGGTGGTGCAGGGAACCGGCGTGTATCCACGCGGCGACGGGCGGTGGCCGAACCAGTACGTCGACGGGAGCGGGGCGACGGACTCGTCCGTCGGAGACGTCACGGCCGGCGTCGGTATCGCGGTCGACGTCGACAGCGACTACCAAGTCCAAGTCGTCTGGAACCCCCCGCAGGAAGTGAGTTCGACGGTGCTATCCGAACAGAGCGGTCCCGACGCCTGAGTCGCGTCGCTCGCGGTGTCGCGTCGACAGAAACGTCCGGACGGAGTCCCACGCGAGCGACGCGAGCGTGGGGCACGTCCGGGCCGAACGACAACGCGGACGCTGAACGAAGTGACGTGTCCGCGAGGAGTGAGCGTCCGGACGGAGATTTGAACTCCGGTCCCTGGCTCCGCAAGCCAAGAGGATAGTCCACTACCCTACCCGGACTCACTCCTCCGTACACCGGTCCCGGCTAAAGGGGTTACGATTCGGCGGCCGAAGTCGGCGACAGGAATATCCCGCCCGGTCGTCTCTATCGAGGTATGCAACGCCGGAGCGTACTTCGGGCGTGTGGGGCGGTAGGAGTCGCCGGACTGGCGGGCTGTGGGTCCCGCGGTGAGGTGACCGACGACGAGGACGACGCCGGGTCTGCATCGCGGACGACAGCCGAGGGGACACCGACGACAACAGCGGCACCGCCGACGCTCGTCGAGACGACCATCGGAGGCCGGGGAGACATCCTGTGGGGAGGGGAGAGACGAGGCGAGCGTCACCTTCGAGTCGGAGAGACTACCGTCGCCGTCGACGGCACCATCGGGGCACCGAACCCCTGCCACACGCCGACGGTCGACGCCGTCAGCTACGACGACGAGGCCGACCGACTGTCGCTGACGGTCGGTGTCGAGAGCGGGGACACGATCTGTACGGAGTGTATCGGTGATCTCCCGTACACGGTCACGACGACGTTCGAAGGGGGATTACCGGGCCGCGTCGTCGTCGACCACGCCGGCGTCGAGTCGCCGGTCGCTGACGAGACGGACGAAGAGTAAGCGATGTGACCCAACCCACCACGGGGGTGACACCCAAAGGGGAGAGCCGGCGAGACCCACGAAATCGCCGGTCAGGATCGGCCAGCGTCGCACCTGCCATCGGCCGCGACGGGGCGCGTGTGCCGGGGCGCACAGGCCGGCACCGCGCGCGTCGAGTGACGCTGGCGACGATCCATTCGATGGATGCCGCCGTACGGTATTAATCATCCAGCAGTGTTTTCTGGCTGTGAAACGACTCCACCGGAGCAACAAGCCTTTTTCACGCTCGCTCCGAAGGGGGTGACTGTGGACGACGACGACAGAAGTATCGAGGAGATTCTTGATACGATAGGGGACGAACACGCCCGGCGGGTCCTCGCGGCGGTCAGCCGCGAGCCGAAATCCGCCAAACAGCTCGGCGAGGAGTGTGACCTGTCGCTCCCGACGGTCTACCGTCGGATAGAGATCCTCAAGGAGTACGATCTGGTCACCGACCGGACGCTGGTAGCCGACGACGGCAACCACTACAAGGTCTTCGAGTCGAACTTCGAGAGCACCGTCATCTCGCTGGAGGACGACGAGTACAAGGTCCGCATCTACCGGTCGGAGAACCTTCCGGACCGTTTCGGACAACTGTGGGACGAACTCGGCTCGGAGTGACCGGAATAGCTTTGCGGCAGGCCCGCAACTGACCGCCCAACGCAGCTATGGCTGATATCAGTATCTTGCTCGCCCGCGGCGCGCTGGTTCTGATGCGGCTGGCCCTGTTCGGCCTGTCGCTCGGGTTGACCGTGATCAGTTTTCAGGCTTACCGTCAACAGCAATCCACCCGGCTCCAGTACGCCTTCGTCGGGTTCGCGTTCATCAGTATGGGGGTCGCCGTCACGAACATCGTCGCCCAGATCGGGATCACGTCGGCTTCGGAGCTCGCGCGGTTGTTCTTCCAGGCCGCCGAGACCATCCCGTTCATCGTCGGGTTCGCGATGCTGTACCTCTCGCTGTACCGCTGATACTGGGTCGTGTCGGTCGTTCGGTATCGACTGGTCGAGTTCGGACAGTCACACCGGAACACAGCTACGAGAAACGCTGTGAGACCGTTCGTTTCCTTTCTGTAACGAAAGATACTTAGTAGAAAACGGCCACCACTTGGCTACGGAGCGTTCGGATATGCCAGAATGTCAGAACTGCGGCGCGTTCGTGACGAAGGCGTACGCCCGGGTGTTCACGCCGCGTGGTGTCGAGCAACCGCGTGTCTGCCCGGACTGTGAGGACAAACTCAGGGACGGCGGGGACGTCCGCGAGGCGCGGTCGCCGCGGCACTCCTGACCTCGTCGAGAAGTCACGCTGTTTATGCCGGTGGAGACCGTTTCTATCCCCAATGACTGATGCGAGTCCCCAGGTGGTCCGCCTGTTCGGTGGGCCGGGGAGCGGGAAGACGACAGCCCTCCTCGACCGGGTCGAGCAGTTGCTCGAAGACGACGCAGTCGACGTCCGCGACGTGCTGGTCGTCTCCTACACCCGGGCTGCCGCCGCCGAGATACGCGACCGACTGGCCGAGCGACTGGATGTCTCCCCCCGGTCGCTGAAAGGCAACGTCTGTACGATGCACGCCAAGGCCTACGAACTGTTGAACCTCTCGCGGGGCGACGTGGTCGGCGAGGACGAGAAGGCCGAGTTCTGCGAGCAGTACGGGCTGGAGTTCGAGGACGAGTACGAGGGGTCCCGTCGCCGGTCGGCCCGGTCGACCACGATGGGGAACAAGGTCATCGCGACCAGCCAGTGGCTCCAGCGGACCCGCCGCGACGTGGCCGACTGGTACGACGTCCCCTTCCAGTGGAACGTCGAGAAGGTTCGGCTCCCGCCCGAGGAGGATCCCAACTCCCAGACCGGCAACAAGTACACGCCGACGTGGCCCAGCGACGACGACAGGGTCGACATCCCCGAGGCCATCCGGGCCTGGCGGAGTTACAAGGGCGACAACGACCTCGTCGGGTTCGCCGACATGCTCGAACGGGTCAGACAGCGCTCGCTGCTCCCGAACGTCGAGTACCTGATCATCGACGAGTTCCAGGACATCACGACCCTCCAGTACGACGTCTACGACGAGTGGAAACCCCACATGGAGAAGATTCTCATCGCGGGCGACGACGACCAGGTCGTCTACGCCTGGCAGGGGGCAGACCCGGACCTCCTGCTGGAGGAAGACGTCGACACCGACGAGGTGTTGCCCAACTCCTACCGGCTTCCCTCCCGCATCCTCAACGCCGTCAACCGCGAGGTGAGCCACATCGACAAGCGCCAGGAGAAAGACCTCAACCCGCGCAAGGAGGGCGGCCGCGTCGAGGCCGTCCAGAGCCCGTCGATGCTGGATCTGGTCCGGAACGTCCGGACGACGATCGAGGCCGACGAGGACGGGACGGCGATGCTGCTGTTTCGGGCCCGCTACCAGATGTTTCAGTTCATCGACGAGTTCATCGACGAGGGCATTCCCTTCCGGTGTCTCACCGACCAGCGGATGTGGACCGAACGGCTCACCCAGTACGTCCGCGGCATCGAGGCCGTCGACGCCGACGAGCGCCTGAGCGCGCTGGAGGCCCGCCGGTTGGCCGATATGCTCGCCGACTCGGCGTTCGGCACCGGCGACCGCGACGACCTCTTCGACGCGATAGACGACATCACCGACGCCGCCGACACCGACGACCTAGAGGAGATTCCGGTCGCGCCGGACGTGATCCGCGACCACGCGCCGTTCGCTCCCGAACCGGTCGCCGCCGGCGATATGCTCCGGAAGGTCACCTCCTTCCAGCAGCGCAGCGTCGACGCCTACTTCGGCGGGGACTACACCGGGATGGACCCCTCGCGCCTCCGGGTCGGCACCATCCACTCCGCGAAGGGTCGGGAGGCCGACCACGTCTTCGTCGGCACCGACCTCACCGAGAAGGTGGTCGAGCAGATGGCCGCGACCGCCGCACAGAACGACATCCACGTGCCCGGCGACGAGGAGTTCACCAAGCACACCTCGCCGGTGCCGACGCTGACCGACAACGAGCGCCGGGTGTTCTACGTCGGGATGTCCCGCGCCCGCGAGCGCCTCGTCCTCATGGAGAATCTCGTCGACGGCGCGCCCACCCTCCCGGTGGACGTCCTCCTCAACAACGAACCGACGGGCGCCTCCATCGACGAACTGATCGCCGAGGCCGAAGAGCCAATCGCCGCCGACTGATGACGCCACCGACCGGCACCCCGGCCCCCACGTTCGCCGCGACGAACCAGTTCGGCGAGCGCGTCGTCGTCGAGTACGACCGCCCGACGGGTCCTCTTTTTCTACCCGCGGGACGGCACCCCCGGGTGTACGACCGAGGCGACGGAGTTCGACGACCACCTCGACACCTTCGAGTCCGCCGGCGTCGCCGTCTACGGCCTCTCGACGGACGACGAGGAGAGCCACCGCGAGTTCGCGGCCGACCACGACCTCGAAGTCCCGTTGCTCGCGGACCCGGAGGGCAACGTCGCCGAGGCCTTCGACGTGCCGGTGACAGACGGCGCGGCCCAGCGGACGACGCTCGTCGTCGTCGACGGGACGGTCCGGGCCATCTACGAGGGGGTCGCCCCCGAGGGCCACGCCCGGGACGTCGTCGACGACCTCGCTGAGACGGGCCTCGTCCGGCCCTGACCGTCCGGCTCAGCCCGCAAATCCATCCCGCACGTCACTCGCCACGTCGGCGATAGCGTCGGTCGCGGCGTCGATGCTCGCCGACATCGAGACGAAGCCGTGGATCATCTCCGAGTACTCCCGGCGGGTCACGTCGACGCCGGCCGCATCTAGCTGGTCCGCGTAGGCCCGCCCGCCGTCCCGGAGCGGGTCGTGCCCGGCCGTGAGCACCGTCGCCGGCGGTAGATCCGAGTGGTCACAGGCCCGTGCGGGGTCACCGTAGGGGTTTTCGAGGTGGATGTCGCTCCCGTAGTACCAGTCACGGAACGCCTCGATGTCCCCCCGAGTCAGGATGGTGCCGCCGTGGTCACGGACAGACGCTTGGTCCTCGCGGACGCCGATGCCGGGGTACAGCAGCGCCTGATAGTCGATGTCCGGGCCGTCGCGGTCTCTGGCCGCGAGAGTCGTGACGGCGGCAAGGTTCCCGCCGGCGCTGTCGCCGGCGACCGCGAGGCGGCCGTCGCCGTCGAGGCGGTCGGGGTGCTGTGCCGCCCACTCGGTGGCAGCGATGGCATCCTCGACGGCCGCGGGGAAGGGGTGTTCCGGCGCGAGGCGGTACGCGACCGAGCAGACGACGCAGTCGCTCTCGCGGGCGAGGTACCGACAGACCGCGTCGTGGCTGTCGAGGCTCCCGCTGACGAACCCGCCGCCGTGGAAGAACACGACCGTCGGGAACGGTCCCGCTCCCTCGGGTCGGTAGACCCGGACCGGGATGTCGCCGTCCGGGCCGGGGACGGTGCCGTCGGTGACGCTGCCGACGGCCGGCGGGTCGCGGTTGCGGAGCCACGCGCCGAGTGCCGTTATCGCCCGCCAGACCGTCGGGCTGTCCATCGGGAGTATCGACCGGAGGCGTCGCTGGCGGGCCGCGACGCGGCCGCCTGCGGGTGGAGGTCCTCGCTCATAGCTGCGTTGTCGGCGCACGCGGACAAAAGTCTCCCGCGTGGTGGAGGGGGCGCTCGGCCCCGGTATGGTAGCGTTTTTTACCGCGGCCGCGGGAAACGGAGCGTATGACTGACGACACCGACGCGCCCGGCTACGACCCGGGCGCGGTCGAACAGAAGTGGCGCACTCGCTGGGCCGAGTCGGGCCGCTACGAGGCCGACCCGGAGGGCGACGACGACCCGACGTTCATCACCGTCCCCTACCCCTACCCCAGCGGCGGGATGCACATCGGCCACTGCCGGACGTTCACCGTCCCGGACGTCTACGCCCGCTACCGCCGCCTGCAGGGCGACAACGTCCTCTTCCCGCTTGGCTGGCACGTCACCGGGACGCCCATCGTCGGGGCCGTCGAGCGGCTCAAAGAGGGCGAGGAGGAGCAACTGTCGGTCCTGCGTGACACCTACAACGTCCCCGAGGACACCCTGACCGACCTGGAGACGCCGATGGGATTCGCCCGCTACTTCATCGAGAACCACTACAAGAAGGGGTTCAAGCAACTGGGCCTGTCGGTCGACTGGCGGCGGGAGTTCACGACCAACGACGAGCGCTACTCGAAGTTCATCACGTGGCAGTACGAGACCCTCCACGACCGCGGCCTGCTGGAAAAGGGCCTCAACCCCGTCAACTACTGCACCAACGAGGACCAACCGGTCACCACCCACGACCTGCTTGAGGGCGAGGAGGCAGAGTTCCAGGAGTTCTCGCTGATCAAGTTCACCGTCGAGATAGACGGCGAGGAAGTCATCGCACCGATGGCGACGCTCCGTCCCGAGACGGTCCGTGGCGTCACCAACGCTTTCGTCAATCCCGACGGGGAGTACATGCTGGCCGAGGTTGACGACGAGACGTGGTTTATCTCCGCCGACGCCGCCGAGAAGTTCGACCTCCAAGCCCGCGAGGTCGAGGTCGTCCGGTCGGTCGACCCCGCCGACGTGATCGGTAGCCGCGCGACCAACCCCGTCACCGGCGACGAGGTGCTGTTGCTCCCGGCCGGGTTCGTCGACCCCGACAACGCCACGGGCGTCGTGATGTCCGTGCCCGCCCACTCCCCCGACGACTACCTCGCGCTACAGGAGGCCAAGGCCGACGACGACCGGATGGCCGAGTTCGGTATCGACCCCGACGAGGTCGACGCCATCGAACCGGTCCCCATCCTCGAAATCGAGGGGTACGGCGAGATTCCGGCCCGCGACGCCGTCGAGTCCGCGGGCATCGACTCCAGCGAGGACCCCGAACTGGAAGAAGTCACCGCGGACCTCTATCAGGACGAGTTCCACAGTGGGGAGTTGCTCGATTCCTACGGCGAGTTCGCCGGCGAGGTCATCGAGGACGTCCGCGAGCGATTCCGGGACCACTACCGCGAGGAAGGGCTGTTCGACCTGATGTACGAGTTCACCGAGGAGGTCGTCTGTCGCTGTGGCGGCGACGTCGAGGTGGCCCGCGCGGACACGTGGTTCCTGCGGTACAACGACGACGAGTGGAGCGAAAAAGCCCACGCGGCCGTCGACCAGTTGACCGCTATCCCCGAGAGCACCCGCGAGCAGTACGACCACACCATCGACTGGTTGGAGGAGTGGCCCGCCATCCGCAACTACGGGCTGGGGACGCGGTTGCCGTTCGACGACGACTTCGTCATCGAACCGCTGAGCGACTCGACCATCTACATGTCCTACTACACCATCGCCCACCGCCTACAGGACGTGCCGGCCGAGGCGAT
Source organism: Halapricum sp. CBA1109 (assembly GCF_009741825.1). GTDB lineage: Archaea > Halobacteriota > Halobacteria > Halobacteriales > Haloarculaceae > Halapricum. The sequence goes on from NZ_WPCA01000059.1 coordinate 12,455, forward strand.
GGACCGGGCCTTCTTCGACACGCTGTTCTACGGTCCCGAGGCCGTCGAGGACCCGGACGAGCGGGCGCTGGAGTTGCGCGAGGAGTGGGAGTACTGGTATCCCGTCGACGTCCGGTGTTCGGGCAACGACCTCATCCAGAACCACCTCACGTTCTACCTCTATCACCACGCCGAACTGTTCGAGGAACCCGACTGGCCACAGGGCATCACCGTGATGGGGATGGGCCTGCTTGAGGGCAAGAAGATGTCCTCCTCGAAGGGCCACGTCGTCCTGCCGGGCGAGGCCATCGAGGAGTACGGTGCCGACACCGTCCGCTTTTTCCTGTTGAACTCCGCCGAGCCGTGGCAGGACTTCGACTGGCGGGCCGACCAGGTGTCGACGACCCGCGACCAGCTAAACCGGTTCCACGACCGCGCACAGGCCGTCGTCGACACCGACGTGCCCGAGGCGCCCGCGAGGACCTCCAGCACATCGACCACTGGCTCCTCTCGAAGCTCCAGGGGACCGTCGAGGCGGCCACCGAGTCGATGGAGCGCTTCGAGACCCGCAGCGCCTCACAGGCCGCGTTCTACGAGTTCGACGAGTACCTCACGTGGTACCGCCGCCGGACCGACACCGACCGCCCCGGCGCGAAGTGGGCGCTCCGGGAGGTCCTGCGGGTCCGCCTGCGCCTGCTCGCGCCCTTCGTCCCGTTCCTGGCGAACGAACTCCACGAGCAGTTGACGGGCGAGGCCGTCGAGGAGGCCGCGTGGCCGACCCCCGACCCCGAGTTCCAGTCGACCCGCACGGAGGTCGAGGAGTCGCTGATCGAGGACGTCCTCGACGACGTGGCCGACATCGCCGACGTGACCGACACCGACCCCGAGACGGTCAGGCTGTACGTCGCCGCCGACTGGAAGCACACGGTGTTCGAGACGGTGGTCGACACCGGCCCGGACGTCGGCGCGGTGATGGGCGAGGTGATGCAAGACGAGGCGCTCCGGGAGAAAGGTGACGCCGTCAACGACCTCGCACAAGCGATGGTCAGTGTCGTCCGCGAACGCGACGAGAAGACGCTGGCCGCGATGACCGAGGTTGACGAACAGGCCGTCTACGAGGCCGCGAGCGAGTTCCTCGCGGCGGAGTTCGACGCCACCGTCGAGGTGTACGCCGAGGACGACGACCCGCCGGACCCCGCCGGCAAAGCGGGACAGGCCGAACCGTTCCGCCCCGCGGTCTACATCGAGTAGGGCGGCGTCGCTCTCCGGTACCGTCACGATGGACTCGCCGGTCGCGAAAGGCACATTCGCGTGGCCGGCGAACGGCCGGGTATGCAGGCGCACCTCTGGGCCGGGGCCGCCGTCTACAACGCCGGCCACTACCACGCCGCCCACGACGCGTGGGAGGAGCGCTGGCTCTCCCTCCCGGACGGCGACCGCAAGGACGCCCTCCAAGGACTGATCCAGTTCACCGCGGCGGTGTACCACGTGACACAGGACAACCCCGAGGGCGCGGCGGGATTGGCCGAGAGTGCGACCGACTACGTAGACGGCGCGGGCGACTCCTTCGAGGGGGTCGCACTCGGCCCGGTCAGAGAGGGGCTCGCCGCCGTCGCGGCCGACCCCGAAGACCCTGGCGAATCGTTCCCGCCGCCCATTACCTTCGAAGGTATCGAGCCGTCGCTGGCGGACCTCGGCTTCGAGGCGACGGTGATAGCGGCACCCGTCCTCGCCGAAGCGCTCGGGTACGACGAGGCGGTGTTCGAACAGGCGGCCGAATACGCCCGCGAAGACGTCGACGAGCGCGGCCGGTCGCCGTTCGTGAGTCTCCTGTTCGACTTCGTCCGGGAGCCCGAGAGCCGCGGCATCGCCGCCCAGCGACTGGGCGAACACGTCGGTCGGCGGGAGCAACGCGAGAGCGACGTAGACGGGCTGTTCTAGGCTCTCGTCAGCGAGTAGCCGACGGCGAGCAGTCCGAGTACGTCGACCGTCTGGAGGGCGACGCCGACGGCTGCGGCCGAAAGCGGGGCCAGCGACAGCAGGAAGTGGACCGGTCCGAGGAGGGCGAGGCCGACTGCCAGAAACAGCATCGGACGGCTGTCGTTGCGCCGGTAGCCCCGGAAGGCCTGATAGGCGACGAGGCTCCCGACGACGACGCCGAGAGCGAGCACCGCGAACCAGACACTCTCGGCGCTGACGGTCACGCTCTGGAGGGGGAGAGTCACTCGCCACCACCTCCGGCGTAGATAGAGACGAGGATCACCGTGAGGCCGGCGACGCGATAGCCGTCAGCGAGGACGTTTACGAGGGTCGGGTCCAACTCGGTCGCGGCCGACAGGCCGATGTTGACGACTTTCGGAACGGCGACGATACACAGGAGGCCGACCGCAAGCGCGAGCAGCCGCCGGTTTCGGGTGCGTCGGTAGCCCCCGAACGCACGGACAGCGATCAACAGCGCGAGCGCGACGGAGACGGCGACGCCGGCGAAGAGGCTCACGGCGGTCAGTTGGCCGGCGCCGAGAGCGAGGGCTGTCGGGATCATCTGAGTTCGTCGTACAGTTTCGTGAACCGATCCGCCGGGTCGGTGACCCGCGTTATCTCGACGGTGAACTCACCGTCGTCCAGTTCGACCGTGACGCGCTGGAGGTTCGCCCGGTAGGTCTTGAAGTGGTGGCCGTCCGGGTCCAGTTGCCGGTCAACCTCCAACAGGTCGTGTTCGGTCAACTCCTCCAGTCGGCGGTATATGGTCGGCTCGGAGGCCCCGCAGGCCTCGGCGAGTTCGGTCGCCGAGTGGGTCTCGACGCTGGTGTGGGCGAGGATCTCGCGGGCGTAGTCGTCCTCCAGCAGCGAGGCGACCGCCGCGAGGTCCTCGTCACTCATCGCCCCACCGTTCCCCCGGCGACACCAAAAACCCCGGAGACTCCGGCCGCCTGCCGGTGCTGACCGGGAGGGGCGAGCGCCGCGCGATGTCGACCGTCGTGCCCACGGCCGGGGAGACGGGACCCACGGATAAATCCGTCCGGTCAGCGCTTCAGGATCTGAAAGTCGGTGCGGTACCAACGCTTATTCCCGCTGGCGGCGAACGAGTAGAGAATGAACACGCACGCGGCCGAGGGGGACGTACTCGTCGCCGTCGCCGACCCGGATCACGTCCAGCAACTCGTCCGGACCGCAAGCGCCCTCACCGACGGGACGGTCAGGCTGGTCACCGTCGTCGTCAAGCCCCACGACTCGCCGTTCGGACTGTTCAGCGACGACACCATCCGCCGGGACTTCGCCGGGGACAGCCGTGACCTCCTCGCGCGGGCCGACCCGCCCGCGGGCGTCAGCGTCGAACGGGACCTCGTCGTCGGCCGCTCGGTCGCCGACGGCCTGCTTGCCGCCGTCGCGGAGTACGACTCGAACGCGCTCATCGTCGGCTGGCAGGGCGGCAGTCGGACCGACAGCATACTCGGGTCGACCGTCGACCGACTGGTCGAGAGAGAGCAACAGCAGCGGCGAGATCGGTCGGCGCGTCGACCTGCCGTCGTCGGTCGGGTCCAGCCACTACACCGTGACCGTGGTGAACCGCTCGGGAGCCGC